>NC_020888.1:345000-664642 GCF_000355675.1 Thalassolituus oleivorans MIL-1 | reverse complement strand
AAAGCTGTGATGTATGTTAATCACCTGCCCAACATATTTTACGCACAACTCTGGGGGAATAATCTGCATGTAGCGCGCAAGTACAATGGTATCTGCTGCGTGCTCTTCAACAATGGCATTTACCCGACGAAAATGTTCCGCTTTATTGTCTTTATCTACGGGCACATGAAAGAAAGGAATTCCATGCCACTCAACTAAGGAACGTAAATCATCATGGTTAGATATTACGCACGGAATATCGCAATTGAGTTCTTTGCTATGCCAGCGGTGCAACAAATCAACTAAGCAATGACTCTGTTTGCTTGCCATGAGAATTACTTTCTTTGGCGCCCCCGAATCGCTGACCTGCCAGCTCATTCCAAACTCTTCAGCAATCGGCGCAAAGTTCTCTTTCAAAACATCAAGATCGAACGGCAGAGAATCCGCGCGAATACAGTGCCGCATAAAGAACCTTCCAGTCACTGGGTCTGAATAGTGATTTGCTTCCACTATCCAACCGCCATGTGCGGAGAAAAACTGACCGACTTTGGCTACTATACCGACCCGATCGGGACACGATATTGTTAAACGGTAAACTCGTTCCATAACCATCCAAATAGGTAATTAAGGCCTAGCTGGCCCTTGCAGTCTGAGACAGTTAATGGTGAACTCGTCACAGACTATTATAAATATTTCAAAATCAGAGATGGGCCTATGTTACTCCTAAGATCCCTGCTCCTCACCTTGTTTGTTAGCCTACCAGCTTATGCCGACAATTCTGAGCTTGAGCGCAGTGTCTTTCAATTGTCAGTCGACGTCAAAATGCTATTGCTTAAGTATTACCATGTTCAAGCAGACGAGGGGAATACCCAACGCATTGCCGAACTTAGCCAACGTCGCAGCGAAGTAGAAGCACTTCATGCGGATATTAGTAAGCAATTGGATGGTTCCTATTTACCGTACAAACAAAACATCCAACAGCGGTGGATGACGTTTGACAGTTACTTAAAGCAAAATCTAAATGAAATCCAAGAAAGTAATTATCCTGAGTTGCAGGTTGTTACGCTGATGCGTGAAGCACAGCGTGCGATGCTTGATGAGCTAGAAAAACTTGGCGAAAACCTAAGACAAAATTCAGAAACAAAACCCTCAGAATACGAACAATGGAGCCGCAATCAAAAGAATCTTATGATCTCGGTCGTAGAACGCTACATAGAACGTGCCGCGTCTTCTATGGGTGCCCCACTGACCACAGATCAAATTGATATTGCAGCCCTGTGTAAACAATTCGATCGCGGTTTAGCCGATATGAAAAGCCAAGCCACATCAGACGAAGCTCAAGCTTTGCTCTCAAAAATTCGTAGCCAATGGATATTTATTCAAACAGCGGCCACCAATACCGACGCTAAGCTAGTGCCCTTTTTAGTCATGCGCTACACCGATAATATTCTTGATCGGTTAACCTTACTCGATCAACACTCCTAATCGTTTTGCATCTATCGTCGGCGGCAATGTCGTATTCGGGAGCATGACACTTGACTGCCGCACTGCTATAGTCAAAGCAACTGCGGCGGAAAAGGATCGAACTAAACGTCTATGGGAGTGTATGTTTTTGACATGGGTCGGCGCATTGAAACGCCTGTGTCAGCCCCTTCGTTGCAAATTAAAGCAACAGCAGCAACTCAAGCCGTTGCTAAGATACACTCGAACCTAAAATCCCCTTCGCAACACGCTCAGCAAGCTATTCACGACTATCAAGAACACACTGAGCATGAACCCCAGCTTGTTGCTTATGCTACCGACATTATGGCGACCGAACTTAAAACTTTAAGCACAACAGCCACCGTCGGCGATGCTTGGCTAGCGATAAAAGAAAGCGGATATCGACATCTCCCCGTCATCGACGAACACCATGCGATCCATGCAATTGTTTTCGATCGTGACATTATGGCAACACTCATCGAAACCCCTAAAGCGATTGGCAATAATATTTTGCAGCATGCCATGCATCCGGTTTACTGCATCTTAGAAAACACCGATATACGACAAACAGCACAAATTTTATATCAACATGATCTTGGCGCTCTGCCGGTGATCAATCGTCAACATCAGTTGACTGGCATCATTACCCGCACCGATCTATTGCGGTTATTAAGCCATTACGGCCCCATGGAACTGTGGGCATAGGAGTACTATATGGCAAGACACTACGAACTGATTCACCCTAAAACCCATCTACGTGTACTCTCACGCTACGAAATTCAGCAACTCAAAGACGTTAGTAGCCGCACCCATGAATTATTGCGACGCTGTTCTTATGCGGTATTGAGTGCAGGTAGCCAAAATGATGATTATTTAGAATTAGAAAAAGAATATAAAGACTTTAATATTGTCGTCGATCAAGAAGACCGTGGCATTATCTTACGACTCACTGGAGCACCGGCAAACGCCTTTGTAGATAACGAAATTATTCGCGGTGTGCGTGAACAATTATTTTCGGTATTACGCGATATTTTGTACGTCGATGAGTCTATTTTAAAAGCTCACCGTTTTAACCTTAATAACAGCGAAGACATCACTAATGCTGTTTTCCACATTTTAAGAAACGCCAATATTCTACAACCCGATATGCAGCCGAATTTAGTCGTCTGTTGGGGCGGTCATTCAATCGCACCGCATGAATACCAATACACTAAAGACGTCGGGTATCAGTTAGGTCTGCGTGGTATGGATATTGGTACTGGTTGCGGACCAGGCGCAATGAAAGGGCCGATGAAAGGTGCAACCATCGGCCATGCAAAACAACACATCCGCGACGGACGCTATATCGGTATTACTGAGCCGGGCATTATCGCGGCAGAAGCGCCCAACCCAATTGTTAATCAACTTGTTATTCTTCCAGATATCGAAAAGCGTTTAGAGGCTTTTATCCGTTTAGCTCATGGCATCGTTATTTTCCCTGGCGGCCCTGGCACAGCAGAGGAGCTCCTTTATTTACTCGGTGTATTGTCTCATCCGGATAACGCGAGAATACCTTTCCCACTGATTATCACTGGACCAAAAGAAGCAGAGGAGTATTTGTACGATATTGATCGCTTTATTGGTGAAACTCTTGGTAAAGATGCACAGCAACGTTATGAAATAATCATAGCTGATGAAGAAAAGGTCGCTCGTAGGATGAAAGCAGGGATTCACGAAGTCGAGACGTTCAGACGTGAACACAATGATGCTTTTTTCTATAATTGGGCACTGACAATTCAAGATGAATTTCAACATCCCTTTGATCCGACTCATGAAGCCATGCAGTCATTGGCGCTCACCCATACGTTACCGGGCCACGAACTTGCCGCGAATTTAAGACGTGCATTTTCTGGCATTGTAGCCGGCAATGTGAAAGCCGATGGCGTGAGTCGAGTACGTGAAAACGGGCCATATCAAATCACTGGTGATCGCGACATATTAGAAGGAATGGATCGACTACTCAGAGCCATGGTAGAGCATGGAAGAATGAAGATAAAAGGTAATTACAAACCTTGTTACGAAATCGTCTCCAGCTAAAAAATCGCATCCAAATAAAAAGCCCTGCATTGCAGGGCTTTTTTATGCTCTATTTTAATATTATTTTTTAGGCAGCGTAGACGTCGCTTTTCCTGTTAAATTAGCGGCGTAATTCATAATATGAAAAATCACATTTTGCTCATGAACACCGCTCACTAAATGTGCGCCCGGACCAGTGGCAAAAATACCCACATCTTCGCCAGAGTGAGTTTCGGACTCCAAGGGAATTAAGGCTTCTTGGTGATATCCTGGTGTTTCAGTATTGATAGAATTTAAATCCTTACGGCCCTGATCAACCGGATGCTCATAAGCTAAATCACCATCTGTCTCATCACCTAAATCTTTAAAGCCACGCCCGTTAGCATACCCCAGCGTGGTATAAGGCATATCATCTAAAGCCAGTGCCTCTTGATCACTACCAACAGAAACAACTTTACCCAAAATTGGATTACCGCGCTTCGGATAGCCTGCCATCGTAAAGACATGGCTATGATCCGAGGTAACAATAATCAAGGTTTCATTCGGATTTGTAGATGCTTGAGCTTTAGCCACCGCTTGGCTAAGTTCAATGGATTCATGTAAAGCATTAAAGGCGCTGCCTGCATGATGGCCGTGATCAATACGACCTGCTTCAACCATTAAAAAATACCCTTTATTTTTATCCTTAGCCTCTAACAACTGAATCGCTTTGGCTGTCATCTCACTAAGCGATGGCTCCCCGGAGACATCATTTTTTCGATCCATTTCGTAGCGCATATGCGATTCATTGAACAAGCCTAGTACTGGTAATTGTGCAGCTGTAGTAAGCGCATCAAAACCAGTCTGATCCATAACATATTGACCAGAGGGATATAGCTTTTTCCATTCAGCAATTAGATCGCGATTGTCAGTACGATCACCTTCAATAGCACTTACGGCATCAGGCGAATTAAATGCAGCATCTTTCGGCAGAAAGTGACGTCGCCCACCGCCCATAGCAACATCAATTCCATCGACGCTTACACCATACTCCTGCTCAATTTTTTCCTTTAAATGAACAAATTGATCTGCGATATCCATACAGCCCTGCGCAATGGCACTAGCCGGCATATCTGAAACATCTTCCCAATCACGATCAGGACTATGTGCGTAAGTTGCAGCAGGCGTTGCATGTGTCAACCGAGCGGTAGTAACAATCCCTGTCGCCATACCTGCTATTTCAGCCAGCTCAAGCGCAGAGATAACCTCAGTTCCCTTGCTACTAGCACAATCGCCCCGAGTAACCTCTTCACTCAACCCAACAATACCAGCATCAGTTTTAACACCAGACATCATCGCCGTCATAGTGCCAGCAGAGTCGGGGGTTTGCGCATCGACGTTGTAGGTTTTTGAAAACCCGGTAAACGGAAATTTCTCAAAGCTTAATTGGTTCTCTTCACCGCTTTCACCGCGTAGCTGACCGTCCAAAATTCGTGCTGCGGTAATGGTCGAAATACTCATACCATCACCAACAAACAAAATAACATTTTTAGCGCTACCGATTTGATTTTGAATCGCTTCAAACTTAGCAAAATCCGCTTGCAGCGAATCCTGGGCAGATTGATACCAAATATTAGAGTTCGCACCGGCATCAAAAGAAAGTGGCGGCTTAACATCCAAAACATCGGATGACTGAGGCTGACATCCGCTCAGAACAAGAATACTGGGTACCCATAGGATATTTAAGAATTTAAAGATAGTACTATTCATGAGCGTCCTAATTTCCATAGCTTCTACTGAATTTTTACTCGGACCATAGTGTATTTCCGAATTATGACACTTTATCAATTACGCGCCATTAATATAATTGTCACAATTCAGAAATATCCTTCGTGCTATTCGCTAACAGATCAGAGCAGTATCATGACTGATATCCGCAATAAAACTACCCTCATAGCCAGCATCTTTATTAGCTTTTACCTCAGCGCCTGCGGCCAAACAGACACTTCGATTTTACCAGAAGTCGAAAAGACCAAGCGCGTACACATTACAAATGAACGCATTTTTAACGACGAAGCAAGCATTCCACCACAGTGCTATACCCGCACTGAACAAAAATACAACCCTTGTTATACCTGCCATCAACTTTATGATCGCAAAGGGGAAGATCGTCTTAACCAGCTAGACGACGGCAGCATTCAAGGTAGCTATATTTTCTCTGATATTGGCGTTACCAACCACTGGAGCAATCTTTTTGAAGACCGAAGCCAATGGCTCAAAGATGTCGATGATCAAAGTATTCGAAAATATGTTGCAACTGAAAACTACCAAAGTCTTCCAAAAATATTAAGCGATAGCGGCTGGACGGGTTTTATCCCTGATTTAACCAATTACCACAAAGGAGCCGCAGCATTCGACGCCAACGGACTCGCACTTGATGACAGTGGCTGGGTTGCTTTTAATTATAAACCGTTTCCGGGGACATTTTGGCCAACCAATGGTTCAACGGATGATGTTGTTATCCGTCTTCCAAAAAAATTTCGTGAACTAAACGGACAGTTTAATCGTGATATTTATTTTATCAACTTAACGCTTACTGAACTGAATTTAAAGAACATAGACAGCGTAAATTTTTGGAACATTGACGAAAGCGAAATCAATGCGGACTTAAATAGGGATGGCAAGCTTTCGATCATCGACACCATTACCAAAAGCAGCCATTACCTTGGCGACGCCAGCGATGAGAAAATTGAATTCCAACAGTTTCCACAAGGTACAGAGTTTATGCATTCAGTGCGTTATGTCGGCACTGATATTCAAGGAAATATTTCAATTCCGGCGAGAATGAAAGAATTACGATACATGCGAAAGGTCAATGTTTTAAATCGATACGTCATTGATAGTCGCTATGCCAACGAGCGCAAGGAGAAACTTCTAGAACAAGTGCCTAATTTCATTAAGCGCGGCGATGAGGGTCTCGATAACGGACTAGGCTGGTTTGTGCAAGGTTTTATTGAAGACTACAACGGTGATCTTCGCCCGCAATCCTACGAGGAAACTATGTTTTGCATGGGATGTCATGCAGCTATTGGTACGACCATCGACAGCACGTTTTCGATGGCTCGAAAAGTAAGTGGAGGCCAAGGTTGGGGTTACATCAATTTGCATGGCATGAAAGACGCTCCGAACTTTAATGAAGAAGGAGGAGAAATTCTAAATTATTTGCAACGTGCCGGAGGCGGAAGTGAGTTCAGAAGCAACCCTGAGATTATCGAAAAGTGGTACAAAGACGGAACTCCGGATGTAGATAAAATTCAAGCAGCAGATGTATATGCCTTAATCACGCCATCTATGCGTCGCGCATTGGATTTAAACAAGGCGTACAGCCACATTGTTCGCCACCAAAGTTTTATTAACGGACGCGATGCCACATGGAGTCCAGTGACCAATGTATATAAAGAAATTGACGAAAGCACTCCCCCTCTCGATGGAGCGCACCGAGTGTATCATTGGGATATGCGCTTAAATTGGGATTAGAACTTTAAGTGTCAATAAACCATAACAAACTACGAATAATTCCGTAACAATCCACCTCTAGATTACATGACTTAAATTTGTCCTCCCTGAACTAATAGGAATTTAAGCATGAATACTAATAAGAGCCTCTTGGCGGTAGCAATTGCATCGGCATTTTTAGTTACCGCCTGCGGCGGAGACGACGGTAAGAATGGTAAAGATGGTGTTGATGGTACTACGACCATCATCACTCAAGATGGCGCTCCTGGTTTAGCCGGCAGCAATGGTTCTAACGGTGCTGATGGTGCTGATGGTGCTGATGGTGCTGATGGTGCTGATGGTGCTGATGGTGCTGATGCGACTGTAGCACCAAAACTGATCCGTCTAGCAACCACTCCGCTAGGCTCTGAGTTAACCGGTATGTTCAATACTGACAACGGTGAATTCTTTTTCAACATTCAACATCCGAGCTCTTCACTACCTGGCGACGAAGCGAAAGCGGCCGTTGGCGCATGGGTTGGAGCGGATATCGATAATATCGATCCGCGCTTACAGTCAGTAGCGGTACCGGCCTCAGATTCTGTAGAAGCTCAGTCAACGCAAATGGCAATTGGTAGCTATCAAGCGATTGGGCGCGAAGGCGATACTTTCTCTGGTGCATTACCATTTGGGCTTGGCCATATCGTTAACGCCGCAGGTGATGCTTCGATTAAACAATCTAACAATCCAGATTTTAATGCTTTTATTCCTAACAATGCCGACGGCTCTGAAGGCTTCCTATTTACCGCTTGGGAAGATCGCCCTGGCGCAATGTCGCGTATGAGCATTGCCCGTCAAGAAGATGGTAGCTGGTCTGTAAGCGATGCCTTGAATATTGATTTCAGCTCTGTGAACGGCACCATGATTAACTGTTTCGGTACTGTCTCTCCTTGGGGCACCCCGTTAACATCTGAAGAAAACTACGAAGCCGAAAATACCGTACGGTGGAACGACACTACTTACTCAGGCGGTTATCCAAGCTATCCTGATGTGCAAAACATTCAATCCTACTTAGGCGGTACCTTTCCGAACCCATATGATTATGGCTACATTGTCGAAATAACAAACCCAACGGATGCAGCGCCAACTCCTATTAAGCACTTCACTCTTGGTCGTGTAGCTCACGAAAACCCAGTTATCATGCCTGATCGTAAAACAGTATATCTGACCGACGATGGCTCAAATAAAGGCTTCTTTAAATTCGTTGCAGACACCGCGGGGGATCTATCGTCCGGTACTTTGTATGCCGCGAAAGTTGCGCAAGACGCTACTCGCGATCACTCAAAAGCCGGTTTCGATATTACTTGGATTGAATTAGCGCACGCAACCAACGCAGAAATCGAAGCATGGGTTGATTCGTACGATTCAATCGACGAAACCGACTTCGTTGACGGTGAAACAAGTTACATCAGTGATGCTGATGTGGCGGAATGGGCAGCGGGTACGGCAGCCGATGATCGCGTCGCATTCCTTGAAACATTGCGTGCAGCTGAAGCGGTAGGTGCCACCGTTGAATTCAATAAAATGGAAGGCATTAATATCAACTATGATGGTGCGGCCAGTGGCGCTGTTCCGTTCATGTACGTTGCTATGTCTGATGTAAAAGGTGGCATGTCAGATACCAGTGGTGACATTCAAATTGAAACAAACCGGTGCGGTATCGTTTACCGTTTAGGTTTGCATTCTAACTACGATGTCAGCCGTATGGATCCAGTTGTTGTTGGTGGTGCTTATGATTCATCACTCTCAGAAAATCGTTGTTCAGTTGATAATATCGCTCAACCAGACAACCTTGTTGTGCTTGATGACGGTCGCGTGTTGATCGGTGAAGATACCGGTAATCACACCAATAACATGCTTTGGATTTATAACCCTAAAGGTGAATAATTCCTGTATAAAATAACAAAGGGGCTTCGGCCCCTTTGTTGTCTCTATGCGTTTTAATCATTAATACCTGCGCACGGCTACCACAACCCGACGATTGTCTTTGCGCTGCTGTTCTAGGCTTTCGCTTTCACCCTCCGCAACGGGCTTAGGCCGGCTATCGGCAAAACCTGACGCTTTTAAGCGCTCTTTGGCAATACCGGAGGCTAAAAGATACTTAACCACATGGGTCGCTCTTGCAGAAGACAACTCCCAGTTCGATGGGAACTGTTCGGTTGTTATCGGTACGTCATCGGTATGCCCTTCGACCTCGACCATGTGGCTGTCACCACTGACATCACGGATAACCCGACTTAACTCTTGCAATAAAGGCAGGGCATTATCTTTTAAGTCTGCGGATCCAGAATCGTAGAGCGCTACATTGGCAAATTCAATTTGCACACCACGTTGATCTAACGTAACACTGACCTGATCTTCGAGCCCATTCTCCTTCACAAAGTCGTCTAAACCGCGCTTGATATCAGTAAATGGAGTCGTTGGTTGTTGTGAGGCATTTACCTCAGCTAAGCCTTGCTGCAAAGCCTCAACCTTGCCTTGATTTAAATCGGATACGGATAAAATCATGACAAAAAATGCGAGTAATAACGTAATGGCATCCGAATAGGTAACCAGCCACGAACTCGACGAATCATCATAATTGGGGCGACGACGACGCAGGCCACGCTGTTTCGCGGCGTGATTCATTCAAGCTCCTCAATCAATGCTTTCATGCGCGCATTCGGCCTTAAATAAGCATTTAACCGATCTTGAATGTAAAGGGCGTCGCGTTTCTCAGCCAATAGAACAAAGCCCTCCATGATCAATTGATGGCGAAAGTACATGGTCTCTTGCTTTTCGGTTACCTGATTCGCTGCAGGTTTAAAAAATAGGTTAGCTAAAACCACACCATACAAGGTGGTAATTAATGCAAGTGCCAAGCCCTTACCTAATCCCGCCATATCACCATTAAGATTGTCCAGCATAATGATCAAACCAACAATGGTGCCCACCATGCCGAACCCCGGAGAATACACGGCCATAGTATTCAATACCTTAGATTCCAAGGTATGACGCTGCCAAGTAGCATCCATCTGATCGGTCAATAAAATACGGATATCATGATTTTTATAGCCAGCACCGATCATTTCTATGCCGTCGCGAACATATTCATCTTTTAAATCTGCAGGGGTTAACGACGACTCCAAAGCGGCAACGCCTCCTTGCCGATAAATCGTACTCCAATCGACAAAGCGCTGGGCAATCTCACGTAAATGCCGTTGTGAAGTCGGCGAATGCAGGAATGTCTGCATCATACTTTTTACTGCGCAGAGCACATCCATCGTCGAATAACTAATTAATGACGCGGCTAACGTACTACCCAAAACCAACGCCAAACTCGAAATACTGACGAATATTTGATAGTTACTGGTCGAGCTCATTACCGCGAAGATAAATAAACCAATACCAGCACAAAACCCAATTAAGGTACTAAAGGAAAAACGGAACACGATAGCTTACCCCTGTGAGATCTGAACCAGTTCATCCATTGAGAAACGACCAGCCCGAATAACGGCGCGCATCGCCTGTACAATATTTAAACGTGCTTGCTCTATAACTTCGGTACTATTTTCGCTTTCTGCAACTTTCAATTCTGCGATCACGCCTGCACGTAATTTTTGTGGTAAGGCGGCAAGAACATGTCGTTTAAACTCAATAGAGCTATGACATAGCGCACTCGCCAATACGCCTCGATCCAACTCGCGCAATTCGTTGGATATCACACGATCTGGAGTCCGCGCTAAATCCGCAAAGGTAAAATAGACCTGTCTCAGGCGGTAGTAGGTTTCTGGTTTTTCAGATTTCAGTGTTTTAAGCAATCGCGTTTCTTCGGTCATTGTCATGCTATCCAACATGCGAATAAGCACTGATAAGCCGTCCGCGGATATATTCTCAAAAGAAGGGACGGTCAATGAAGCACGCGCCAAGCGATCAGCCACATCTTTAAATGCTGATACAGGTAAACTTTCAAACTGACCTAATTCAAAAGCAACATTGGCCAACTCTTTTTCACTAAGACGTAAAAACATGTCGGCTGCTCGTTGCGCCGGCAACTGCGACATCACGAGCGCTTTAATGCGAGTATCTTCGTCTTTAATTAAATATAAGACCTGAGAATCATTTAACTTACTTAAAAAAGAGAATGGTGCATTATCATTATGCTCATCCGTTTGTTTGGTCAAGCGCTCGGTAAATTGCTCCATACCTTCCAGCAATTGTGACTCACTCCAATTGCCTTCTTTCAGCATGTCATCAATTTGTTGCCATTGAGTGGGCGTCACTTGCGGCGCCAAGCTAGCAAACAAGCCCTTTCCCATGGTCATTGATAAGGCGGCAACCTCAAATGCTTGTGCACTCTGCAATGCTTGCGCGACGCCCTGTTGAAAACGATGCGGCTGCGATAAGCCTTGGCTAACAAGCTTCTGTCGAGCCTCGTTAATACGATATTTAAGCTGGGCCTTTTCGTCTTCGGCATGGCTGTTCGTTGCATTATTTGTGCTATTAGCAGCGGCATTTGCATCTGTGATCAATTCGGCAGCATGCGCTAATGGACGATTATTGGCCGTTTCGCCAACGCGTAGAATACGACGCCAAAGAGCGAAGAACAGAGCAACGGTCAGTAGTGCCACCAGGAGCATGGAAGCGAGCCAAATCCATGGACCATATTGCTCCCAAAAGCTCTGCACACTGGGTTTTGGTTCTATGCGATTAAATTCTGTGCGCACAACATTTAAGGTGTCGCCACGCAATTCATTAAGTTGAGATTTTCGCGTAATTAAATTTTTGAGAAATTCCACCTGTTCATCTTTCAAGGTGTTATCAACCACTAAGGTAATCGTTAACTTCTTAATAACATTGCGATAACCAATCGTTTTTTCTGTTGCTTTGGTCGCGGGCGAGCTCTGATTTGCCGCCTCTTTTAATTGGTCTGCATACTCACTGACAGCATCGCGCTCTTGTTGTAATTTGCGCACTTGCTGCTGCAAGGTTTGCATCTGCTGTTGATTTTCCATTAACAGCGGCAGTTCGTTGACGGGCAAACCTGGTAGCTCTTCATAATCGGCGGGATTAATAGTTTCTACCGGTTGCAGTGAAATACGAGAGCCGACTTGCGGCTTACTTGGTAAATCAGGCGCTGCTTTTGCTGGAGTCCCCTCCTGCTTAACAACCGAACGTGTGCGCTCTAAAATGGCATCCACCTGAATAATAAATCGATCTTCGCCAAGATAGGCTTGGATATCGCGCCCCAAACGCGCTTCCATTTCATTTTTAAAGCGCGCTTCCTCAACTTCGTCTTTTTTAACCGGTACTTCATAGGCTTCTTCTGCCTGAAGTAAGCTGCTAATAAACAGTAGTGGCAATACTAAGAGAGATTTCGATAATACTTTCATCACCATCTCCTCAGCGTAATCGCGCTAAACTGGCTTTAACTTGATCCAACTCTGGATCTAGACGTAAAGCCTCTTCCCAGCTGGTACGTGCTTCGGCAACCAAGCCCATTTTATAGTAGATACTGCCTTTTAATGCGTGGGCTTGAGCTGAATCAGGAACTTTATCCAACGCTGCATTGGTTTCATCTAAGGCATCCCAATACTGCTTTTTATAAAATAGGCTTTGAGCATTGAGAATGTGCTTAGTCATTCCTTCAATACTGGCGATTTTACGCGCTTGCGCATCTTCAATTTCATTGGCTGCCGCGCCTTGTTCTGCCAGCGCTTTGTCCTCAGCACTCTGTTCAGCATCATCGCTTATAAGAGGATCACCCGAGGCTTTTTCTTCATTACTGGATGGTAAATCCATAACAAACTTCACATCGCTATCGCCGGCATCCAAGGTCAGTAGGATATCGTAGCCTTCGCCATAGCGATGAATATGCATCAGTCCATGTTGTTTTTTTGCCTGTTCGGCTACTTTTTGCAAGGTAATTTCTTCTGATTCAGGAGCGGCTTTCGTTTCTTCCGTCCATTCAGAATTGCCATAGCCTTTGAGCATGCGATTTGATCGTTCGTAACTGCAACCTGATAAACAACTAACCAGTGCGATCGCAGAAATGAGTAGCGTTAAATTCTTCATAGTCATTCCTAAAACCGTAAACCAAGGGTTAAATCGTAGCTGGCACCACCAAATTTACCGGTACGTTCATAGTCAGCAACATCCAACCAACGTGCATCACCTTCAGGCATGTAAACCACGCCATAATCAACAAAGCCGTCTTTAAAGAAAGGAAATTCAAAACCAAAACGGAACACCAATGAGTTAGTATCGTTATAAAATGATTGGCCTATTCCCATGTAAACTTTGGTATCGAGTAGCGAATCCATTGCAGGAATATCAGCAATAATCCGCCCCTCTAAGTTGATACCTGACACGTCGAAATAGTCGGTATTAGAGAAGTTTTTGAAGTACTCAAGTGCTAGCGTGTACTCAATGCTGTCGTCTAAACTCGTGGTCTCGCGTCGACGAATACCAAATACTGTCATGCCTTTTACATCTTCGGTCGCGTTAGTAACCGAATTATCGCGCTCTGCACTGATACCCCAGGCACCTACAGTAAATTCATAAGTAACACTGTCAAAACCTTCGGTTTCTTGCTCTAGCGTCGTCTTCTTGGAATATTCTTTTATCCACAATAATTTATTATCGCGTGCATCTACCATGCGTAAATTAATGGTGAATTTATTTTCATGCACAGAGGCATTCCAAAACATAAATGCGTCTGCACGTACTTGTTTGCCTAACTTACGTAGCGATTGGTTGTCTTCCGCAGGATGAGATATCTCTAACTTATCGGCTTTCATCGCCACTTGAGTAGTTCGGCATTCTAAACACTGAATAACTTCAAAACGTTCACTATCCATCATGCGATGCATCAGTTTATTTTCGATCATCAAATGCACTTGCTTCGGAATTTGACGATGTAAGCGATCACCATTGTGATACAAAGCAACGCGACGAATATTTGGATCTAGATCAATTAAATCCTCTAAAACAAGCGTTTGATCATCGTCCAACAACTGCTCAAAGCCGGTATACAAGCTGGAGGGAGCTACTTCGGCATCTAGTGCTGGAACATTATCTTGGGCATTTGCCGCAGCTATAAAAGTTGCGAATAACGCCGTTAGAAATAGTCGAAAGTTCATGCAATTTCCTTTCTTCAGGAATCCACGG
Source organism: Thalassolituus oleivorans MIL-1 (assembly GCF_000355675.1). Classification (NCBI taxonomy): domain Bacteria; kingdom Pseudomonadati; phylum Pseudomonadota; class Gammaproteobacteria; order Oceanospirillales; family Oceanospirillaceae; genus Thalassolituus; species Thalassolituus oleivorans. The sequence goes on along the minus strand of NC_020888.1, from coordinate 650,443 downwards.
GGGCTTTGCAGAGCATAGTTGATATTTCAAAGCTGACGGTTCCGAGGGTCAGTTATAACCTTTTATTAAACAACCGTTTCTCAATTAAAAGAGAAATCTCATAATGCAACGTCAAAAAGTGATCGGTATTAACCCGAGGTGGGAAGAGTTTTGATTAAAATGCAGACAAAAATTCGCCGTTTTTCTGACGAGAGCGGAGGGGCGTCAGCTAGAAGTCGTTACTAAGAATGAACAGCGCCAGAGAAATAATTATTTGTTTCGGATAGTAACAATGACGAAATTCCTGATATCAAATTCGAATAAGCCATTGTATTGGATGAGCCTATCTTACAGGTGGCTCATAAAGTGTTAAATAATGCGTCGCTGGCACGAGCTAGATCGACGTCGGAAGTGCTAATACCTCCAACATCGTGCGACCACCAGAAAATATCTAAACGACCCCACTGTACGTTGAGCTGCGGATGATGATTGGCGGATTCAGCCAGCTCGCCAATGCGATTAGCAAACGTCAGAGCCGCCATAAAGTTTTTAAACGGATAAGAACGAGTAAGGCTTTGTGCCTCGTCTATCAACTGAGTATGCCATTGCGACAGTTCACTCAGCGCTTGCCGTAATTCTTGATCTGATAACCTTCTACGCATCTCAAATTCCTTCTGACGCTAAGCCTAGATATTTTCAGTGAGCCATTAATAAAGCATAAAAAAGGAGCCGAAGCTCCTTTCTTGTCGTTACTGATTCAACCTAGTGCTGAATTAGTTAACTTCCGTTGCATTGATACGAGCAAACCACTCTTGTGGACCCGTCTTATGCACAGACTCACCTTTAGTATCGACAGCTACGGTTACTGGCATGTCTTCTACATCAAATTCGTAGATAGCCTCCATTCCCAGATCCGCAAAACCAACAACTTCTGCGCCTTTAATCGCTTGGGATACTAAATATGCAGCACCACCAACAGCCATCAAATAAACCGCTTCGTTATCTTTAATCGCTTCGATAGCAATGTCACCGCGTTCCGATTTACCAATCATGCCCAGCAAGCCAGTTTTCTCAAGAACGGTGCGGGTGAACTTATCCATACGTGTTGCCGTCGTTGGACCTGCAGGACCAACGACTTCTTCGCGCACAGGATCAACGGGGCCGACGTAGTATATAAAGCGCCCTTTCAGATCAACCGGCAACTCTTCACCACGAGCAATCATCTCAACCATGCGCTTGTGTGCCGCATCACGGCCAGTCAGCATCTTGCCTGATAGCAAAATAGTTTCGCCTGTTTTCCAATCTTTAACGTCTTCTGGCGTCACTGTGTTCAAGTCAACACGACGAACGCTATCACCGACTTCCCAGCTAATTTCTGGCCAGTCTTCTAGCTTTGGTGCTTTCAACTGCGCAGGACCGGATCCATCCAATACGAAATGCGTATGGCGAGTCGCAGCACAGTTAGGAATAATCGCCACAGGTTTGTTCGCAGCGTGTGTTGGGAAGTCAGCCACCTTGATATCGAGAACTGTAGTTAAACCGCCCAAACCTTGAGCACCGATACCTAGCTTGTTAACTTTTTCGTATAGCTCTAAACGCAATTCTTCAGCGCGATTCTGCGCGCCGCGCGCTTGCAACTCTTGAATATTCACTGGCTCAAGCAACGCTTCTTTCGCCAACATCATGGCTTTCTCAGCAGTACCACCGATGCCTATGCCTAGCATACCCGGAGGACACCAGCCCGCACCCATTTTGGGCACTTGCTCTAATACCCAATCAACAATGGAATCCGATGGATTCAACATCGCAAACTTCGATTTAGCTTCAGAGCCACCGCCTTTTGCCGCAACATGCACATCCACTGTATTACCCGGAACCAGTTTCATGTGAATAATCGCAGGCGTGTTGTCCTTAGTGTTGGCCCGCTTACCATCGGGATCGGCCAATACAGAGGCGCGAAGCACGTTATCGGGATGTGTGTAAGCGCGACGAACGCCTTCATTACACATATCTTCGACACTCATGTCGCCTTCAAATTTAACGTCCATACCAATCGTTAAAAACACAGTAACAATACCGGTATCCTGACAAATAGGACGCTTACCCATCGCACACATGCGCGAGTTAATCAGAATTTGAGCCATCGCATCTTTCGCGGCTTTCGATTCTTCACGCTCGTATGCAGCATGAACTGCATCAATAAAATCTTTTGGATGGTAGTACGAAATGTACTGCAGCGCGTCTGCAACGCTCTGGATCAGGTCTTCTTGCTTGATCACAGTCATGATGGGCTCTCTCTCAAAGGCTTATGGGCGTAGTAGTGAATATATAAAAAAGCGCTTCACGTTAGCCAATGGCAATGGATGGGCGTAAAAACGCCCACATCAGTGGGCGTCAGTCTGGTCTGTATTGTAGCGCAAGCGGTGACAGTCTAAAACGTCCACATGCATTGTTCGCAAATTAGAATGGCCACCATTCTTCTTGCTCTGAACGAGGCTTGGCTTTCAAACCTTCCGGCGCATCAATGCCACCTTTCGCTGGAGTTGGAGCATTTGAGCTCGATTCACGCTTAGAGCTATTAGTACTGGCATCAGCCATATCACTTAGATCTCGTTCTTTACGACCGTTTTGCGTAATTAAATCACGACCATGATGAATCATTTTAGTGTCTTCCATTTCCTTCATTGCTAAGGAATGGGGAACTAGCTGTAATGGTCCATCTCCAGTCGTCAGGCCGTTATCGCCGACAATCACGTTCACAGGATCTATTTCGGAGTAACGTAGGTAATACACCTTGCCAGCTTCCACTTGAAAATCGAAATCTGAATACTTAGCGAAAACAAAATCACCTATACCTTCTAAGCCGAATATTCCGCGCCGTACGACGATGTCGTAGGTGCCAGGCTCCATTTCGTACCAAGTGTAACCGCCGCCCTTGAAGTTAAATAGACGCTCGTTGTTGACGTTAAAACTAGGGGCTTCAACTTCATCCATAGCCCAGACACTAATAGGACGATAGATATATACCAATGCGGTATTTTCATAATCCCAACGGTAACCCACAGATTTATAGTAATGACCCTTAGGGCCAAACAGCCATTTAGGGTACGACCCAAAATTATCACCAATTGATTGATGAAAATTAGTGCAACCTGTCATCGCCACTACGCTGGCAAAGATGGTTACAGGGATCAAGAAACTACGAGACAGTGTTTTTATCATTATTATCTTCCGCCTATTTGGCATTCGGTCTTTATACTGTTTAAGAATAACCGAGTTTTGTTCTTACTCACATGAATGTATCAGACCTGTGAAGCAGTGCTCTATTGTTACCGTTGAACGACTTCGATGCAATCGGTAAAGTAGGACATAAAGTGTACACAAAGTGATCTTTGATCTATAATGACACACTTGTAAAAAATAACAAAAACAAACAAAAAAGGGGTTGTTGTAATGATGCGCTGTCTATCCCGCGTTACCTTGCTGACCACTGGTCTGCTGTTATCTGTATCGGCATTGTCATACGACGATGCTGCCAAGGCTTACTACTCCCCGCAATTGGACGAGGCAGTTGATGCCGCCAAACACTCTCCTAGTCAGACTGAGTATGTTGGACATGCTTGGTATAATCGTACTACATCGAAAAGTTTTCCATTACCAAAGCTACTCAATACTGAAATGGAAGAGTTAGTAATCGAAGGTGCCATGGGACCAACGGCTGCCGGTGAAGCAGCTACAATAGAGGCTCAAAAGCCTGTAAGAGATACGGCACTAGGACGCCAAATAACAGAAGAAGATGTTACAGATACCGAGCAAGGCACCAGCCCGAAAGAAGATAATGATGTACCGCAGAAGAAAGTAACTTTACTTCGTGATGTTACTTACAAAAGCGAAAATTACGAACTACGCGTGAAAGATGCTCGCTCGACCGTTGGTATTTCTACACAAATTCGCCGCTAACTAGGGCTGCCACATGAGTAGAAAAATAACATTCTCTTTGCTGTTGTGTGTATTCTCGAATCTAGCATTCGCCGACACACTGTATCCGGGCGATAAAGATGATTATTATTCTGATGATCTTGAAGCTGCGGTCACTGAAGCAAAGCAACGTACCCATCATTATGACTACAGCAATACTTTGCGCTACAACCGCACGACATCACAAAGTATTGAGATACCACGATTACTGAACCAAGATCTCGCTTATACTGCAATTGAAACGCCGGCACTCGCGCCAACGGCTGCATCAGCAGAATCATTAGGTGTCGAACAAACCGTCGATCCATTATTAAGTAATAAAGAGACACGCGTGCTAACGACAGTGCAGGAACCTAAGGTAGCACTACCGAATATTGGAAATGCCCCCGTTCTTGCACCTCCGGTTACCGTGACGGTGCGATAAAAACTTTTCATATCTCAAAAAAATGGCCGACTAGTCGGCCATTTTTTCGCGTAACATTTGCCGAGCTTTCTCACCTAACGCCAGTAATAGACGGTCTCTTTTCCAAGATACAGCAGAATCGCCAACGATCTGATCTCCAGCAATCATCATTTCTCGATACAAATCATCGACGAGCTGTAGAGTGTCTATGCTGTATCCTTGAGTATTATTTGAAAATTCAGATTGAATCTTTTGAATAGCGTCACTGAAATCGAGTGATACGTCGCTCTCTTGCATAATTAGCTGGCGCACTATCCAACCCGCAAAAGCCAATCCAACACACACATCCTCCCAATAGCGAAATGGACGATTAATATTAGCGTGTGCATCGGTAAATATGACTGCCGCCTTGACGTCAACTGCCTCTAACGCAATAGCTGAATGCTGAGCGTCTGGAACAAATGGCTGTGGTTTTTGATTGGGGATAATTCGTATGCCGTCACTGTTTGCAGCGACCTTAAGAGCAACAATATCGTCGTCACGCTTAGCTAATATATATAGCCAGTCCATGCCTTGGCCAATCATCAGCGCATGTGACTTAACACCTGATAGCCAACCTCGCTCATGATCCAAACGAGTTGTCATCGACGACAATGATTTCAATCCTTTCTCGGAAACGCAAAGCGCGCCCCACTGCTCGGCCTCTAACAAAGGATCTACAAAACGTATTGCAGCTTGATAACCACAAAAGAAGGCTGTCGATGGCGTATCGCTACGCAAGCCTGAAGAAAACGCAGCGCTCGCTGGGCCAACACTGCGTAGTAATCGTCCATAAGTTAGTCTGAGGGTAAAGGGTGATTTCTGTAGCGACAATTCCGGTTGCTTAAGAGTGATCATCCATCCCTCAGGCCACATCATGGGGCAGTACCACCAAGAGCATTTTGAATACGATCAAGACGAATTTGAATATCTTCTATTTCAAGCTTCATCCCACCGATATCACCCGATGTTCCCGCCTTGCGCATTTTTTCGACCGTTGCGTTCAAGCCAGCTAATGTTGTTTCAACCGTTTGCACAGCTTCTTTATTTTGCGCGATGGCTAATTCAGCTTCAGCAGGTAATGAACTAGCCGCAATCTCAACGCGATCAAGACGTTGACGAACGGCAGCGATTGCGACGTTAGCATCTGAAATTGATTTCGCAGCAGCATCAACAGTTGTCTGCATTTGCGCCTGCGATTTCTTCAAGCTATCAACACCTGAGCGCGCGATGGATACACTCTTAGTGTTATCTTCAATCGCAGACTTATTACGTTTATTAGCGACATCCCACAGTTTACGAATTTCTTGGTCGTGCTCACGTAACAAAGACTTTAAAGCGTCTACGGATAAATCTGCATTTTCGCCGGTTACTGACAGCTTCTCATTCAATGAGTCAATATTTACAGCCTGATCACGAATAACAGCCTGCGCATCACTTAATGCCGCTTGAGTTTCCTGCAATTGAGTAAATAAGAAACCAGCTCCCCCCACTGCGACTAAACCAATAACCAAAGCAGCAATAGCCAAAGTTTGATTCGCCTTCGGCGCTGGAGCAACTACCGCTCGTTGCGGGTTGGTTGTTCGTGCAGCACGCTGTGCGGCCTGACGACGGGCCTGTTGTTGACGCAATGCACTATCATCAGCGGATGCCGTCATTTTAGGCACCACTGGTGGTTGCTCTTTATCCATGATAATTCCTCTAATTTGCAGCTCGTGCGAACGACTGAATCTAATCGCATCAGTATAACAATATTATGATTAAGTACTGCTTTTGTTTATTTTTCAACCATATAGCTAATAAAGCTTAAGCAAGTTATACCTGCATTGACGCCATTGTTCAGCTCTTTTTCAGATGAACGGTGTCAGATTTATGTTCGTATGCATTAATCACGGTAATCAACCGCGTCGATAGCCGCCCTAGTAGCGAAAACACTAGGAATAACCCTATGTTTTACGTGAATAGCACGCTGTAGCAACTGAGTGCTATTATTCACAATCCGTTTTATGGATGTGGCATTTGTACTTTCAATTGCAATTCTGCCCTTGAAATCCGCTACTTTGCCCCCATTTCGGAAGGATATGCACCCCAGAGTGCGACCAAGCAACCTGACTCAGCACTAGAATGGAGACACACCATGGCGTTTGAACTTCCTGCTCTACCGTACGAAAAAACTGCTCTAGAACCTCATATTTCTGCAGAAACATTAGATTTTCACCACGGTAAGCATCACAACACTTACGTTCAAAAGTTGAACGGCTTAATCGGTGGTACTGAATTCGAAGGTAAAACCCTAGAAGAAATCATCAAGACTTCATCTGGTGGTGTTTTCAATAACGCTGCTCAGATCTGGAACCACACTTTCTACTGGAATAGCCTAAGCCCTAACGGTGGTGGCGAGCCTACTGGCGCAATTGCCGACGCAATTACCGCTGCGTTCGGATCTTTTGCTGATTTCCAAGCTAAATTCAACGACAGCGCAGTGAACAACTTTGGTTCAAGCTGGACTTGGTTAGTTAAGAAAGCAGATGGTTCTTTAGACATCGTAAACACGTCAAACGCTGCAACCCCTATCACCGAAGAAGGTGTTACACCGTTGTTGACTGTTGATTTGTGGGAACACGCTTACTACATCGATTACCGCAACGTGCGTCCTGATTACCTGAAAGGTTTCTGGGCACTGGTTAACTGGGACTTCGCGAACGCTAACTTCGCTTAATAATTCCAGTTTGATAAAAAAGGGAAGCTCAGCTTCCCTTTTTTACATCCACATAAAAGACCCTCAAATATGAGCACCCAGCCTTTTAAATTACTACTTGCCTCAAGCTCACCTTATCGCCGAGAACTCTTAAGCCGATTACGCATTCCCTTTGAATGCGCCTCACCAGATATTGACGAATCGCAGCAAGCAGACGAGACACCTGAGCAATACGTCGGTCGCTTAGCCTCAGAAAAAGCTCAAGCATTACGCCAACAATATCCTCATCATTGGATTATTGGCAGCGATCAGGCCTGCGTGCTAAATGGTGTAGCTGTCAGTAAACCGGGCAACCGAGAAACAGCGATCAGGCAGTTAAAACAAGCTTCAGGAAACAAAATTCGTTTTCATACAGGGTTAGCTCTATTCAACGCCAACACCGGAGAATCATGGAGTTTAGTCGAGCCCTTTGATGTCTGTTTTCGCCAGCTGAGTAGCGACGAAATTGAGCATTATGTAGATATAGAAAAGCCGTATGACTGTGCTGGTAGTTTTAAAGCAGAAGGGTTAGGAATTGCGCTGTTTACTGCACTAGAAGGTCGCGATAGCAATGCCTTGATAGGGCTACCACTGATTGGTTTAGTCGATTTATTTAAACAAGCAGGAATAGATGTCCTGCAATTAGCGGCGGCTCAATAGCCTATTGAGCCACCGCAACAGCATTCTTCGATTCGCTTACTTCTCGCGAATTGGCAATCCTTTAAATAGATTGTTAATTTCAGCATCGATACTATCAACGCCTAATTTTTCAGACACCGTAAACTCCCAAATACCGTTGAATTTATCTTGAGTTAATTCACGGGCACCTGTAGAGCTACTAACGATCGTTGGACGCAAGAACACCATTAAATTGCTTTTAACTGTGCTGGTCGATTTAGAGCGGAACAACCAGCCAATTAATGGAATATCGCCCAATAACGGCACCTTGCTCACCACTTCTCTAACATCATCGCGAATTAAACCACCTAGCACTATGGTTTCTTTATCCGCCGATAAAATCATTGTTTTAATCGAACGCTTGTTAGTGATCAAGTCGGCGCTACCATCAACACTGGTCTGGGCGACAGATTCTGCAGTAGCCTCTACTTCGAGACGAATCGCTTCACCATCATGAATATGTGGTTTCACTTTCAGCGTAATACCAACATCTTCACGAGTAATCGTAGTAAACGGATTGGCGTTACTACTTGATGCTGTTGAACCGGTACGGAAAGGAACGTTTTGACCAACAATGATTTCCGCTTCTTGGTTGTCCAACGTCATGATACTTGGTGTCGATAAAAGATTAGTCGCGGTATTGCTTTGCAATGCCTGAATCACCACTCCAAAATCAACTTCGCCGTTAATTTCACTATAACCGCCTAAAGTTAAACCGCTACCGACGGCAGAACCGACATCGCCGGTCGCAACACTTGTGGCAATAGACGATAACGATGGGCCAGCATTACTGAAGTTAGTACCGCCAACAGGCGCATCTAGATTGCCCGTAGCCCATTGCACACCTAACGCAGCACTGTTATCACCAGTCACTTCAACAATCGCAGACTCAATGAGTACTTGAGCACGACGCACATCTAACGATGCCACCAGTTCTTGCACTTCCTTCATCAAGGATGGTTCAGCTCGAACAACCAGCGCATTCAAGTCTTCATCAGCATAAATAGCGGCTTGGCCTTTCGCTTGATTTTCATCTTTGCCAGTCGATGTATCGGCCATTAAGGCTTTCAACATTTCCGCCAGCTTAGTAGCGTCGGCGTAATGCAAACGAATAACTTGAGCACTACCACTAAAATACGAAGGCTGATCAAGCTGCTCAATTAGCTGACGAATACGTTCACGCGCAGTTTTCTCGCCTTTAATAATTAAACGATTACTACGCTCGTCAGCTACAACACGAATACTGCCAGAGGTATTGTCGGTATTATTGGCATTGCCTTGGGAGACTTTAGCTGGATCTAAGCTCTGTAGCATGGTCACTACGTTGCCAACCCATGCTTCCTTAAGCTGAATAACTTCAAGCTCTTCACTACCGGATTTATCCAGACGGTCAATAATTTGTTCAATACGACGAATATTGACGGCGTGATCAGAGATAATTAGCGCATTCGACGATTTCACCCCAGCCAAATGCCCATACTTGGCTACTAACGGGCGTAAGATTGGCACAAGATCAAGCGCTGGCGTGTTCTTAATCATAATGACTTTGGTCAACAGCTCTTGGCTTCCAATACCGGCTTTTTCGTCCAAATCGCGACCATTTTGCTTCACATCATTTTGCTGCACGATAAGAATCACATCACCAGCAGGTACTGCAGCAAAGCCATGCAGTTGTAGTACTGACAAAAACAACTCATATACACCGTGACTGTTCATAGCTTCACTGGTGATAACGTTAACCTTACCTTTTACCCGCGGATCAACCACAAAGCTTTTGCCCGTAATATCGGCAACTTGACTAATAAATGCGCCGATATCTGCATCCTTCAGATTGATCTGCCAGCTTTCCTGCGCCTGAATCGGGCTTACTACACTAATCAGTAGCAATACCGCCAAAACCCATTGTTTCAACACACTTAATTCCTTAATCCAAAACTCTGATTGACCATAAAGCGACTATTTCCGCGCTGTACTTCTATTTGAGCCGAACCTTCACTCATCACTTGCTCTAATAAGCTTGAGTCACTTGAAGCATCGCCCAATGGCTGTCCATTAACAGACAACACTATATCCCCAGGCTTTAGATCAACCTGCGTCAGTATTGACCCGGCCGTTACCTTATAACCACTACCCGATCCCTGAGACTCTAACCCTAAACCGCTCAACATCTCTTCAGGATCTTGCTGTGCGGCTTCACTAGCGACCATCATAAAATCTTGTGTACTGCGTACTCGACTAAAACGTTCGCGCAAGGATTTAGCCCGATCGTCGGTATCTGGCCGTTCATTGCGCTCTGGCGTCTGACTAGCAACACCAATACCGGCACTGGATACCTCATCGAACTTCAATGTTTCGAGCTTTCCTGCCGTGTCTAAGATCACTTTATCTTTATACACTGCAGCTAAGCGCGTACGACCTTCAACCACATCACCAATACGATAAAAATCTCCACCACTGCCTTTACGCGCAATGATGGCACTCGATTCCTCTTCTACCGAGGATTGAGTCGCGCCCAATAAGGACAGGCGCAAGCGAGTATCAGGGGCATCGACAGCCTTAACTTCAACGACTTCAGCAACGCCGACTTCACCAAATACATGATACGAGCCGGCGCCCGCACTTTCGAAACTTGTACGATTCGATCCACCTTTCGTTGGTGCCTTGAGGTACAGCGGCTCAGGGGCAATAATCAGCCACACCAAAAGCGCCATCAACCAGGCCAACAGAAGCGTTAATACGATCTTACCAAAGCGCACCGTTAAGCGCTGCCAAGGTTTTATATCTGCTGCTTGTTCCATCAAAGGAAACTACCCCAAAAACAAAGGACTCAGGTTATAGAATCTTATGGGACACTTCAAAAATAACCGTGTCCTCCGTCGCCTGTTTATCCGGCCATTGCTGACCAACCAAATCCACGGCGCGTTTACGCATTGATGCACCACCCCAGCCATCTGCCTGTAAAAATACGCGAGCAATATCTTTACCTTCAGGTGTTTTAACATTCATAACAGCGGTATCGTCTTCCATACCCATCTCACCAATAAGCATTGGCAAAAGCGCATCGACCTGATTGCGCTGTACGGGAAATTGCACGTTGCCACCGCTGTATATAAGACGCCCAGTCAAGCTCAGAACTTGTTTGCTGACTAAATCAAACTCACCATTCAACTGTGACAACTCGGCGTCACCCTTTACAGACACTCGCATACTTTTCAGTGCCTTAGCCGCAACTTGGCTATCTAGGTAACCCGACACGTCGGTCAATATGATAGAAGAAGGTGTCATCGTCGCCAGATCTATAGTCACAGCGGCATCACCATGCAAGCGTACGCGTTCGTTATCGACACTTAAGTTCAGTTCAGGCTGAGCACTTAACAACGACAATGGGCTTAAGCGCCAAGTGACTTGCACAGGACCAACCTCTGGAGCGTCCGCGATCAAACGTCCGTGCCAAAGTGTGCCTGTAGGATTCTGAATACGGATAGGCATGCGGCCCAATGCCGGTTCAGCATACTGCCAAATAAAATGGAGCGGTGTATTCACCACTAGAACAATAAGAAAGGTCAGGATGCCCAGTAACAAGTACCAGCGAGCAGCCCAGATGGATTGCAACATGTTTAATTAATGATTCCGTGTCGAAGACTGCGGCCCATTCTACGCATAAGGGCGGCAAAGTTTAATGGGTGATTGTGACAGTCATGTAAAATGACGTCATCCTGCTGATCGCGCCATTGCGTCAATAAAAGCACAACTATTGTTCCTCAAGATGGATTTAGCAGCTCAGACCTCACTCGCGTTAATCATATCGGGCAAATTTCTTAAGCCAGAAATCAACTTTTCTTTTTCAGTTCGCGATAAACGTTTCACCGCAAATTCACACTTCAAAGCCGCACTTCGACTACCAATATAGCGCTGAAACTCTAGGACCAAAGGGCCGCGTCCACGCAGTGATTTAGCGGCTTTCACCCCACTACCAGAATGTTCACGAAAACGCCGCTCGACATCCGTCGTGACACCACAGTATAAGCTACCAGAAGCGGTGCGAATCAGATACAGACTCCATCCTTCTGGTCCGGTTCCTTTTGCTCCGGTGTCGGTAGCTAACAACACCCCCTTAGACTCCGCTGCCACTTTTATCCTTGCCGTAACTCAGAAAAGCCGTATCGTACCTAGAGTAACCCCGAAAGCCAGCGCCGTTACACTTTTATGCAAAGGCTCTCACACATTCTTTTACCCAATAAGATGTCACCATGCATTCAGTTTTTCGCGATCCTATCAGTGGCTTAACCCATTTAATCGGCGCGCTTTTCGCCATTGTTGCCCTCTGTATATTAGCCGTTCAGGCTGCAACATACGGCGGAGTTTGGCATATGGTGTCGTTCTCGATATTTGGCGCTACTTTATTTTTAATGTTCGCCAGCAGCGCACTGTATCATCTATTGCATGCGCCCGATCACATCATCGTCTGGCTCAAGCGCCTAGATCACATGGCCATATTTCTGCTAATCGCTGGAAGCTATACCCCCTTCTGCCTTATCCCATTGCATGGTCCCGTCGGCTGGGGTTTATTTTCAGCCGTTTGGGCATTGGCTTTGGCGGGCGTATTTCTAAAACTGTTTTGGCTCAGCGCACCACGCTGGCTTTCTACAGTGGTGTACGTTTCGATGGGCTGGTTAATTGTGTTTGCTATCGAACCTGCGATAGACACAATTCCTGTTGGAGCTTTATGGTGGTTACTCTATGGAGGACTTGCATACACCGTAGGGGCGATAGTGTACGCCACCAAAAAACCAGACCCGTGGCCGCGCTGGTTTGGCTTTCATGAAATTTGGCATCTATTTGTGATGGCAGGTGCTTTTTGCCACTTTTGGGCAATCGCCTTCTATTTAGCGGATGTAAAGGTAGCTTAATGGACACGATCACAACGGGCTTATTCATTGGCCGAGGCGTCACGATTCCTTGGAGCGAGCTGGAGATACGAGCCGTACGAGCTCAGGGAGCTGGCGGTCAAAACGTCAACAAAGTATCAAGCGCGATCCATTTGCGCTTTTCTGTGCCGAACTCCTCGATTCCACCTAGCTGGAAGGAGCGTTTATTGGCAACCGCCGATCAACGCCTGACCCAAGATGGTGTATTAATCATTAAGGCTCAGCAATTTCGCACCCAAGAACAAAACCGCGAAGATGCTATTGCACGCTTACGACAGGTATTGCTAGCCGCTAGCACTGTGCCTAAACCACGCATGGCAACTAGGCCGACACTCGCATCCAAAAAACGTCGGGTAGAGAGTAAGGTTAAACGTGGTCAAATAAAGGCATTGCGAGGCAAGGTTGATTAGCCAGTAGCACTGGCGCGACGATGCTTGCGGATTTTGTCGTACGCGGTTTGAATTTCCTGCGTCTTTTCTTTCGCCAAGCGCATCATAGATTCGGGCAAGCCCTTAGCTATTAACTTATCAGGATGATGTTCACTCATCAGTCGACGATACGCTTTCTTCAATTCAGCATCCGCGACAGAGGACTTGACCCCTAGAATGGCATAAGCGTCATTCAATTCAGATGTCTTATTCGTACGAGGCGCTTGTTGACGACCGCCAGCTCGCCCCTGCGATTGCTGACTGCGCGCACCCGCACGAACTCGATTGTGAATCCATTCAAATTGAAATGCGCCAACGCCTAAAGCTTTGCAAATTTGCGAGAATAATTGCTTCTCATCACGACTCAACTGGCCATCGGCATATGCAACGCTGAGTTGAATTTCAACAAACATCTGAATTAAATCATCACGATCACGGCATGCTGCACTGAGTGATTTTAGATCTGGGGCTAAGTCGTAATTCGTGCCCTTGCCTTCCGTGAACAATCCAATGGCTTTTTGGCGCTGATCTCCCGTCAACCCCATTTGATCCATAATGGCTGTTGCTGCGGCGATTTCTCGCTCACTAACCCGGCCATCAGCTTTGGCAATACATCCCATCACACGAAAAACAGTCGCAAAGTAGACTTCTTGCACGCGGGCGTTTTGCTTACTTGAACCTTTGCTGTCTTTGAATGGCCCTCGTTCCGGACTTCCCTGCGTCCACTCGGACTCTTGCTTACCCAGTAGATTCTTTGAAATTGTTTGATCAAATAAGTGCCCAGCAAAAGCACCGATCAATAAACCAAACGGGCCACCACTAAACAATCCAATCACAGCACCAGTAAGCTTGCCGAACCAAAAGTTCATCGCGTCGCCTCAGCCAATAGAAGCTGCTCAAGATCGTATAAACGCTGTGGCGTTCCAACATCTACCCATCGAGCCTGCATATGTTTACCGCGAATTCGTTGATGTGTCATTGCATTACGCAACATTGGGGCCAATGGATGCGCACCCGCTATAAAACCTTGCCAAAGTTCAGGGCGTAATAAACTCATGCCGCTGAAGGTGTAACCCGTCGTATCCGGTTGAGATAAAACTAAGCCTTCCTTCGTCAACCCGAAATCACCGTTCGGATTATGATCCGGATTATCCACCAGCCATAAAAAACCCAAATCACTGTGAGCGAGCTCAATAGAGAGAGCTCGTTCGTAACCCCAATCAGTCCAGACATCGCCATTCACTAACAAGAATGGCTCGGCGCCAAGTAAAGGTAACGCCTGATAGACACCGCCCGCTGTTTCTAATGCTTCTACTTCGCCAGAATACTGAATACTGCAACCGAAGCTAGAACCATCACCTAACGCCCGCTCTATTTGTTCACCCAACCAAGCATGATTAATCACAATATCGGTAATCCCCGCCGCGACGAGTTTTTCGATGTGATGCACAATGAGTGGCTTACCAGCTAACGGCAATAAAGGTTTAGGGCAAGCATCCGTCAACGGCGCCATACGAGTACCTCGTCCAGCCGCTAGAATCATGGCTTTCATGACTCACTACATCCCAATTCAAATTGCTCCAGCGCCGGCATAAAGCGCATAACTAACCACTGATGAAATGGGACCAAGTGCGGATCATGGGCACTAACATCGAGTAGGTATTGGCAAGTATTAGGAATACTGGCTAAGTAACCATTTTTGCCATCGCGCAGATTCAAACGCGCAAAAATACCCGCGGCTTTCAAATGCCGCTGCAATCCCATCGCATCAAAAGCTTGGCGGAAGTCCGACCAATCACTATGCCAAATACCTAAGCGTCGTGCGTGTTGCCAATAGTAACTCGCCAATTCATCAACCCACTCGGCAGGCCAACGCACATAACAATCACGCAGCAAAGACACCAAATCATAAGTCGCAGGCCCAGCAACAGCATCCTGAAAATCAATCACAGCGATACGCTGATCGCTATCCAACATTAAATTTCGCGAATGGTAATCACGATGCACTGTTACTATAGGTTGGGCCAACGCTAACTCTGCTAAGTAAGCAAAGGCATCATCAAGTAATTTTCTTTCATCTGCAGTCAATGCCATCGCCAATTGCTGATCGCAGAGCCAATCAGGAAACAACGCCATCTCTTGCAATAATAATGCATTGTCATAGGGCGGTAATTGCGTGCAAGACAAAGCCTGAATACGCAGCAACTCGTCAATGGCTTGCTGATAATGATGCAAAACAGAAGTACGGTTAGCCTCTTCAGAATGAAGAACCGGCCATAATATTTGATCACCAAAATCCTGTAGCAACATAAAACCTTGCACAAAATCATGGGCAATCACCTTAGGAACGTGAACGCCACGTTTGAACCAATCTTCGGCAATGCGCACAAAACGTGGGTTATCTTCTTTGTCGGCAGGCGCGTCTACTGCAATCCAACTGTGATCTAGCCAACGCAACCGAAAGTAACGACGAAAGCTGGCATCACCTGATACCATCTCTAATTCTGCTGGTATTTCAAAACCTGTTTGCTGGCGAATTATCGCCGTTGCCCAGTGCGCGAGTGCGTCCCGCCGCTGATCCATGCTGGCCTCTCAGTGTCAGTCGTTCTAGAATTGGGCGCTGCGCGCGCCACACCATGTTATTCGCGCTAAGATATCACACTTCATATTGGAATCGCGCTTGCTGCCGCACATGATAAAAATACCCAAGTTACCGGCCTGCACTGATGTGCCGTCGACTATATCACCGCGCACTGGCGTTCGGCATTCACCGTTAGTGAAGCATCTGCGCGCCAGCGTTTATGGCATCGCCTTACTCCTATTGAGTGTGAATAGTGTCGCCGAACTCGGCTGGGTGCCGAAACAAGAGCTCAGCGAAGAAGAGCAAGCGACGTTGCCCTCGTTCTGCCGCGGCATGTATCGCCCTGCCGATATAACGCCACTCGATAGCGATCGCATTGAGGCGGACGCGGATGCTTCAGAAATGCAAATTGGCGGTTCTATGCACCTCGAAGGTGATGTGATATTTCGCCAGCAAGATAGAGTTTTAACCGCCGATCAAGCCGATTGGCAGCCAGATGAACGTCAGGCGCTGTTTACTGGCAACGTAACGTTAAACACCCCCGTGCTGTCCCTTAGCGGTGATGCTGCAACCTACCAAGAAGTTGATGGCCAAGTGGCATTAAATCGTGCGGCTTATTCCATTCCTGCACGCCACATGCGCGGCACTGCGGCAAGTATAGAAACACCGTCAGATAATCTCTTAGAACTTGAAGATGCCACGGTTACCTTTTGCGAACCCGGCCGCAATGATTGGGATCTTGCCGCAAGTGAATTAACCCTCGACCAAGAAGAAGGCTTTGGTACCGCTTGGCATACACGCTTACGAATTCGTGAAGTGCCAATTCTTTACATCCCTTATTACCGCTTTCCAATTGATGATCGCCGTCTAACTGGGTTTTTAGATCCCAAATTTACCGTCAACGAACTCGGCCAAGCGGAAGATATTCAAATACCGTTTTATTTGAACCTCGCTCCGAATCTCGACGCAACCATTACTCCTCATCATATTCTTGATCGTGGTGTGGTTTGGGAAAGCCAGCTACGACATAAAACCAAATGGCTGGGTGATGGTGAGCTTAATTATGCTTATCTTAACAAAGACGCTACTGAGCAAGACGAGCGCTGGTTAATCAACTACCAGCAAGCGGGACGCTGGACGCCGAATTTGCAACATCGCTGGGTCTACAATCACGTTAGCGATAGCGATTATTTAAATGACATGAATCCAAGCGCTGCGGTTGATAGAACAACGCACCTTCCTCGTCGCGGTGAGATTCTTTTCGATCAAGGTAGCTGGCATGCCGACGCGACAATTGAAAGCTTCCAAACAATCGACGATGACATCACGTTAGCGAATCGTCCTTATCGACGTTTGCCGCAATTTAATGTGAATTACAAACCGCAAACGCTCAATGGTCTACGTTTTACCCAAACACTGCAAACCACGCGTTTTAATCGCGACAGTGAAGCCACTATCAATAATATTGAACAAACACTATCTGGTTTTAGCGCCATTAATGGTGATCGTTTAGTGTCAGATTCTGGTGCGTTTTATCCGATGGAATGGCCATTCGGATACTTAACGCCTGGTGCAGAATATCGTTATCGCAGTTATCACCTGTACGATACCGATGCGACAGTACTAGCGTTGGATGGGTTTGATGAAAAACCGGCCTATGGTGCCGCCCGCTACAGCGTCGATGCGGGCCTGTACTTTGATCGAGAATTTGATTGGTTTGGTGATGAATATCAACAAACTCTAGAACCGCGCATCTATTACGTGCGTAGCCCTTACATCGACAATCAGAATCTCGTGCCTAATTTCGATACCAAGCTCACCACAGTAACATTCGCCAGCCTTTTTACCGGTGACCGCTTTACCGGTGGCGACCGCTTAGCAGATCTCAATCAAATGAGTGTTGGTTTAACCAGCCGCCTTATTCGGGATGATGGTTTGGAGCAGCTACGTGCAAGCATTGGCCGAATTTATTACCAACGCGATCGTGACGTGCAATTAACCGGAACCAACGTTGGGGAGTACGACCTCCGAGCAACTTCCAGTACACTAGGTGAAGTTGAATGGAACCCAAGTGAATCTTGGTCTGTCTTCTCTACACTGGAGTGGGATTCTTACTACGACTACGCTCGGCAGCGCAAATACGGTGCTCGCTATGAAGGCTCGAATAATCGTATGTTAAGCGTCAGTAGTACCCGTACGCAGAGTTACTCTACGAGCACAGAATCTGTGTCCACCAGCACACATCAGTTAGATGCAGGAGCATTTTGGGCACTAAACGACCGGTGGGCTTTGGTCGCAAGACAATTACGTGATTTGCGTAAGTACGATACCGATGAAAGAAAACCTGTTAGTCCTGTATTGGAGTCAATAGCAGGACTCGAATATCAAAGTTGTTGCTGGCGTGTACAAGCGCTTTATCGCGAAAGCTCGAGCAACGACAGCTCTGATGTGGATTACACCACAGATAAAAAATATGGCTTCATGCTTAGCTTCCAGTTAAAAGGACTAGGCAATTTCGGCAGCGGTACTGATGAACTTATCAGCGACGGCATCAATGGATACTCAAGACGGCAATATCATGACTTTTAAACAATTTATCGCCTGCGCCACATTCGCGCTAAGTGCTATTACCGCACAAGCAGCACCGGTATTGATCGACCGTGTAATCGCCATCGTTGATGACGACGTATTGATGGAAAGTGAACTGCAAAAACGCCTAAATACCGTACGAGTGCAGAATCGTGGCAGTGAATTACCCAGCGAAGATGTGCTGCGCGAACAGGTATTAGAACGCATGATCTCAGAAAGCATTCAGGTGCAAATGGCTGACCGTTCGGGTATCCGCGTCACCGACAGTCAGCTTAACGATGCCATGTTGCGCATCGCTGAGCAAAACAACATGAGCTTGCAACAGTTTGAACAAGCTATGAAAGATGAAGGCGTATCTTTCGTTGATGCTCGCGAACAAATTCGCAACGAAATGCGTGTTAGCCGTGTACAGCAGTTCCAAGTTGGTGAACGTATTCAAATTACCGACCAAGACATCGATTACTTCCTTGCCTCAGATATTGGCCGTATGGCCTCCGCAGAAGAATATCACTTACGTCATATTCTGATTGAAGTCCCTTCAAGCGCGAGTCCTGAGGCCTATAAAGCAGCTAATGACAAAGCTGACGACATCGTTAAACGCCTCCGAGCCGGAGCCAATTTCGCCAGCACAGCCATGGCAGAATCGAGCGGTCGTACCGCGCTTAACGGTGGAGACATGGGCTGGCGCAAAGAGGCACAACTGCCAAGCCTGTTTGCCGATGTTGCACCTAAGCTAGCGGTCGGTGAAGTATCTGATCCGATCAGCAGTGCCAGTGGATTTCACATTATCAAGCTGGAAGAAAAACGCGGCGGCAGCACTAAGATGATCGATCAGACCAAGGTGCGTCATATTCTGATTCAAACCAACGAAGTACGTGATGATGCGCAAGCCGAAGAACTCATTCAACAATTGTACGAACGCTTACAAGCAGGCGAAGATTTTGCCGCACTAGCCCGTGAATTCAGTGATGATCCTGGTAGCGGTGCCAGTGGCGGCGATCTAGGCTGGGTCAATCCCGGCGACATGGTGCCTGCGTTTGACGCCACCATGGAAAACACAGCCACCAATGAAATCAGCGCGCCGTTCAAAAGCCGCTTCGGTTGGCATATTTTAGAAATTCAGGGGCGTAAGAAAACCGACGTTGGCGAAGAACTGCAACGCAACCAGATTCGTCAAATGTTATACGCACGCCGCTTTGACGAAGAACTGCCGATCTGGTTGCGTAAAGTGCGCTCAGAAGCATATGTCGACATCAAGGAAGCGCAATGACACTGCGTTTAGCCATTACCGCCGGTGAACCGGCGGGCATCGGTCCAGACTTATGCATTCAAATTGCACAATTACCGCAAGAACATGAGCTGGTTGTCATCGCCAATGCCGATCTACTGCACCAACGTGCCGCCGAATTAGGACTGCCATTAACGCTGCAAGTATTTGATCCAGATAGTCCCATTCGCGCGAGTGGGAACGGTACCCTAACCATCTATCCGGTTGCGTTACGCACGCCAGTTATTGCGGGGCAACTGGATGCCCGCAACAGCGATTACGTACTCGAAACACTACGCCTTGCGGCGGCCGGTTGCTTAGATGGTCGCTGGCAGGGAATCGTGACTGCTCCTGTGCATAAAGGCATCATTAACGAAGCCGGTATTGCATTCAGTGGTCATACCGAATACTTCCGCGATTATTGCGGTGTTGAAGAAGTGGTGATGATGCTGGCAACAACGGATTTGCGAGTAGCCTTAGTGACCACACACTTACCGCTGCGTGCCGTCGCTGATGCCATAACACCCGATCGAATTTCACGCGTCGTGCGCATCTTGAATCACGATTTAAAGCAATATTTCGGTATCGCGGATCCACGGATATTAGTCGCAGGACTCAATCCTCATGCGGGTGAAGATGGCCACCTAGGACGTGAAGAATTGGATATTATCAATCCAACCTTAGCGCAGCTAAGAGCAGAAGGCATCGACTTGATCGGCCCCCTACCCGCCGATACATTATTTACCCCAAAACATTTACAACACGCCGATGCGGCTTTAGCCATGTACCATGACCAAGGTTTACCTGTGCTTAAATTTCATGGATTTGGTCGTGCTGCCAACATTACTCTGGGGTTACCTTTAGTGCGCACCTCAGTCGACCATGGCACCGCACTCGATTTAGCCGCTACCGGCAAAACCGATGCTGGCAGTTTGAACACCGCGATTGCAGTTGCGGCACATATGGCAAGCAACCGCACATAACCGTATTTATTTTTATTCCGCAGTGACCGCTATTAGATAAACAAGCGTGTCCTGCCGACACAGGCAATAGCATGAGCAAGCAACCCCAGAAGGCCCAAGGCCACCGCGCACGTAAGCGCTTTGGTCAAAACTTTTTGCACGATCACCATGTCATCGACAAGATTGTGCGCGCCATTCACCCAAAGGCAACCGATGCGCTGGTTGAAATCGGCCCGGGCATGGGCGCTCTGACGGAACCTCTATTGGAAGCCTGTGGCAAGTTGGATGTGGTCGAGCTTGACCGTGATCTCATCCCAATTTTGCGCACCAAGTTTTTTAACTACCCGGATTTCCGCATCCATGAAGGTGACGCGCTAAAGTTCGACTTCGGCACTATTTTACAGCCGGGTCAGCAGCTGCGCATTGTCGGTAATCTGCCTTACAATATTTCAACACCGCTGATTTTCCATTTTCTAGCCCATCACCACATGGTGTTAGACATGCACTTTATGTTGCAGAAAGAAGTGGTTGAGCGACTGGCTGCAAGCCCGGGCACTGGTGACTATGGCCGCCTGAGCATCATGGCGCAGTACTTTTGCAAAGTGGAACCGCTATTTGTTGTCGGCCCAGGATCATTTAATCCACCGCCCAAGGTTGATTCGGCCATTGTGCGCTTGGTTCCTTACGACGTATTACCTTACCCGGCTAAAGATCACAAAACGCTTGAACATGTGGTACGTGAAGCGTTTAGCATGCGCCGTAAAACACTGCGCAATACGCTCAAACGTTTGATTGATGCAGAAGCATTAGAAGCGATCGGAATTGATGTCACCTTACGGCCCGAACGCCTAACTCTCGCCGAGTATGTTCGTATCTCTGATGCCGTATTTGACTTAAAAAGCGCTGCAGCAGATAACGCCGACACTGATGTTACCCATAGTGATGCACTGAACAATGATCCGGAGTCGCAGGATGAATATTGAAGACAGCATTGAAGTCAGCGTAAATACCGAATATCTGGCTGAGCAATCCATCCCCGAAGAAGACCGCTTTGTGTTTGCCTACCACATTCGCATTCACAACAGTGGTGATAATGGTGCGACATTACGCAGCCGTCACTGGTTTATCGCCGACGGCAATGCCGATGTGCAAGAAGTACAAGGCGAAGGCGTTGTCGGTGAACAACCAACCATAGAACCGGGGGAAACCTACCGTTACTCATCCGGTTCAGTGTTGCGCACCAAAGTAGGAAGCATGCGCGGCTACTACGTCATGCAAGCAGACGATGGCACCCTATTTCACGCCACTATCCCTGTTTTTACTTTATCAGCACCGAACGCATTGAATTGATACTGCCAATATTCGCACGAATTTAACGCAGTCTGTTTCACCACGGAGCACACGCATGGCCACCTACGCAATCGGTGATGTCCAAGGCTGCTACGAACCGCTACAGCGTTTGTTAGCACACATTAACTTTGATCCCCAGCAAGACCAGCTCTGGTTTGCTGGGGACTTGGTCAATCGTGGCCCACAGTCACTGGAAGTTCTGCGTTTTATTAAGAACTTAGGGGATAGCGCTATTAGCGTACTGGGTAATCACGACCTACATCTATTGGCCATGCACTATGCCAAACTCAATAGCCGTAAAAGCGACACATTAAACGCTATATTCGCGGCTTCAGATCGCGATGAATTACTCGACTGGTTGCGTCATCAACCACTATTGCACCTTGATGAGGCGCAAAATTGGTGCATGACTCATGCAGGATTGCCTCCAAAGTGGTCGGCAACCACTGCACAAAAGCTAGCGCAAGAGGTAGAAGCAATACTGACGTCTGTCGATTGCTCTCAATTCTTCGAAAATATGTACGGTAACAAACCCAATCGCTGGTCGGATGATCTTACTGGATTTGATCGTTTACGCGTTATCGTCAACAGCCTGACGCGCATGCGCTTTGTTGATGACGAAGGCACGCTAGACCTAACCAGCAAGGAAGGTTTAGATACGACACCTACAGGCTTTAAACCTTGGTTTGAGATAACGCCCCGCCAAGCATCAGCCACGCGTTTGTTATTTGGCCACTGGGCAGCGTTAAACGGTCAGGCTAACGCAGAGAATGTCTTTGCACTGGATACCGGTTGCGTCTGGGGTGGCACCTTAACGGCCTTACGCTTAGAGGATCAACAACGCTTTAGTGTTGCTGCTACCCCTGCATAAAATTCAGTATACTCGATTACAATAACCCAAAAACTCTGACTATATTCAGCACACAGGTACCCAAATGAGCGGATTCAAACGCATTTCCCCAGCCGATGCCAAAGTGATATTAGAGCAAGGTAACGCTAAGGTTGCCGATATTCGTGATGTGATGAGTTTTCAAGCTGGGCACATTCGCGACGCCATCCGCGTTGATAACGACAATCTGCCAGAGTTTATGGCCGCCGCGAGTAAAGAGTTGCCGCTTTTGGTTTGCTGTTATCACGGTAACTCGAGTCAAGGCGCCGCTCAGTTCTTTAGCGAGCAAGGCTTTAGCGACGTTTATAGCATTGATGGTGGCTACGAAATGTGGAAAATGGTCGCTCCTGACTGGTGTAACCGTTAAGCGTTAATTCAGCTAAACAGCGGTAGCATCCCTGCTATCGCTCTTGTCTTTGTTTCTACACTTTTGCATTCCCCCTGCATTTATCTAACGCCAATTCGACGCAAAATAAACTTAACCGTGCATTGATCACATTCGAACACATCAATGGGTGCATCACGGCACGGTGAATGCATACTAAAAATAAGGTGTCAGAAAAAGTTAAATTATCTGGCAGATCGCAACCAACATAGACCATACTGGTTCTAAGAATAAGATTTCACTAACGGATTTATATGTAATTTAGACAACACGTTTTTAGACGAACAAGGGGTGCACCATGAGCGTATTCAGTCGTTATCAAGACAGATATCGTGATACTCAAGAAGAGGTCATGAGTCTGCAAGACTACCTCGAACTTTGTAAGCAAGATCCCAACGTATACGCCTCTGCTGCGGAACGTATGCTGACTGCCATAGGTAAGCCAGAATTTATCGATACCTCCAAAGACCTGCGCTACAGCCGCATTTTTTCCAATAAAGTCATCAAACGTTACCCTGCCTTTTCCGAATTTTACGGCATGGAAGATGCGGTAGAAAATATCGTGTCATATTTCCGTCATGCCGCCCAAGGCTTGGAAGAACGCAAACAAATTCTCTATTTACTAGGCCCCGTCGGTGGCGGTAAGTCATCGTTAGCTGAACGCTTAAAAGCACTTATTCAAAACGTACCTTTTTATGCCATTAAAGGTTCACCTGTATTTGAATCCCCTTTAGGGTTATTCGATGCTGAGGAAGATGGTGCTATTTTAGAAGAAGATTATGGCATCCAACGACGCTACCTTGGCCGCATCATGTCACCTTGGGCGGTAAAACGTTTGCATGAGCTCGGTGGTGACATCAGTAAATTTGAAGTCGTAAAACTCTACCCATCAATACTCGATCAAGTCGGCGTTGCCAAAACCGAACCCGGTGACGAGAACAACCAAGATATTTCTGCATTAGTTGGTAAAGTTGATATTCGTAAGTTGGAAGATTTCTCCCAAGATGATCCAGATGCGTATTCCTATTCTGGCTCTCTCTGTCGAGCCAACCAAGGCTTGATGGAATTTGTCGAGATGTTTAAAGCACCGATTAAAGTGCTACATCCACTATTAACCGCAACCCAAGAAGGCAACTACAACGGTACGGAAGGTACTGGAGCCATGCCATTTGAGGGGATTATTTTAGCTCACTCAAACGAGTCTGAATGGCAGGCATTCCGCAACAATAAAAACAACGAGGCATTTCTCGACCGGGTTTATATTGTCAAAGTGCCTTATTGCCTTCGTGTTGATGAAGAAGTAAAAATTTACGAAAAACTGTTGTCAACCAGTTCATTATCAACCGCTCATTGCGCTCCTGATACGCTCAGTATGCTCGCGAAGTTCACTGTGCTATCACGCCTAAAAGTACCTGAAAATTCTAGCGTTTACTCCAAAATGCGGATTTACAACGGAGAGAACTTAAAAGATACCGATCCTAAAGCCAAATCGATGCAAGAATACCGCGATTCGGCGGGTGTTGATGAAGGCATGAACGGTATTTCTACCCGTTTCGCTTTTAAAATTCTGTCTAAAGTATTTAACTTTGATGCGACTGAAATCGCCGCCAACCCTGTACATCTAATGTATGTACTCGAACAAGCGATTGAACAAGAGCAATACCCTGAAGAAGTTCACAACCGCTACTTAAACTATTTAAAAGAATACCTAGCGACGGAGTATGTCGACTTTATCGGTAAAGAAATCCAAACCGCCTATCTCGAATCTTACTCAGAATATGGGCAGAATATTTTTGATCGCTATATCACCTACGCCGACTTCTGGATTCAGGATCAAGAATATCGCGATCCTGAAACAGGCGAAATGCTCGACCGCGTCGCGATCAACGAAGAGCTGGAAAAAATCGAGAAATCGGCTGGCATCAGCAACCCTAAAGATTTCCGTAACGAAATCGTAAACTTTGTATTGCGGGCACGTGCCAATAACAATGGTAATAATCCGTCATGGCAGTCGTACGAAAAAATGCGCGCCGTGATCGAGAAGAAAATGTTCTCGAATACCGAAGATTTACTTCCAGTGATTTCCTTCTCGGCTAAATCGTCTAACGATGATCAAAGAAAGCACGATGACTTTGTCGCCCGTATGACAGAACGAGGCTACACGGAGAAACAAGTAAGACTGCTGTCCGAATGGTATCTGCGCGTCCGTAAGTCGCAGTAAAAAGCCGACAATGGCGCCGTAAGGGGAATTGCATGTCCTATGTTATTGACCGTCGTTTGAACGGCAAGAATAAAAGCACAGTAAACCGGCAGCGCTTTCTTAAGCGCTACCAACAGCATATAAAAGAAGCAGTGTCGGACGCGGTTAATCGCCGCTCCATCACTGACATGGAACGCGGTGAAGAAATTAGCATTCCAACGCGGAACACCCATGAACCCGTTATATCGCACGGTAAAGGAGGAAAGCAGCATCGTGTATATCCGGGCAATAAACAATTTGGTACTGGCGACGAGCTAGAGAAACCCAAGCAAGGGGGTGGCGGCGCTGGCAGCGGCAATGCCAGCGACTCGGGCGAAGGAGAGGAAGACTTTACCTTCTTCATCACCAAAGAGGAGTTCTTAAACTATTTATTCGACGATTTAGCTTTGCCGAATATGGTTAAAAAGACATTAGCTAAAACCAAAGAGTTCAAAACACGTAGAGCTGGGTTCGTATCCGAAGGCACACCCAATAATCTATCGGTCGTCCGTTCTATGCGCAACGCTCATGCTCGTCGTATTGGCATGGGCTCCGGCAAGCGGCGCAAGCTCAAAGAACTGCAACAATTATTACTCGATACTGAAGCGCAAAGCCCTGCTGACGAAGTCATGCTTAACAGCTTAAAAGAACAAATTGCCGACGTTGAACGACGTTTAAAACTCATCCCCTTTATCGATGATATTGATCTACGTTATCGCAACAAAGTAAAAGTGCCGACGCCATCGAGCAAAGCCGTTATGTTTTGTATTATGGATGTATCGGGCTCTATGACTCAGGATGTAAAAGATATCGCAAAACGCTTTTATATATTGTTGTATCTCTTCTTACAAAAAACCTACGAACACATTGAGATAGTATTCATTCGCCACCACACCAGTGCTAAAGAAGTCACAGAAGAAGAGTTTTTTTACTCTCGTGAAACTGGCGGAACCATAGTATCCAGTGCACTGAATTTAATGAATCAAATCATTGAAGATCGCTTCAATTCCGAAGAATGGAATATCTATGCTGCTCAAGCATCCGATGGTGATAACTGGGACGATGACTCTCCGGTATGCTCTCGTATATTGGCAGAAAAATTATTACCAGCGGTGCAGTACTTTGCTTACATAGAGATCACCCCGAATCAGCACCAAGCGCTGTGGACGGCGTATCAAAATTTAAGTCGAGCGTTTGCTAATCAGTTTGCTCTTGCGCAAATACGCGGCCCTGAAGATATTTTTCCGGTATTCCGCGAACTATTCGCCAAAGATCGGGTTAAGGAGGCGATATGAGCAACTATATCTCGACGGATTCTGATTGGACTTTTGAATTATTGGAGGAGTACGACCGCGAAATAGCACGAGTTGCTGCTATTTATAAGCTCGATACCTATCCGAACCAGATTGAAGTTATTAGCGCCGAACAAATGATGGATGCCTACTCTTCAGTGGGTATGCCAATTGGCTACAACCATTGGTCGTACGGCAAACAATTTTTATCTACGCAAAAAAGCTATAAGCGCGGCCAAATGGGGCTAGCTTACGAGATTGTTATTAACTCTAATCCTTGTATCGCCTACTTAATGGAAGAGAACACGCTTCCTATGCAAGCATTGGTTATCGCTCATGCTTGTTACGGTCATAACTCATTTTTTAAAAACAATTATTTATTCCGCACATGGACTGATGCCAGTTCGATTATTGATTACTTAGTATTCGCCAAAAATTATGTACGCAAATGCGAAGAGCGCCACGGGCAGGAAGAGGTGGAGCGAGTGCTTG
Source organism: Thalassolituus oleivorans MIL-1 (assembly GCF_000355675.1). Lineage (NCBI taxonomy): Bacteria > Pseudomonadati > Pseudomonadota > Gammaproteobacteria > Oceanospirillales > Oceanospirillaceae > Thalassolituus > Thalassolituus oleivorans. The sequence continues at coordinate 623,227 of NC_020888.1, read as the reverse complement.
ATGCTTGCCACGCTTTGCAAAACTACGGCGTCGATCGCTACAGAAGACCGTCGCCGATATCTGCAGCGGAAGAACGCGTACGTCAGCAAGAGCGTGAAGAAATTCGCCAGCAACAATTAAACGATTTATGGCGCACTATTCCATTAAAGAAAAAAGATGATGCCCCACGTAAGCGCCGTCAGTATCCGTCGGAACCGCAAGAAAACTTGCTATATTTCCTCGAAAAAAATGCGCCTCTACTCGACCCTTGGCAACGTGAACTGATCCGTATAGTACGCAAAGTATCTCAATACTTTTATCCACAACGCCAAACTCAAGTGATGAATGAAGGTTGGGCAACCTTTTGGCATTACACCATCCTTAACCATCTGTACGACGAAGGTAAGGTCAACGAAGGCTTTATGATGGAGTTTTTAACTTCTCATACCAACGTTGTGTTCCAGCCTGGGTTCGACTCGCCCTATTTCAATGGCATTAACCCCTATGCTCTAGGGTTTAATATGTTTTGCGATATTAAAAGGATTTGTGAAAATCCAACGGATGAAGATCGTGAATGGTTCCCTGACATTGCTGGAAAGGACTGGTTAGAAACAGTCCATTTCGCTATGAAGAACTTCAAAGATGAAAGTTTCATTCAACAGTTTTTATCCCCGCACCTAATGCGTGAATTTCATTTATTTAGTATTTACGATGATGATGAAGCACCAACCTATAAAGTTGGCGCAATTCACAATGAAAATGGATATCGAAAACTGCGTGAAACCCTAGCGCGGCAATACGATTTATCCATGCGCGAACCTAACATCCAAATCGTATCGGTAGATATAGAAGGCGATCGCTCTATGACGCTGCGTCACATACGGCAAAATAGTACACCGTTGTCGGGCGATACCTACGAGGTATTAAAGCATCTGCACAGTTTATGGGGATTCGACATACATTTAGAATCGTGGGAAAACGACAAGAAAATAAGTCGCATGAGCTGTCCGTCTATTACCTTGGATGATTTATAGCAAGGCGATGCAAACAAGCTAGAAGCAAAATTTCAATAGTAGTAGTGGAAAACAGCAAGAAAAAAGCCACCTAAATAGGCGGCTTTTTTCTTCTCTTAAACTTACCAAGCTATGACCATGTCATCACGTTGAATCGACATATGTTCTGCGGATGACGCCATATCGGCAATAATAAACTGCGGCTGTACTTGCTTAACCGTGACCACAGTGGCCATATCAGTTAATTCAGTACGAGGTTCTAAATCAAGATTATAAAATGTACCGGTACGATACACTTGAAACTTATCACCCGGACGAATCCCCGCTCCAGCGCTTGCTTCAATGTGCAACCGGTTACCACGCGCTTTTACAATACGAGCCATAAAAGGCTGGCAGCGTAAGACTTCACCTACATCATCGGCAACGGTCGTTAATACATCCTTCACTTGATCGCCATAATTTGTGCGCCAAAATGACGGGGTTGCGAAACCCACATTGGCATCTGGGCGCTCGCCCCAAGCACCTTGGGTGTGATAGCTGCGCTGAAATAACATAGCGCCACTTAAACCGTCGTGTACAAACACATCGACTACAAACTGACGTTGGCGATTTTTATGGCCAAAACCCACGCTATCCAACAAGGAGAATCCTCGTTTTTGCTCTTCTGGTTCAAAATCTAAATCACGAACAACACCAGATACTACATATTGCGCGCCGAGCTGAGTCGCTAACGCAACCGAGGTGGTCAATCTTTGCTGCGCTGTCTCGGTAGAAGGAGCACGACGAGGGTCTTGATACAAACTGATTCGCGAGGCATCCATAACATGCACATTGCCACGCCCATTGAGGGTATTGACCAACACCCTAGGTAACGCCTGTTCTACATTTTCCAAGCGCCCATAGGTCGCTTGTTGCGGTTGTGCTAATCCGAAACCTGCGATAGCGATCGCTTTACGGTAACGTTGAGATGAACCAGGGCACATAGCTTGGCTACTAACTTCAGCACGAATAGCAACTTGATACACACCATCATGACTGTCTTCCCACAATACTTCGACATCGCGCACTTGAGCATTACTTTGCACACGCACTTCGTCTTGTTCAATCACGCCGTGCTCCATTAATTGGGTGCTGCTAATTTGCGCACCACCGCGCAAGGTCGCCTGTTGCAGCGCGTCTTTCAATGCCTGCTCACGAGCATAAGATACCGCTCCGGTCAGAGCCGCCTCGCCCACCACCTCAACCGTTAGCGCCTGTGCAGGCGCCGAAAGCGACACAAGGGCCATCAAGCTCACAAACAAGAAAGTACGCATAGCTAACCCCTGTTACTCAATAAAGTAGAAGCCGCCCTCGGGCACACTCGCTTCACCTTGCACGCGTTGACGTTGACTCGAGGCAAAGTTATTTGCACTCTGGCCACCAAGGGGAACCCGACAGTCAACATTAAAACGCTGGCTATCTGCGGTTTGTAAACAGTTACGGAACCCTTGATCTATGATCATTTCCAACACAGTTTCGACACTGCCATCGGGCATCACATCGGAGGACACAACGCGAGCGCCATGCATATAGGTCTCAACATAAGAGCGGAAGCGATCATTCAATACGACCATGTCGCGCACTGTGGTACTACCTTGAACAGAAGTCCCATATACGCGTTCTGCCATCGAGCGATAGGCATCCATTTTTGATGCACGAATAGCCATCAAGCGACGCTGTACTTCGCTTTTCTTAGAATCAGTAGTATCCGTAGCGCCGTACCCTACAACGCGCAGCACCATAGGAGCAACAGGATCAATTTCTTGTTCGACAGGTTGAAAATAGGCTTCCGGCTGCTCGACGTAATTACCATCCTGAATGAGTGCATCAGAACACCCCTGCAAACCGAAAATCGTGGCAACTCCTAACACCGACACCAGCAATTTAGCGGCGACACCTGACTGTTTCATATTCATCTCCCACCCGATATAGGCTCTCATGCAATCTATATCGGCCGGTTGACGAAATGTTTAATGTTTTTCTTGCTGGGCTGCGCGAATATCCATCGCGTTGGCCACCTCAGTCTTAGCCTTAAATGGCCATAACCACCGCAAGCACCGATCCATCGACTGATGCCATTGATACAAGGCTAAGCCACTCAACAATAACGCCGCTCCACCTGCAGAGCTCCATTGCAACCGTTCATCACGCAACAAATATCCCCATAGCACGGCCAGAACGGGCGCAATTAAAGTAATAAGAGTGACCCGTGACGTCGGTAAATGTTTGAGCACCAAGAAATACAACATGAAGCCCAACAAAGAACCAAACACCACCAAATACCCCAAACCTAGCATTGAGCTAAACGGCCACGCGTCGGGAATATGCACCCCAAACCATGGCAGTGACAGCGCATAGGCCAATGATGAGACCCAAAGCGTACCGCTGGTTTGCACCATAGGATGCAGTCCCGCATTCGCAGCTTTCACCCAAACGGCACTCGCCGCAAAGCACAACACCGACACGACGGTCCCCAAAATGCCGCGCCAAGACTCAGCATCTAACATCATGCGTGCCGATACGACTAACGCCAAACCACACAATGCAATCAAGAGCGCAATCATCCGCGCCGGCGTTAATTCGCGTTCGCCCAACCACCAATAAGCAAGCGCTCCCGATAGCATAGGCGACAGGCCATATAGCACTGAGATTAAACCAGAAGGAATATAAGCCGCCCCCCAGTAAACCGACATCATGGCGCCATACACGCCTAAACTACCGGCGACATAGCTCATTAAAGCAGGACGAGTTAACACTAATCGTTGCCCCAAAATCAGTAATAGGGGCAACGACAACAAGGCGCTAAGCCACATACGCAGTGACACTGCCGTAAAAAAATCGAGGCCCCCTAAACTAAATTGAATAGCGACAGGAGTTGTCGACCAAATAAATATAACGAATAAATAAGCAACAATAATCAGCATGATTTCACCTGTATTTGCTGATTGAAACATCCTCCTAAATAACAGCCACAAAAAAGGCCGCTATTATCGGCGGCCTTTTAAAATAGAGCGTTGTTACACTAGATTCTCAGGCCAACATCGTCGAATCGCGCGAATCGCACGCACACGAGCACACATACGGACTGCCTTCACGGGCACCGCTGCTGAGATCAGTGTAGGAGCAAAACATTGCAATATGAGTAACGTCATTGGGTAATCGCTGAGTTTTTTAAATGTCGTGTAAGGCAGGATAGTCCTACTCGTTTTACCAAGCAAGCTTTCGTTCGCCAGCTACGCTTATTGATAACCGACACGACGGCTATCAATCATTACAGGACTTGCCATGACTATTAAACCATCCTTACTTGCAACCGCGGTTGCTGCCATTTCAGCCCTGTCTGTACACACAGCGATGGCGACACCTTTTTTACCTATGGATGCCCGTGGACTTGCAATGGGTGACACTGGCGTTGCAAGCGCGAAACTTGCACATGCACCCGCATTTAACCCATCATTACTATCACAAGCTCGTAATGAAGATGACTTCGCCATTATCTTCCCATCGGTTGGTGTTGTGGTTGCCGATGAAGAAGAATTAATTGATTCAGCCAACGATATCTCTGATATTACCGTGCCAAAATTCGAAGATTTATTCGACGATGCTTCGAGTAATAACTTCAACAGTGCAGTCAATAATGTTCAAGCATCATCTACCGCTTTAGTTAATGAGTTGAATAGCCTAGGTAACAGTGATGGCCGAACTAATGCGCAAAAGGCCGATGACCTTCGTACCGCCAATCAAAATTTTGCCGATGATCTCGACGAAGTAAATAGCAAGTTAAGTGAAGTAAATAGCGTTACTAAGGAATTAACCGACTCGCTCAATTCTATTTCTGGTGATCCTATTCGTGGCCGCGCCGGTGTTGGCATGGCCGTCGCTATGCCGGGCAAAAAGTTTGCTGCCGCGCTCTCTGTGAATGCGGATGTACATTTTTCTGGCCGAACTATTTTTACTGGTACTGACCAAAATTTAATTACCGCATACGGTGTTGCTGCCCAAGGGTACGTTGATATTGCGCAGGCCATTCCAACCGACATTAATACACTGGCAGATGATGTTGAAGCTGGTGCAAGCCCAACCGATATTCAAACCGCCGCGACGAGTATTCAAGATAGTCTTGATGAATTCCAAAACTATACATCAGACGATGTAGAAACAGCCGATGGTTCTATTAAGATCTTTAATGGGGGTGATATTTCGAACGAAGCAGAAAACCCCAACTTAGACTCTCGGGTAGAAATTGTTGCCGTTGGTATTGCTGATGTTGGCTTAAGCTTCTCACGCGAATTTACTATTGCCGATCGTAAAGTGGCTATCGGCGTGACACCTAAGCTACAAACAATCGAGACATACCACTACATCACCGAAATGGACAACGAAGACGATATCGAAACCAGTGATATCGAAGACTCGCGTGCAACCTACAGTCACATCAACCTAGATATCGGTGCCTCAATGCGCCTTGGCGAAAACAACCAGTGGATGGTTGGTGTGGTTGCTAAAAATTTAATCTCTAAAGATTTTGATCTATCCGATGCTCCGGTGCGTGGCAGTTCAAATAATCTTGTTGTTGAAGGTGGCACTGTATCGCTTAAACCACAATTTCGTGCTGGTGTTTCCTACAGTAATAATTGGGTAACGGTTGCTGGTGATTTAGACCTAGTCGAAAACGACCCTATCGCTTACGAACAAGCGACTCAATATGCAGCCATCGGTGCTGAATTCGATTTATATGAAACCTTTCAAGTCAGAGCTGGCTACCGCACTAATTTAAGTGCAAGCAACAGTGAAGTTGTTTCACTCGGCTTTGGGTTGTCACCGTTCGGTGTCCATATCGATATTGCCGCACTGGCTAATCCAAGCGACTACAAGAAAGAAGTCGGCGTCGCACTTGAGACTGGATTCTATTTTTAAGGTGCCGTCGTAATTGCTCGATAGACTTTAACGACTGCCTAACTCGGGCTACACTCAATGGCTGTTGCATTAGCAACAGCCATTTTTTTTGAACTTGAGAACCTAATGCAGATTTACTTGGTGGGCGGTGCCGTTCGCGATCGATTACTTAATATTCCAATCAAAGACCGGGATTGGATGGTCGTTGGCGCAACACCAGATGAATTAATTAGCCAAGGATTTGAACAAGTCGGCGCTGACTTCCCAGTATTTTTGCATCCGCAAACTCACGAAGAATATGCGCTCGCACGAACCGAAAGAAAATCCGGTAAAGGTTATCAAGGCTTCGACTGCCGTTTCTCACCCGACGTTACCTTAGAAGACGATTTGCAACGGCGCGACCTCACCATCAATGCTATGGCTCAAGATGATGACGGTACCATTATTGACCCTTACGGTGGCCAACAAGATTTAACGCAGCGCCTTCTACGCCATGTTTCGCCCGCCTTCAGCGAAGACCCCTTACGCGTACTCAGGGTAGCAAGATTCGCAGCTCGTTTTGCGCCTTTAGGCTTTACGGTCGCCGAGGACACTATGCGCTTAATGCAGCGAATGGTAAGCGACGGTGAGCTCGATCATTTAGTGGCCGAACGGGTATGGCAAGAAACTCAGCGCGCCATAAGTGAAGCCCAACCGGAGGTCTACTTTGAGGTGTTGAGGACTTGCGGAGCTTTAAAAGTCTGGTTCCCTGAACTCGACGTTCTATTTGGCGTGCCGCAACCCGAGGCACATCATCCTGAAATTGATACAGGCGTGCATGCGCTGATGTCTCTAACGGCCGCTAGTAAAATGTCGACAGATATTGCGGTGCGCTGGGCTGCGCTGATTCACGATCTGGGTAAAGGCTTAACACCACCAGAAGAATGGCCACGACATATTGCTCATGAACGACGTGGCATTAAACCCATTAAAGCATTAAATAAACGAGTAAAAGCCCCAAACGATGCCAGTACCTTAGCGCTGTTGAGCAGCGAGTGGCACACGCATGTGCATCGCGCCTTTGAATTACGTGGTGAAACTTTACTGAAATTATTCGATGGCTTAGATGCTTGGCGCAAACCTGAACGCTTTGAACAGTTTTTAATTGTTTGCAGCGCCGATGCGAGAGGTCGCACGGGACTGGAGGATACATCCTATCCGCAAGCGGAATACTGCCGCGAGGCGTTTAAAGAAGCATTAAGCATTAACGCACAAGATATGATCAAGCAAGGACTACAAGGCGCAGAAATTCGCGCAGGACTGACGAAAGCGCGTGGGCAGCATTTACAACAATGGAAAGAAAATCAGTTACCGCGATGAACGCGCAGATTTTTGCGCCTTAGTGTCGCTCACAATTAACTGCAGCGTTTGGTTTGCCACAGCAGGCCAATAGCTAGCAAAAGTTTCACCACTCTTAGGGCAAATTGCCTTAGGAACTAAATCCAACAACGGCTTTAAAACAAAAGCGCATTGCCAAATATCGTTGCGCGGTAATTCAATACCATCGAACTCACCACACAAATCATCGACCAACAAAATATCAACATCTAAAGCGCGAGAAGAATACTTCACTGCATTTGCAGCGCGGCCAAAATCCGTTTCTATTTGCTTAAGCTGCGCTGATAAATCAGCCACTGACATGTTTGATTCTATTTCGATAACAAGATTAATAAAGTCTGGGCCAGAAAAACCAAGCGCTGGCGATTGATACCAAGGCGAGACTTGCACTACTTTAAAATCCTGCGCAAGACGCGCTAAGCCCATGCGAATATTCATCATAGGATCGAGATTCGCGCCAATACCTAAAAATACCCGCGCCATTAACTATCGCCCCGCTCGATATACAAACCAACCGCTTTTGCTTGTGGCACAACGGCTGGCTTTTCCACGCGAATACCCAACCACGGCATACCAAACTCTTGGCGCAAACCGGCAGCTAAACGCTCAAGTAATGATTCCAACAATTGAAAATGCTGCTCGCGCACAAAGCGTTCGATAAATTCAGTTACCGCTTGATAATTTAACGCATGAATTAAATCATCGGTGGCAGCTGCTACGCGAATATCCCACGCCATTTCGAGATCGAAAATTAATGGTTGGCGTACCTGCTTTTCCCAATCATAAACACCGATGACTGCGTCAACCTGTAAACCACGAATGAATACCTTATCCATGTTTGGTATCCAGAGGTTTTAATTCCGTCATCGGCCAACGCGGAACCGCTGTCACCGCGAGATCTGAGCATTCCCCCGCGAGTAAACGTTGCGTACCCGCATAGGCAATCATAGCGCCATTATCCGTACACAATTCAGGGCGAGGGTAATAGACCTCCCCCCCCAACTCAGCCGCTGTTTCTTGTAGACGCGCACGCAAAGAACGATTAGCACCGACCCCACCGGCAATAATTAAACGGTAAATACCCGTTTGCTTCATCGCCCGTCGACATTTAATGGCTAACGTTTCAACCACCGCATCTTGGAATCCCGCGGAAATATCCGCTTTATCGGTATCGCACAGCACGCCATCTTCGGCACAATCAAGAATGGTTGTACGCGTAAAGGTTTTTAAACCACTAAAACTAAAATCCAAACCGGGACGATCGGTCATTGGGCGAGGAAAACGAAAACGCTTAGCATTTCCCGAATCAGCCAAACGACTGAGTTCAGGGCCCCCTGGATAAGGTAAACCCATCATTTTCGCGGCTTTATCAAACGCTTCACCGGCAGCATCATCTAATGACTCACCTAATAAGGTGTACTGACCAATGCCCTCAACTTGCACCAACTGGGTATGACCGCCCGATACAAGCAGCGCAATAAACGGAAACTCCGGCGCGTTTTCTTCCAGCATAGGCGCCAACAAATGGCCTTCCATATGGTGTACACCTACCGCCGGAATCCCGAGAGCCCACGCCAAACTACGACCTAAGCACGCACCAACGAGTAAGGCCCCGACTAAGCCAGGACCGCGCGTAAAGGCAACACCGTCGAGATCAGCTAATGTTAAACCAGCTTCAGCCATAACCTCACGAATGAGGGGCATAGCCTTGCGTACATGATCGCGTGACGCTAATTCAGGCACAACGCCGCCATATTCTGCATGAACGGCTATTTGCGTATAAATTCGATGTGACAGCAGCCCAAGCTCACTGTCATATAAGGCAATACCGGTCTCGTCACATGACGTTTCCAGTCCCAGAACCCGCATAAACTACCCCTACAACGGTTTAGCCGACCATGATACTGCCAGCAGCCAATGGGCGCTAGCGAAGGCTTCAACTGTGGCTGTTAAAGCATTTCCAAACTACGCTTTGCAATCTGAATGCAAAAGCTTTAGAATGCCCGCCCTCTGACTGGGGCCATGATTTCCCCAGAATAAACGAATTGACTAAATACGTAGGTGATTGGATGCCAGCTGTAAAAGTTAAAGAAAACGAGCCGTTTGACGTTGCGTTACGCCGCTTCAAGCGTTCATGTGAAAAAGCCGGTGTACTGTCTGAAGTACGTCGTCGTGAACATTACGAAAAGCCAACCTGGATCCGCAAGCGTAAAGCAGCGGCTGCAGTGAAGCGTCACCTGAAGAAAGTACAGCGCGAACAGCGTAAAATGGTGCGTTTGTACTAATACAGGTTTTTCGAGGAGTTTGATATGAGCTTGATAGCGACCATCAAAGATGCCGTAAAGGCAGCGATGCGCGCAAAAGATAAGCAACGCCTAACTGCGCTGCGTTCTATTCAAGCTGAGTTCAAACGCATAGAAGTCGACGAGCGCATTGAAGTAGATGATGCTCGCGCGCTTGCGGTACTCGATAAAATGACCAAACAGCGTCGTGACTCCCTTTCTCAGTATCGGGAAGCAGGGCGTGATGATCTGGCAGATATTGAACAGTTCGAAATTGATGTACTGTACGAATTTTTGCCAGAAGCCTTGAGCGAAGAAGAGTTGGCCAAACTGGTGGCTGATGCCGTTGCACAGTCCGGTGCTGCAAGTATGCAGGACATGGGCAAAGTCATGGGCATCCTAAAACCACAGGTGCAAGGTCGTGCCGATATGGCACAGATCAGTCAACTAGTGAAGTCTCAACTGGGCTGATTCAGCTGCGGGCAAAGCTAAAAGCGCTATTAACCTGTTAATGGCGCTTTTTGCGTTTCTGACGTTTAGGATAATAACCATTCGGTCTACACTAACCGATCCCGAACCATCATCCCGGTAACCAGAGAAGCAATCAGCACCATGGCAGGCCGTATCCCCCAGAGCTTTATTGACGAATTACTCGCCCGCCTCGATGTCATCGATGTGGTAGATAGTCGCGTAAAGTTGAAAAAAACGGGAAAAAACTACTCCGCTTGCTGCCCTTTTCATAACGAAAACACGCCGTCGTTTACCGTAAGCCCAGACAAACAGTTTTATTATTGCTTTGGTTGTGGCGCATCCGGCACAGCACTTAAATTCGTTATGGAATACGATGGTTTGAGTTTTCCTGATGCGGTAGAAAAACTTGCCTCCCAAGCTGGCCTAGAAGTACCTAAAGAACAAATAAGCCACGATGCCCGCCAAGAACAACAGCACCAAGGGTTGTTCAAACGAATGGAAGCCGCGAGCCAGTATTTCGAACAAATGTTGCGCCAGCACGAACAACGCGGACGCGCCGTCGATTATTTAAAAAATCGCGGTTTATCTGGCAAAGCAGCAAAATTCTTTGGCATTGGTTATGCCCCACCAGGCTGGGATGGATTACAAACCGAGTTAGGCACCGACAAAGAAGCCCTACGAGAATTAGTAACCTGCGGCATGCTGATCGAAAAAGAAGACGGCCGAACTTACGATCGTTTTCGTGATCGCATTATGTTTCCTATTCGCGACGCTCGCGGACGTTTTATAGCCTTTGGTGGGCGTGTATTAGGCGATGAAAAGCCGAAATATTTAAACTCGCCAGAAACTCCAATATTCCAAAAAGGTCGTGAACTATATGGCCTTTATGAAGCACGGAAAATTCGCCAGAAACTGACGCGGTTTATTATTGTCGAAGGTTATATGGACGTCGTGGCACTGGCTGAATATGGCATTCATTACGCCGTCGCCACACTCGGTACCGCAACCAGCGAACACCATTTACGACGCTTATTTAAAATCGTGCCTGAAGTGATTTTTTGTTTCGATGGCGACAATGCAGGCCGCACCGCTGCAGCGCGCGCAATGGAAACTGTATTACCCGTGTTAAGTGATGGCGTTCAAGCGCGTTTTCTATTTTTACCCGACGGCGAAGACCCAGATACTTTGGTACGAAAAGAAGGCAAAGACGCCTTCGAAGAACGTCTCAATAAATCAGTCCACTTACCTGAATTTTTATTCGATTTTCTAAAAAAACAAGTGGATTTCGATACTCTCGACGGCAAAGCACGACTTGACCAATTAGCGGCCCCACTCATTAATAAAATACCCGCTGGCATGCTCAAGAAATTAATGAAAAAGCGCCTTGAAGACGAAATAGGCATGAGCAGCGAAGCACTGGCCGACATGAACAATATACCTGTACCAGCCACTGTACTCGATTACGATTTACCCCCTGAAGAGCCGAGCATTAACATTAGCGACTACCTGCCTAATGATGAATCAGAACAGCATCCACTGGCACCATCAGTGTACAAATCACTCGTTCAAATCGTGCGCCAGCCAAGCTTGGCACAACAACTAGAACTACCGAATGCCGACCCAGAAACGGAATATGAACGACTATTGCTAGAAGTTATTCGTAAGCTGAAACTAGCGCCGCAACAAGGCAGTGTTGGTTTATTAATTCAATGGATAGGCACGCCCTACCAAGCTGAATTACAACAGATGGCAGAAAGCGGCTCCGACGGCCACATTCCGCCGAGCGCTAACGATATTAACGATGTACTGAAACGCATGGGAGCGCGCCATCTCGATGTCGAACTCAACAAGCTCAAAGCAAAATTCGAACGAGGAGAAAAGCTCTCCACCGAAGAACGGCAACGACTGCAAGAATTAAAACGCCAGCGCCATGAAATGAACAAAAAACGTACAAATATTTATCGGCGCTGATCAGAATTTATCTACATCAGCACCTTGAAATTAGATCGATCAGACCCAAACTTAACCCCATACACAGCGCGAACCGACACTACCTGCCAAATCCCATGGAAAAGCTGCAAATAATGCCAGCATTCGGAGGGAACAATACGCCGTGGTGCTGGCCTAACGTTAGCTTAAAAGTTATACTTCGGCGTTTTACTTCCGCCTTAGAAAAACGGAAAATAGGGCTTCTATGTCAGCGAATACGCAACAATCCCGTCTTAAAGAACTTATTGCCAAGGGTAAGGAACAGGGTTACCTAACCTACGCCCAGGTAAACGACCACTTGCCGGACGATATTGCCAATCCGGATCAGGTCGAAGACATCATCCGCATGATCAACGATATCGGTATTCCGGTATCCGAGGTCGCCCCTGATGGTGATTCGCTATTCATGTCTGATGCGGCCGATGACGCAGCAGCTGAAGAAGCCGCCGCTGCATTAGCACTTGTCGATTCAGATGTCGGTCGTACCACAGATCCAGTCCGTATGTATATGCGTGAAATGGGTACTGTTGAGCTGCTGACTCGCGAAGGCGAAATCGTCATCGCGAAGCGTATCGAAGAAGGCATCCGCGAAGTGATGTCAGCATTGGCCTATTTCCCAGGCGCCGTGCAAACCATCATGAACGCCTTCAAAGAAGCCGAAGAAGATCCTAATCGCGTTGGCGATATCTTCAGTGGTTTTATCGATCCTTCTGATGAAGATCCTGAGCCAGGTGTTCAAGCCGGTGCCGCAGCACCTGTTGCTGACGATACCAGCGACACGGATTCAGACAGTGACGATGACGACGATAGCGATACCGAGAGTGAAGACACTGGTATCGACTTAACCGAAGTTATCCGTCGCTTCGATGAAATCAGAGACGCCAATATCGATATGGTGGCGGCGATCGAAAAACACGGTCGCGCTAGCAAACAAGCAGAAGAAGCAATTTCTCGCCTAGCGGAATTATTCGCTCCGATTAAATTAACGCCAAAACATTTTGAAGCGTTAGTAAACGGTGCGCGCGAAGCACTTGATGCCATTCGTAATCAAGAACGCCAAATCATGGTGATGATGACGCGCAAATGTGGCATGAACCGTAAAGACTTTATTACCGGTTACCAAGGTAATGAAACGAATAACCAATGGATTACCGATCTTATCGAAGCAGGCCATGCCTACTCCGATAAACTGGATACCTACCGTTTTGATATTTTCCGTGCGCAAAAGAAAATCAAATCCGTAGAAGATCGCGTAAATCTATCAATTGCAGAAATTAAAGAAGTTAACCGTCGTGTTTCCATCGGTGAAGCTCGCGCTCGCCGCGCCAAAAAAGAAATGGTGGAAGCGAACTTACGTCTGGTTATCTCGATTGCGAAAAAGTACACCAACCGTGGTTTGCAGTTCCTCGACCTTATTCAAGAAGGCAACATCGGCTTAATGAAAGCCGTTGATAAATTCGAATACCGTCGTGGTTATAAGTTCTCAACTTATGCAACTTGGTGGATTCGTCAGGCGATCACCCGTTCGATTGCCGACCAAGCGCGTACTATCCGTATTCCGGTACACATGATCGAAACCATCAATAAACTGAACCGTATCTCTCGTCAGATGCTGCAGGAGATGGGTCGTGAGCCGACGCCAGAAGAATTGGCAGAGCGCATGGAAATGCCAGAAGATAAGATTCGTAAAGTGCTGAAAATTGCCAAAGAGCCGATCTCAATGGAGACGCCGATTGGTGATGACGAAGATTCACACTTGGGTGACTTTATTGAAGATACCCAATCAGAATCACCAATGGATACCGCAACCGCTGAAGGCCTGACCGAAGCAACTCGTTCTGTATTAGCAGGACTTACCGCTCGCGAAGCCAAAGTATTGCGTATGCGTTTTGGTATCGATATGAACACTGACCACACGTTAGAAGAAGTGGGCAAACAGTTCGACGTAACGCGTGAGCGTATTCGTCAGATTGAAGCGAAGGCGTTGCGCAAGTTGCGTCACCCTAGCCGCTCTGATCATCTGCGTAGCTTCATCGACGAATAAGTTGTTGATAAAGTTCATAAAAAACCCAGCTAAGCTGGGTTTTTTATGGCTGGCACTTCGTAAAAATGCTGCTTATAATGCGTGCCAAGAAAACTGCTAGGACGCGAAAACACATTCTCTCCTATGCCGTTAGCTCAATCGTTCTATCACCTTGTGAATCATAGAACGTCTGCAATATCGTAGGGCCTTTAGCTCAGTTGGTTAGAGCACGCGACTCATAATCGCTAGGTCCCCGGTTCGAGTCCGGGAAGGCCCACCATTCCGCTTAGTATCTTCTTATTTGGTATTGAAACCATAACTTGGCCGTTTTGGCCACTTTATGCTTGCATAGGTAAGCAGAATTGGCCGCAAAATCCCCTTCGCTAATATTGCACAGCCCTACCAGTGCAGTAATGCTCTTGATAAGCAAATTTCTATATAACTTGAGCACGCTAGCTCTCTCCTTACAAACAAAATCAGCCTGCAAGGCCTTGTTATTACTGGATTTCTGGATAACTTGAACAAGCTATTTGATCTCCGCGTAACATTACTCCCATCCAAGACTCTAACTGACTTAAAGATTGTAAAGTGCTTAACACATCCGACGCTGTGAGCAGCCATCGCTGTTAACCTCTAGGTATAGAACCTCACACCCACAACGATCCCACCACTACCGAAACACGTATAAAAGTGAATTAATCCTGACAAAAAATAGCTTATAAGCATTGATATTGCTGGGTTAGACTATATGTCACATGTATAACACGAGCAGGAGGAGTCGTGTCTGTCTCAATGATGGTACTAACAAGACTTCACCGTATGAAGCGCGGTGAACCATTCCCAATAACAGGGTTTTATGCTCTGGGAACTCGCACATCTGTACAGAAAGCCATCAGTAGACTTACCCAAGAAGGGAAAGTAGTACGGCTGCGAAAGGGGTTCTATGTACGCCCCAAACCCTTAGCAAGCTTGCCTTCGATCAAAACAACTGCCAGTGCAGAGCAGATGGCCAAGGCCTGGGCAAAGCGATACGGCTATAAGCTGGTTAGTCAAGGTCAGGAGGCTGCATATCACTTAGGCTTCCAAACTCAAACACCAATGAAAAAAGTCTTCTGGAGTAATGGTGCCAGTACAAACTTCAAAATCGGAAACCAAGTTGTAGAAGTCAGACATGTAAGTAATAAAAAACTACTATGGAAAGCCAAACCTGAAGGTATTATGTTGAGAGCTATGCTGGTCACACCTCCAGAAGCAGTTGACTCCTCCAGTTTGAAGAAAGCAATTCAGCGGCTATCTCTGACTCCAGCCCAAACAAAAGAGATTGCAGAGAAACTCAGTGCTCTTAGCATTTTGAGTAGCTGGAGGAACAACCTACAAAAGCTAAAGGAAATAGCCTAATGCACATATTGGATTTCTACCGCACCGAGAATAAGCGCGAAGAGCTTAAACAGTTGCTTATTCTGGCGTCTCAGAGTCACTCAGACGGACTACCGGATTTCTTTTTAGAAAAGGACTTGTGGGTAACTGAGATACTCAGAATCCTTTACGATGAAAAGCTACTGGGTGACTATGCTGTTGCTTTCAAAGGCGGTACCGCCCTAAGTAAATGCTGGAAGACTATTGATCGATTTTCTGAAGATGGACCAGCGGGGGCATTTGAACGAAAACCTACGGTTTTGAATCCTGTGGCACCCTCGTAACCGTAGGTTTTCGTTTGATAGCCGTTAATCCCTGTATTTGAGGTTCGGCTGCATTCGGCCGGTAAAAGCGTTGAATTTAGCCACAAAACCTATAACACATTGATAATATGTAGGAATATCAATATTCTTTTTCAACCTGACGTTGGTCGAATCGATGCTTCTCCTTGGCCTGCAGGGTCTTGTGGAAGAACCGACAAATTTGCCAAGTTTGCTCGTTTAGGGGCTGGCAACGATTTCTGCATTTGCAGCCAGACGATCAAAACACATCCATTAAATCGTTATAGCGAACTTTGAAGCTGTTTAAACTGCCCTTGGATCACTGCTTTTTCCTGAAGAATCACCTTATTCTCATCGGTCAGAAATGCCACTTTATCCTGGGCGGTTTTCAGTTCGGCTTTGGTGGTCTCCAGTTCGTGGGATAACACGGCCACTTGCTTATCGACATCTGCTTTCTGAGTGGTGAGCGCGGCCATGTTTTCCGCCAATTGCTCATTTTTATGCTGGAATTCCCGGAACTTTGTTACAGCTTCTTCGCACTCGTGTTCCAGGTTCTGGATATCTTCTATCTTTGCGTTCAAATCGCTATTTAGCGCCGCATTGGCTTGTTTTAATTTATCGGCATTTCGTTGTAACTGCGCGTTGACGTCGAATAGCTCGGACGCTCTCAACTCAGCCTGGGCGAGCCGGTGTTGCAGATCCTGAATCTGATCATTCAACCCCTGGTTAACTATACGGAACTGGTCGCGCTCCTGCTGGCGGTCTTCGGCAGTTCGCTGCTGATAATGTTCGAAATGATCGCGGAAATCCCTATTTCCAAACCGGGAAACGGCAGTAGCCCAAGGCGGCCACCAAATGACTTCTTCCCGTCAGGGTCACTGGTACGGCCTTCGGTCTCCACCTCCTCGATGGCCAATTCGTAATCCCCTCCTTGTCCCTCTACTGCGGCGGCCAGGGTGGGCCCGTTACCAACATAAATAGCATAATTGGCGCGCATCTCGCCGAGTGGAAACCCGCCGCGCAATTGCAAGCCGGTCTCACTTAGGGGCGCAGCTCCGCCATGCCCGAAACCAGCGGGTGCCGAGACAGCCTTATTGATCCAGCTAGGGTGCAAATTCTGCCGGAATTGACCTATGGGACTTAAAAATTTTCCCGCACCAAGCGCTACATAATCATTCAGGAACAGGTTGATAGAGGCATATTCCAACGCCAGCTCAGTGCCCCCTTCGGCTGTGTTCGACAGCTCAAATTCTGTTTCGAACATTAGCCAGTCTTGGTAATTGTAGTGGATGATGGGGGCGGCCAATACCTTGTTAAAAGCGGCGTTGCCTGAATCCGGATCGGCGTACTCGACCGATCCATAACCTGCCATATGAAATGACGAATCTGTATTACGTTCCGCTGCCGTGTTTTCCAAGCGATCAACTTGATTTTGAAGATCGTCGACTTGCTGCCTGAGATTGTCGGTCTGATTGTCTGCGTAAACAGCGGCAGGAACTATTGCCGCTGTAACACTTAAAGTCAGAAGGCAGCATTTGAGTTTTGACTTCTTCATGTTCATGGTTTTCCCTTATCGTTGATTTGCCCAACTTCTACACCGGTAACTGTCAAGCTAGTTGTCGCCTAAGGTGTGTTTTATTAAGCTTCATTGTCTATTATGTGGGGTGATGATTACGGATGGATGACCCCAACATGACAGCCATGTAATGCTGGGGAATTTTGATTGATTCAGATCAACCAAATAGCATTAACCTATTTGTGCATTTGGTGCTTTATTGGTTTATACCACAGAGCTCCGGCAGGGGCAGACAAGTCTGCCCCATTTAGTTTGGCAATATTATGCTTTCAGCGAGCGGGTGCGCCATAGGTAATACACGACGGGTAATACCAACAACGTTAAAATCACAGCACTCACCATTCCGCCCACCATAGGCGCCGCAATCCGGCTAACAACTTCCGCACCTGTTCCGGAACTGAACATAATGGGCAACAATCCAGCGATAGTGGAGACCGTAGTCATCATTACGGGTCTTACACGAAGTCCCGCGCCCTGTGTCACGGCTTCGAGCAAATCTTCTTTTAATGGTTGCACTCCACGCTCACGACAGGTATCTATCAATTGGTGATATGCTTGGTTAAGATAAGTTAACATGATGATACCTATTTCCACCGTAACCCCCGCCAGTGCAATAAAACCAACCGCAACCGCGACAGAAAAATTATAGCCAAGCAGGTACATCAGCCAGATTGAACCAATTACCGCCAGTGGTAGTGTTCCCAGAATAATGGCTATTTCAGTGAAGTTACGAAAATTCATGTATAACAGAATGATAATGATGGCAAGCGTCAAAGGAACCACATAGGTCAGTTTCTCTTTGGCGCGCAGCATGTATTCGTACTGACCGGACCAGGCCACCGAGTAACCGGCCGGTAAATCCAACTGCTGCTCGACCGTTGCCATGGCCGCTTGTACATAGCTGCCCACGTCCACCCCATCGATATCTACAAAGGTCCAGCCATTCAGCCTGGCGTTCTCGCTCTTGATCGCTGGCGGGCCGTCCTCCACATAGACATTGGCCACATCGGCGAGCGCAATGCGTTGGCCGCTGGGCGTAACGATGGGCAGCAGCGCCAACTGTTCTGGCGAGTCTCGATAGTCCTGCGGGTAGCGCAGATTGATCGGATAACGCTCCAGCCCCTCAATGGTCTGCGCCACATTCATTCCCCCAATGGCCGTGGCTATTACCTGCTGCACATCAGCAATATTGAGGCCATAGCGCGCCGCCTGTGCACGCTGAATATCCACCTTGATGTAACGCCCACCGGCCACCCTTTCGGAATACACCGAGGCTGTGCCGGGTACATCCTTGAGGATCTGCTCTAGTCGCTGACCAATCTTCTGAATTTCTCGCAGATCCTCGCCCGCCACCTTGATGCCTACCGGCGTCTTGATACCGGTGGCCAGCATGTCGATGCGAGTCTTGATCGGCATCACCCAAGCGTTGGTTAGACCGGGGAATTTCACTAGCGCATCCAGCTCCTTCTTGAGCTTCTCCGTGGTCATGCCCTCGCGCCATTCCTCTTTGGGCTTGAGCTGAATAAAGGTCTCGACCATGGTTAGTGGCGCTGGATCCGTGGCTGTCTCGGCACGGCCGATTTTGCCGAAAACAGTCTTCACCTCGGGGACAGTCGCAATCAGCTTGTCGGTCTGTTGAAGCAATTCCCTGGCCTTACCAATAGATAGCCCCGGATAAGTGGTGGGCATGTACATGAGATCACCTTCATCCAGATCGGGGATGAATTCACTACCAATCTTGTTAACCGGCCAGATCCCAACGAGGAAAATCACAACCGCAATGGCAAGTGTGATTTTCGGAAAACGCAATACGGTTTTCAGCAGGGGCATGTACCCGGCAATCAGTAATCGATTAACGGGATTCTTGTTTTCCGCTACCACCTTGCCTCTGATGAAATATCCCATCAAAACCGGCACCACTGTGATAGCAAGCGCCGCACTGGCTGCCATGGCATAGGTTTTGGTAAAGGCCAACGGGCTGAACATCCGGCCCTCCTGGGCTTCCAGGGTGAATACTGGTACAAAGCTCACAGTGATAATAAGCAAACTGAAAAACAGCGCCGGACCGACTTCACTGGCTGACGCCGCCACGATTTTCCAACGGTTCTCTGGCGTCAAGGGCGTACGTTCCATATGCTTATGCATGTTTTCGATCATGACAATCGCGCCATCAATCATGGCGCCTATCGCAATCGCTATACCGCCTAATGACATGATATTGGCATTGAGACCTTGCCAATACATCACGGTAAAAGCCGTGAGTATACCTAGCGGCAGACTGAAGACCGCCACCAGTGAGGACCTGACATGAAACAGGAAAATGACACAGATCAACGCCACAATAGCGAGTTCTTCGGCCAGACTTTTCCACAAACTGTCAATGGCGCGAGATATCAGCCCTGAACGATCATAAACGGTTACGATCTCCACGCCCTCGGGCAAACCCGCCTTGAGTTTTTCCAGCTTGGCCTTGACCCCATCAATGGTTTTCTGGGCGTTCTCACCGAAACGCATCACCACAATACCGCCCACCACTTCACCTTCGCCGTTCAACTCGGCGATGCCACGGCGCATTTGCGGCCCCAACTCGATATCCGCCACATCCTTGAGCAACAGCGGCGTACCGTTAACATCCAACCCTAACGGAATGTTGGCCAGATCATCGATACCCTGGATGTAACCGCTGGCGCGCACCATGTATTCGGCTTCGGCCATTTCCACCACCGAGGCGCCCACTTCCTGATTACCGCGCTGGATCGCCATCTGAATATGGGACAGGGGAATACTGAAAGCACGCAGTTTTTCCGGGTTCACTTTCACTTGGTACTGCTTAACCATGCCGCCGAGCGCCGAGACTTCGGAAACACCCGGCACGGTTTGCAGCTCGTATTTCAGGAACCAGTCCTGCAGGCTGCGCAACTGACTGAGGTCATGCTTGCCGGTACGGTCCACCAGGGCGTAGAGATAGACCCAGCCAACTCCGGTAGCGTCCGGCCCCAGTTGCGGCCGAGCACTCGGAGGTAATGTGGGCGCGACCTGAGACAGATACTCCAGCACCCGGGAACGTGCCCAGTAGGCATCGGTATCCTCGTCGAAAATGACATACACAAAGGAATCGCCAAAAAAGGAATAACCGCGCACGGTAACCGCACCGGGTACCGACAACATGGCAGTAGTCAGTGGATACGTGACCTGGTCCTCCACCACCTGCGGCGCCTGCCCAGGAAAACTGGTCTTAATAATGACCTGTACATCGGACAGATCGGGAATGGCGTCCACCGGGGTGTTTTTCAGCGAATAGAGACCTATCCCCACCAGCATCAAAGTAGCCAGCAGCACGAAGAAACGGTTACCGACGGACCAACGGATTATCGATTCAATCATGATTGTGCTCCTTTTGATCGTGACCGCCGTGGTTCATGCCCTGGTGTTCGCTGTGCTCCGGCATCGACATATCACCGTGATCCATACCCTCGTGCTGACCGTGATCCATTCCTGCAGGCATGGCATCATTGCCTTGCTCATTGGGAATATGCACTTGGGTAATCTGGTATCCACCACTGTTGTTATTGGTGATCTGCACATGCAGGCGCATTCCCTGTTTGAGCGCATCCATGTCCACAGCCTCAGCGACGGTGAAATCCATGGTCATGGTGGGCCATTGCCAGTCCGGGATGGCCTCGTGCTCCAGGGTCACCATGCGGTGATCCGGCATCAGGCTGTCGATACGTGCGGCCACCCAGACTGAGCGGGAATCAGCGTCTGCCTTTACATCCATTGATTCGCCTTGCTGATCGCGCTTGGCCATGCGCTTGAAGTCCGACGTCTTGCTGGATTCCGAGTCGATCAGGAACTGAGCAGAGGTCACAATGCGTTCCCCTTCTTTGAGTCCCGACTGAATTTCCACCTGCCGCTCGCCCACGCGGCCGACCTCAACGGCCACCGATTTGAATTTGCCATCACCCAGCGCCAACACCACGCGCGCCTGGCTGCCGGTACGGATCAGCGCTTCCCGCGGGATTAACAGTGCTTCAGCCCCCGCCTGGGTCTCAATGACCATCTGCGCGAACATGCCCGGCTTGAGGAAGTCGTCCGGGTTGTCGAAATGCACCCGGATTTGCGCGGTACGTGTCTTGGCATTCAAAGACGGATAGACATAGTCCACCTGGCCCAACCAATCCCGACCGGGCAGGTAATCGAGCCGCATCCGCACCTGGTCGTCGGTCTTGACCAGGCTTGCCTGTCGTTCGAACACCTCACCGATCACCCAGATATGTTCTAGCTGGCCGATGCTCATCAGACTCAAGCCAGGCTTGACGAACATGCCCTCACGCACCGCGAGATTGTCCAGTACCCCGGACTGCGGCGCGGCAACGGTGATGGTCTGGCTGACCTTGCGGGTTTTACGCAGCCGGTCGATATCTGCCTGAGGTACTTGCAATGCCAATAACCGTTCCACGGCAGCGCCGATCAACACCGGATTGTCGCGTTTCAACGCCAACAACAATTCCTCCTGGGCGTTGACCAGGGTGGGTGAATAGAGGGTGTACAGGGGGTCGCCCTGTCTGACCGGATCCCCGGCGGCCTTGACATGGAGCTTCTCGATCCAGCCTTCCACGCGCGGGCTGATATGCACCAGCCGGTTCTCATCGTATTGCACGTAACCGACGGTTTTGACATCCAGATCCAGAGACCCTACCTCAACCGTGGCGGTGCGCACGCCGAGATTGTTGACGACCTCGGGCGATATCTTGACGGTGCCGGCTTCATCCTCTCCGGCGGATTTCTCGTACACAGGGATCAGATCCATGCCCATGGGCGATTTGCCAGGCTTGTCGCGCTTGTAGTTGGGATCCATGGGCGCCACCCAGTAAAGTGGCTTGCGTTCACCGCCGGTTGCTGTCATATCCCCCTCATCGGGGTTGCCGAGCAGCCAGACGCCGGATGCGCCGAGCAGCGCGCCGACGGCCGTGCCCAGCAAGGTTTTGGTGAATGTATTCATGTTGAACTCCTTTAAAACGGTTTCGCCGGCCGTGCATCGTCGAACGACGCCTCGGCGAGCAGGTAATTGATTTGGGCGATGGTCTTCTGCCGATCCACGGCAATGGCGAGCGCGTCGACCTTGGCATTCAATTCGGCAATGCGAGCACGCACGGCTTCGGCGAAGTCGCCGTCGTCGTTGTTGTAGGCGGTCAGCGAAGCTTCTGCCTGCTCAGCCATTTGCGGCAGCAGCTGATCGGCGTATAACGCCTGGCGTTCATCAAGACGCGCCAGTTGCACGCTCGCGGTTTCCAGTTCCGCCATCAGCCGACGACCAAGCAAGTGCTTTTCGGTTTTAATGGCCTCGGTTCGATTGACGGCGGCGCTGACTTCCTTGTCCTGCCGGTTACCGGTGAAAATGGGCAGGTCGAAGTTCACGCCAACGGAGAACAGATCGGCCCGGTCGCGCCCCAAGGGGTCGTTGTCGCGATAGCCGTATTGGGCGGTCAGGCCCCATTCGGGCTTGTATTTCTGTTTTGCCAGATCCACACCGGTTTGCGTGGCGTCGATACGCTGGTCCAGCGCTCGCAACGCGGGATGATGACGGATCCATTCGTAGCGCGTATGCTCGCTGGACTGCTTAATGGTCGGTACCGACAGTGGCCTGGAAAGAGACTGTGTCGGTAGTACCGGAGCCAGAGGGACAGTGGCAGGCGCACCGATCCATTCGGTCAGACGCTTTTGTGCGGCTTGCTGTTGCTGCCTGAGCATCGTCAGTCTGTCTTCGAGACGAGTCAGCTCCAACTGCGCACGGATCACGTCCTGCTGACGTGCCCTGCCCAGCGCCGAGGAGTAACCCGCTTTGGCGGCATCCACCAACTGCTCAAACAGTGCGCGATCCTGTTCGATCAGCCGGATACTCTCCTGAGCTTTGAAGGCCTCCAGCCACAACTGGCTGACCGTAGCGCCTACCTTGGCCCGACGATCCAGCCTTAGTAAGGGATGCTGCTCGGCTAGCTGCTGCTTTTGTCGGCGGGTGAGCGACAGACTGTCACCCCGGGGAAACATTTGGCTGATCCCCACCGACAACTGAGTCATGCCTTCCTGGTTCAAATCGAAAGTGTCCACGGGGAAATTGCCCGCCATCAGGCTCATTCGGGGGTCTGGCAAGGTCGCAGCGGCGGTCGCTTCGTCATTGAGGGCCTGCTGGGTGTACTGGCTGCCAGTGAGCCAGGGATCGGCATCGATAGCGAGGGCTACGGCCTCTTCCTGCGTCAGGGTATCGGGAAGGGGTTGCGCAAAGGCTATGACACTGCCCAGACCGAGCGGCAGGATAATAAAAAGTATCGTGACGAAGATTCTCATGGCTGCGCTTCCGGTTGTTGGAGTGGCTGATACTGCTGAGCCATGCTCCCGACACTGGCAAACACTTCAGTGCTGCCGTCCTTTTTCATCAGCAATATCTGGTAAGGCATAAACTTGTCACCCACCTCCATTCCGGGGCTGCCAACGGGCATGGCAGGCACTGTCAACCCCATCGCGTCGGCGGGTGGATTGGCCAGGAACTGATGAATGTAGCGAGCTGGGATATGCCCCTCAAAGACATAGCCCTGGGTCGACACAGCGGTGTGGCAGGAGCGCAGGTTGTTCGCGATTCGATAGCGATCCTTGATGGCGTCCAGATTAGCCGGGTGTTCGACACTGGCCGCAAAGCCCTCGGCCTCAAGGTGACCTATCCATTTTTTACAGCAGCCACAGGTCGGGCTTTTGTAGACGGTGAGCATTTCGGCATCAGCGGCGGATGGATCAGATATTTTGGGGTTTTTAGACCCATCATTACAGGCTACGAGTAAGGGCAGCATCAGCAGTCCCAACAGCGAGCTGATTAATTTAAATCGAAACATGAGTTACCTCCGAAGGTAATCGAATAGAGGGTTGAGAACTGGATAGCAGGGCTGCAGACAGGCATTAGCTACAAGCAGTTGCCAGTCGTGCGGGTGGTTCGCCTTGTATCACACAGTTCGTGAAATCGGTTTTTGCCTGTCAATCAGGCAATCGGAGGTCTAAGCAAAGGAAAATAGGGCGGTCGCGGGATGGCTGGCGCATGAAATAAGATTGAGCTGGAGCCAGCATGGATGTGGGAAGAGACATGAGCAACAGGCGGCATCATTGACAAACAACCGCTCATCATACAGTCGGCGTCGCCCTTATCACCGGCACAGCAGCCGTGTCGATCCTGGACTTCACCGGCGTCATGCTGCATGGCGGCGTGGTCTAGTTGGGCGTGGCCCGGATGCACGTGCTCACCTTGGGATAGGCTGGGCGGTGCCGGTTGACTGGAGGACATGGTGCAAACGTTGGGCGAAGCCGCGAATGCGCTCCTCGCAAGGAGCGTCACCAGCAGCAGCCATATTACCCATGCACCAGGTCGCACTAAGAAACCTCTCGCCAAGTTATTACATCAACGTTTACAGAATATTGCCTGTTTGTCGCGACTGTATTGATCCCTGTCATCGTTCGATCACTTGCTCTAGTTGACGCAGCAGAACTCGCGTCTGTATCAGGCTTTCGTCCATACTTTCCATATAATCCAGCTTGTATTTACTCATGCCTTCTTTCACGTGCGGATAATCCTTGGCCATCAGATTGCGCAATACCAGAATTTTGTGGTTCAGGGCGTTGATCTGTGTATCGAGCAATTTCAGCTTTTCCGTGTTACTTTGTGAGATGGCAAATTCCGACTGTGCGTGCGTGATGGCACGGTCGCGCTTTTTCAACTCCTCGACGGGGTCTTCCCCGCCATGCGCCATTACCTGCGCCTGAAACAGCAGCGCCCCCAGCAGCAAGGGCGCGATTATCAATCTTTTCATTATCCATGTTTCCTTTATTATGAGTTGTCGACTGGATCTGAATTCAAATCCAGGTTCGTTCGGCTGACCGGCTCTACAGCCACCAAGCCGCTATCGGCCGCGTGCGTGTTGATAAAAGACTCGATGGCTTTGGTCTGGGGCTTGGAAGCTTTCGATGTCATGTAGATCTCCAGCTTCAGGCCTGTGGAGAGCAGATCTTTGCGAAAATAATTGCGGTAGCTGCCAAACCCCCTAACAGGCATCAGGCTGAGTCCCCTGACAGAGAGCCTCAGTAACAGTTCCTCCATCTCTGGCCACAGGAGTTCGGGGAAAATGGCCACGATTTTCACGGTGTTTGTCATCAGGTTACCTCTTACTTAATTCACTGGTCCCGACTTCGACTTCCAGTTGGCCTACAAGCCATCAGCCATGCGACCAGTGGATGTGAACTATTTTCCAGCCATTGCCTGTGCGCGCCAGCACCAAGGTCTCCACGCTGATTAGGTCAATGTCCTTACCCTTGTATTGGCCCTGAAGACGGGTCTTGGCCACCGAATAGGCCATATCACCGGCCTCCCTGACCCTATGCTCCAGCGGGGTGAACGACAGGGACTTCAAAAACGCCATGTCGCCGGGCATGTGGTGATGCGCGTATTCATCGGCCGACCGTTCGACGCCCTTGCCCTCGTAGATATAGACATCGTCGGCCAGCAGGCGGCGCGCCGTCTCGGCATTGCCATCACGCAAGGCTTGTTGAAAGGCGATGGCCGTGCGTGCGGCCTCGCCGTCAAGCCCCGACTGGATCGCCATCGCCTGGTTGCCGGCCGGATCCGCCTGCAGGGGCGACGACGCGGCCATCACAACCGCCAGCAACACCAGCAGACGTCTTTTCCAGCCTATGGCCCCGTGAAAATGAGTTAAAGTGGAAAGCATGATAAAAATTTCTCCTTAGTTTTGTTTTGAATGGGATCTGGGTAACCAGGCTGGCACCTCACGCTGATAGTGCCGGTACGCGTCACCAAATTCGGCCAATGCCTGTTGCTCTTCCCGCCGGGCGAGGCGCACATAAACCACCACCAGGATCGGAAACATGATCAGGGTGGGCAGGGTCGGCCACTGCAACAGGAATCCGAACATGATGATGATAAACGCCAGATACTGGGGATGACGACAACGCGCGTACCAGCCCGAGCTGGCCAGGGTTCCTGCTTGCTGCGCCTGGTGCAACACGTTCCATGCCGAGGCCAGCAGGAAGAAGCCGAGAATAATGAGCACATTGCTGGCAATATGCAGCGGATCGAAGTGTGGATTGCCTTCAAGCCCCAACAAGGTGTGTAACAGATGGCCATTGTCGTGGCTGAGAAAGTCGATGTCTGGGTAGCGCTCGGCCAGCCAACCGGAAAGAAAGTAAATGCTCAGCGGAAAGCCATACATCTCGGTAAACAGAGCCAACACGAAAGCGGAAAAAGCGCCCAGGCTACGCCAGTCGGTGGTTGTCTTCGGCTTGACAAAACTGAAGGCAAAGAATATGAAAATGGCCGAGTTGATAATTACCAGCGACCATAATCCATAGGCTGATTCAGTGTGCATGAGGGCCTCCCGATCCATGCTTGTCCTTTTCTTTTGATGCCGTGCCGTGATCACCATGGCCGTGATGCATGAACAGGTGCATGAAAGGACAGGCGAGCAGGATCACATAGGGCAAAAACGCTAGCAGGTGGTCGCGATGTTCGACCAGCAGAAAATAGCTCGCCGCCACAATCAATCCAAGTGCCGCCATGCCTCTGGCGCTTAGCCAGAAGCTTCTGCTGGGTTTGTTCATGCGTCACCTCCCGTTGTCCTGTTGCGACGCAGCCGCAGCGCGTTACCGACCACCGATACCGAGCTCAGACTCATGGCCAGCGCGGCGATCAGCGGCGACAGCAGCCAACCGGTCAGTGGATACAAAACGCCGGCGGCGATGGGCACGCCCATGGCGTTATAAAGAAAAGCGAACATCAGGTTCTGGCGCATGTTGGCTACCGTATCGACCGATATTTGCCTGGCAATGGCGATGCCGCGCAGGTCACCTTTCACCAGGGTCAACTGCGCCGTACTCATGGCGACATCGGTGCCCGTACCCATGGCGATACCCACATCGGCACGGGCCAGAGCAGGCGCGTCATTGATGCCATCGCCGGCCATCGCTACATTGTGACCCTCAGCTTGCAGACGAGCTACCAGTTCATCCTTATCCTTGGGGCGTACCTCACCGTAAACCTCGTCGATGCCCAGTTCACGGCCGACGGCTCTCGCCGTGGTCAAGCCATCGCCCGTGGCCATCACCAGACGCAATCCGCTGGTGCTGAGCTCGCTGATGGCTTGTGGCGTGGAGGTTTTGACGGGATCGGCAACCGCGAGCAGGCCAGCCAACAGGCCGTCAACGGCCAGATAGATCACGCTGGCGCCTTTGCTGCGCAGTGTTTCCGCTTCATTGGCGACGGTGCGCCATTCGACCTTCTGCTCCTCCATTAAGGCGGTATTGCCCAGAGCGACAAAATGGTTATCCACCTTGCCACGCACGCCGATCCCGGAAGCTGACTCAAAATCAATCGCAGGGCTCAACTTCAGTTCCCGCTTGCGTGCTTCGGCTACAATCGCCTGCGCCAATGGGTGCTCACTGCCTTGGTCCACGCTGGCTGCCAGTCGTAAAACCTCATTAGGCGCGAGGCTGCCCGCCGAGATCACAGCATGGAAAGCGGGACGCCCCTCGGTCAGAGTTCCGGTCTTGTCGACGATCAGGGTATCCACCTGGCGCAAGTGTTCGATGGCGGCCGCATCCCTGAACAGTACGCCTCGGGTCGCGGCATTGCCAGTGGCCACCATGACCGACATGGGCGTCGCCAGACCCAGCGCGCAAGGACAGGCGATGATCAGCACCGCCACCGCGTTAATCAACCCGAATGCCCAGCTCGGTTCGGGTCCAAACAGGCCCCAAAGCATGAAGGTGGCGAGCGCAATACCCATCACCACCAGCACGAAATACCCCGCGACCACGTCAGCCATGCGTTGCATGGGGGCGCGGGAACGCTGCGCATTGGCGACTAGTTGCACGATCTGGGCGAGCACGGTGGCCGAGCCAACCTTTTCGGCCCGCATGATCAGTGCGCCGCTCGTATTGAGTGAGGCGCCGATTAGCACATCACCGGGTCGCTTGCTCACCGGCATGGG
This sequence comes from Thalassolituus oleivorans MIL-1, assembly GCF_000355675.1. NCBI lineage: Bacteria > Pseudomonadati > Pseudomonadota > Gammaproteobacteria > Oceanospirillales > Oceanospirillaceae > Thalassolituus > Thalassolituus oleivorans. Next base: position 594,846 of record NC_020888.1, on the reverse strand, counting down.
TTCGCCGGTGAGCATGGATTCATCGATGGCACTTTCACCTTCCAGCACCTGACCGTCCACCGGTACCTTCTCGCCGGGCCGAACGCGCAAGCGATCACCGGGATGCACATGTGTCAGAGGAATATCTTCCTCAGTGCCATCGTCGCGGAAGCGCCGTGCAGTCTTCGGCGCCAGACCCAGCAGCGCGCGAATGGCGGCACCGGTCTCCGAGCGTGCTTTCAGTTCTAGCACCTGACCGAGCAAGGTCAGTGAGATGATCACAGCCGCCGCCTCGAAATACACCGCCACTTGGCCATCGAGACGGAACGATGCTGGGAAAATGCCGGGAGCAAGTGTCGCGATGACGCTGTAAAGATAAGCGGCACCGGTACCGGTACCGATCAAAGTCCACATATTGGGGGAGAGCTGCTTCAGGGACTGAAACCAGCGTTTGAAGAAGGGCCGGCCAGACCAGATCACCACCGGGGTAGCCAGCGCCAGCTCCACCCAGGGGCGCGCCGTTCCCAGAAAATGGTCAAACGTCCCACCTGACATGGCAATCATTGTCACCACGAGGGTCAGGGGTAAGGTGTGCCAGAAACGACGTCTGAAATCTGCGAGTTCCGGATTTTCCCCTGTATCAGCACTGGGCATCACTGGTTCCAGAGCCATGCCACATTTCGGACAGGTGCCCGGGCTGAGTTGCCTTACTTCCGAGTGCATAGGGCAACTGTATTCGGTGTTGGTGTCACCCTCTAGGGGTAGGGGTTCGGAGCTTGTCAGATAGCGTTGTGGGTTATTCATGAATTTGCTGCGGCAAGGCGCGCTGCAAAAAGAGTACAGCCTGCCTTGAAACTCGGCCTTGTGGAAGGAGGTCTTCTTGACCGACATGCCGCACACTGGGTCGGTCAATTATGTGCTGTGGGGCTCGGCGCTCAGACGGACTGGGTGGCTGTGATGGGCATGTGACATAGTGACACCAACCTTAATGGTGTTCTGCGTCATCCGCACCGCGTGCGGTCAGGACCTGGTATTGCTGAGGCGACAGCTCGGGCAGGCGTTGCAGAAACGCCACCATGTTCCAGATACGTTCATCGTCATGTCCCGGTGCCCAAGCCGGCATGCCCGAGGCTTTAATGCCATGTTTAATAATCCAGAATTGTCGCTGAATGGCTGCGTCGTTATTATCGGTTTCAACGCCATGCTCGTGTCCATGTTCATCACTGCTCATGGTTAGATTAGGTGGCGCAGGATACAGTCCCAGAGTGAAATCACTATCTGTTTTGCCAGGCTTCAAATGACAACCTGAACACATGTCATTATAATCGGCGCCACCGGCCAGCAACCGTTCGGAAGTGTTTAGGTCTTGAGGAATTACAATATCACTGGCGGCCCTAGCTACGGATCGCTCACGTAAGGTTTCGAGTAACCAATAGGTCAGCTGATTGTGGGGAACATCGGCACCCATTGGATAGAAGCCCGAATAGAGAAAAAGCCCACCACCCGCAAGCGCAATAACAGCGGTAACGACAAGGCACTTAATGTAGGTAGTGAGCGTCGGCATGAAAATTCCTTGTATTGATTAGTGTTGGTGTTCAGATTTTTGTTGTTCGCTTTGAGTCTCATCTGGTGCAACGTTACTAGTAGACATGTCGTGATTCATCTCACTCATGCATTGCTTCATCATCGCCTGCATCATTGGGTCACTCATATCCATCTTGCTGTGGTCCATATTTTTCATGGCTGCGCAATCCGGTTTTTCAGCATCTTTCATATGCTCTTTGGGGTCATGGGCCTGTACAGAAAAAGCGATGGCCAGAGTCGTAAGCGCAATAAGCGAAGAGAAGTGTTTGCCTTTCATAGAAATGTACCTGTTACTTTCAATAAATGGTGATACCGAGGTATCGTTGGTTAAAACCAGAACCGCAATCCAGCTACGAATTGGGTGTCTGAGGTATCACGACCAGCCGAACGTCGGTAATCGGCTGTGTCGCCATAGGTGTCGGTCCACTCGACACCGATGTACGGCGCAAATTGCCGATTGAATTCATAACGCAGGCGCAAGCCAAGTGCTAAATCAGAGAGCCCCGAGCCCAGCCCGTTATCGAGGTCATCCTTGCCGTATAGGTTGAGTTCTGCACGGGGCTGCAGAATAAGTTTTTGTGTCAGCAGCAACTCATACTCCGCTTGAGCGGTGAACGCGGTTCGTCCATCCTCGCCAACATAGGCAGCAACATCGAGCTCGAACCAGTAGGGCGCTAGACCTTGCACACCCATTGCCAGCCATCGGCGATCTTTACCATCTCTATAATTGTCGAGTCGAATGCCAAGTTGGGTGTCGAAATACGCGTTGAGCGCATGGCCCCACAACAGATCGGTGGAACTTTCCTCAAGTGTGCCGTTGCTAATATCGCCTTCGGCTTTAATGACAAAGCGGTTGAAGGTGGTGCCATACCAAGCCTGTGCATCGTAAACCGTGCTGTCGTTGTCTTTCTGATATTCTAGGCGATCCGCCAGAACGGACCAGAAAGCGTGCTCATCCGCTAGTTTTAATTGTCTTGGACCTGGCTGTGCATAAGGCCCCTCGGTTAGCGTGTAACCGTCTGAATAGGCGTGAGGATCGCGGCCATCTACCGTTGTGGCACTTGCCTCCATTTGCATAGCGCTATGATCCATCTGCGCCAAGGCTGTAGACGCTTGAAATGCGCTGACAGCTAAAATCAGGTTGGTTAAGGGTTTCGTCAAAATCCGTTTCATGACACCACCACCTCGCGGAACATGCCCGCGTCCATATGAAACAGCAAATGGCAATGCCAGGCCCAGCGCCCAAGATCATGGGGTGTTGTCAGAAAACTGATGCGTTGTGCAGGCTGCACGGGAATTGTATGGCGCCGAACCCGCAATTCGCCCTGATCTGTTTCCAGTTCGCTCCACATGCCGTGCAAGTGCATGGGGTGCGTCATCATGGTGTCGTTTTGTAAAATGATTCTCACGCGTTCGTTATGACGTAAGGAGACTGGAGTGCTTTTGCCGAATTCAAGCCCGTCGAAAGACCAGCTATAGCGTTCCATATTGCCGGTGAGGTGTAGTTCCAGCTCTCTCGCTGGCGGGCGGCGGTCATCCAGTACACCATCGATGGATTTCAGGTCGGCCAGCGTCAGCACGCGGTGTCCCTGTGGGCGCAGTCCACGCTGGCTTAAGTTTCGCAGGCCAATACCGGGGTCGTCGAGATTGGTACTTGGCGTATCCACCCGTTGGTCAACCGAAGCCCCGTATTCGGTTCGGGCGTGGCGTATGGTAGATGAAGGTTTGGCAAGCGGGTTGTCAGAACCCTGCTGCATGCCGTGCATACTGTGGTCCATGGCCATACCGCCGGACATTTGGGAATGATCCATCTTGGTTTGGCCCATGGAGTCCATTTTCATCATGTCGTGGCCCATGGCGCCACCACCCATTGCTCCCATCATATCCTTCATGGTTAACCACTCGGGCGAATCGGGTTCTGGCACAGGCGCTGTTAAACCTTGCCGCACACTCAGGGTGCCGCGAGCGTAACCGCTGCGTTCCATGCTCTGGGCGAAGATCGTATAAGCGTCGTCCTGAGGCTCGACCATGATATCGTAGGTTTCGCCGGGGCCAAATCGGAATTCATCCACAGTGACCGGCTCGACATCCTGGCCATCTGCTTGGATTACCGTTAACTTCAAACCAGGAATGCGAACATCATAAAAGCTGTTGCTGGCGGCATTGATAAACCGCAGCCGTACGCGATCACCGCGCTGGAACAAGCCGTTCCAGTTGCCTGCCGGGGTGGTACCGTTCATCAGGAAGGTAAAGGTGGCTGCCGATAAATCGGCTAAATCGGTCGGACTCATCCGCATCTGATTCCACATCTGGCGTTTTTCCAGCGCCGCCTGTAATCCCATCTTTGAGACATCGTCAGTGAAATCGAAAAAGGTGGACTGATTGAAGTTATAGACATCGCTTTGAACTTTCAGTTTGCTGAGGGCGCGCATCGGGTCTTCATCGGTCCAGTCAGAAAGCTCCACCACATAATCCTGGTCAGCACGATGTTTTTCTTCACGTGGTTCAATGATCAAGGCGCCGTACATCCCCGTCATTTCCTGAAAGGCAGAGTGGCTATGGTACCAATAGGTGCCGCTCTGTTGTAACTTGAAACGGTAAACAAAGGTTTCTCCCGGCGCGATGCCTTTGAAACTGATGCCCGGTACACCATCCATTTGATAGGGCAGCAGTATTCCGTGCCAATGAATAGAAGTGTCGACAGGTAAACGATTAGTGACGCGAATGGTGACGTCATCGCCTTCACGCAATCGTAGCGTTGGTGCCGGGATGGAACCGTTGATGGTGGTGGCCATGCGCGTGACGCCAGTGAAATTGACGGGAGTTTCGGCGATCACTAGATCGATTTCTCGGCCGCTGAGTACTGGTGCTGAGCCCAGCGCGGTCGCACCTTTTACAGCCGCCTGCAACCAGGCCGGTGTGGCGGCCAGCACGCCACCGGCTGCAAGGCCCTGTACGAAGCGACGGCGTGTCGCACTATACGTTTTCATAAATACTCCAATTCAACGATATCGTTTTTCATAACCTTGCCTTCGATCACATCAACCGTGGCGAAATGCTCGTCGATGATCCCGTCGACGCTGACCTTACCGACCCACTCGCGAGCCCAGTCAGATTCACCTTCCTCAACGACATCCGTTCTAAACACGACGCGGTAGGCGTCCAGCACTTGCCCCACTTCAGCGCCCTTGGGTTCGCTGATGCAGATGACAGTGCGCCCGTCGGAGGCCTGCACCACCTGACCCACCATGACGTACCGATGGTAAAACGGACTATTGGCACATCCGGCCACCAGCAGCACGGCCAAAACGAGCGCCGCGTTTCGCAGAAATTGAATATGCATTACACACCTCCAAGAGTCATTGTCATGAATCGTATAGCGCGGCCTTTCTCGAAACAGCTGAACGGGCGAGCCAGTGACGGTGACCGATACCAACCCGCATCAGCACAGATAAATCCTATATTAACTAATCTCCCCTGTCAGCCAGATGACCCGTAGATTACAAAAATGTCACCTTGGTATGATCTTACTGTGGGGAATGACCCGCTAGACTGATATAAAACGTGATAAGCGAGGTATTTATGCGACTACTGTTGGTCGAGGATGAAATCAAGACTGGCGACTATTTGCGGCAGGGGTTGAGCGAAGCCGGTTTTCAAGTGTCCCTGGCTCGCAACGGTCTCGATGGCCACCATCTGGCGATGACCGAGTCTTTCGACCTGATTGTGCTGGATGTCATGCTGCCCGACGTGGATGGCTGGCGCATCGTGCAGTCGCTGCGTGAGGCGGGTCGCCAGACACCGGTGCTGTTCCTTACCGCGCGCGACCGCGTGGATGACCGGGTCAAGGGGCTGGAGCTGGGCGCCGATGACTACTTGGTAAAACCCTTCGCCTTTGCCGAGTTGCTGGCACGGGTGCGCACCTTGTTGCGCAGGGGTTCGGCACCACCCCTGTCGGATCAGCTCAAAGTGGCCGATCTCGTGCTGGATCTGCCTAGGCACCGGGTCACGCGCGCCGGCCGAAAAATCAATCTCAGCCACAAGGAATTCTGCCTGCTGGAACTGCTGGTGCGCCGTCAGGGTGAGGTGTTGCCGCGTTCGCTGATCGCCTCGCAGGTCTGGGACATGAATTTTGATTCCGACACCAACGTGATCGATGTGGCCATCCGTCGATTGCGCGCAAAAATCGACGACGACTTCGAGCCCAGGCTGATCCACACGGTGCGTGGCATGGGTTACAAGCTTGATGTGGAAGCAGAAGATGATGGCGACTGAGCGGCGTCCGCTTTCGCTAACCGCCAGGGTCATGGTCTTTGTCGCGTTGGCCATCGGCATCAGCCTGGTATTGATCGGCAATCTGGTGCTCGGTGCCGTCGAGAGGCATTTCGCCGAGCAGGACGCGGACGAGTTGGTCGTGATCAACCAGGCGGTAACGCAGACCCTGCAAAGGGTGGATGATCCGCTCCGGTTACCGGTGGCGTTGTCGCAGGCGGTGTCGGGACACCACGGTGTTTATTTTCAGGTGTGGAATGGCCGTGGCCAGCTGGTGTTCGCTACACCGGGGGCTGACTTCGCGCAGGCTATAGTAGCTTTTTCCCCCGTTAAGCGGATCCATGCCGATAACCTGGCTACTTGGCACATTGACGGAAATGCCTATCGGGGTGTCGTCACACGGTTTGTCAGCGACAGCCAGGAATATCGCATTGCCACGGCGATCGGCATGGACTTCCACCTGCATTTTCTGCAAGGGTTTCGCCGCAGTCTCTGGATTATCATGTTGCTTACTGGCGGTGTGACTTTGCTAGCGGCGTGGTTTGGGGTACACCAGGGACACGCGCCTTTACGCGGTCTCTCGGACGAGATGCGCAGTATTCAGGCCGACCGATTGCATATGCGACTTGATTTTCGCAGCATGCCCCTGGAACTACGGGATCTGGCCTCCGCCTTTAATCAGATGATTGAGCGACTGGAAGACAGCTTCACGCGGCTGTCGCATTTCTCGGCGGATATCGCCCACGAACTACGAACCCCGCTGACCAATCTCATCACCCAGACTCAAGTGGCGTTGGGCAGGGCCAGAACACTGGACGAATATCGTGAGCTCCTGTACTCCAATCTGGAAGAGCAAGAACGCCTGGCCAAGATGGTTAACGACATGCTCTGGCTGGCCAAGAGCGACCACGGCCTGCTCAAACCGGTGCAGGTAACGCTGGATCTGGCCACCGAGGTCAGGGAGCTGTTCGACTTCTTCGGGGCGCTGGCGGAGGAAAAACATATCACCCTGTCTTTAGAGGGTCAGGCACCGGGGGTAATGGGTGATCGCGCCATGCTACGCAGGGCCATCTCCAACCTGCTGTCGAACGCCATTCGGCACACCCCGGCGGGCAAATGGATAAAGGTTCGATTGACTAAAGCGGCGAATGACTCAGTATCGCTGAGTGTGATCAACCCGGACTCCGAAATTCCTGCACAGCACCTACCAAACCTGTTTGATCGCTTTTACCGCGCCGATCCGTCCAGAACACGCCAAAGCGAGGGTGCCGGTCTCGGATTGGCCATTGTTCACTCCATTGTTGAGACCCATGGTGGTCGTGTCGAGGCAAGCTCCGACCCGAACGCCACCACCTTCACCCTGTTTCTGCCTGTCACCGATGAGCGAAGCGCCTGAGCATGAGCGTGTCCAGCAAAACACGCCAGGCCCAATCGTGGCGAGGTGAGGTAGCCATGGTGCCGGGGCTCATCGCCTTTCGGGGTGAAGCTGGCGATAACAAGCCCCACAAACATTGGGCGCATCAGATTGTTGTGGGTCTGGGCAACCCGGTTGAGGTGCGCGTTGGCCATGCGTATTATGCCGGGACGAGTCTGTTGATCCCCGCCGGTACAATCCATCAATTACAAACTGCCAGGGTGTTGTGCCTCTATGCCGATCCGACCCACAATGCCTGTAAAACCCTGCTCCCCCAGACGATGGCACAAAACATTTCCATTATTGAGATTGACGGCACGCGGCAACTCATCCAGTTAAGCAGCGCAGACGATCTGCAAGCTGCGCTTGAGGATTTTCGGAAAGCCTGCACCTGTGGCGACGTATCTGGCCTGGATAATCGGTTCCAACAGGTGGTGGAAGCGTTGCGATCCGAGTTAATGCTTGGACGGGAACCTTCCCGTACCGACTTGGCTGAACTTGCCCACCTCTCATCGAGCCGATTCTCTCACTGGTTCAGCGAGCAAGCCGGCTTGCCGTTCAGGAGCTACAAGAAGTGGCTGAAGCTACTGCTGGCATTCGAACTCACCCAAAGCAGGTCGCTCACGGATGCCGCAATGACGGCCGGTTTTGCCGATCAAGCCCACTTTTGCCGTGCCGCGATGGAAGCGTTTGGCGTCAACCCTGCAACAATTAAACAGCTGCTTTCGGAAAAATAGCTCTTTCGTTCAATTGTGCATTGCTTATTCAGTGCAAAATGAGCGCTCTATGATGTTTGAGAGGTTTCCGGAATGAGTGCAATTCGATGGTTGATCAAGCTATTTTATCTGCCGGTTTTTCTATTGGCCGGCAATGGTATTGCTATTTATCTTGTAGGGTCAGGACACGCTGATGCCTGGTTGGCTTTATTACTATCCGGATTTGTGGGTCTGTCGTTCATTTGCGAAAAGGTTGTTCCCTATGACCCCACGTTCAATCTATCCCAACAGGATCAAGGCACAGACTTTATTCATGCCATCGTCAACGAATCACTCAATATACTTGGGCTTTTAATGCTTCCACTGGTTGGTCAGGCGTTTTCGCTGATAGACCTTTGGCCATCCAGCCTGCCGCTACCGTTACAACTGGTCGTGGCGATCTTGATTGCCGATATGGGTATTACCCTGGCTCATTTCGCCAGCCACCGCTTCCAAAGCCTGTGGAAACTGCATGCCGTCCATCACAGCTCACGGCGCTTATATGGTTTTAATGGATTGATGAAGCATCCACTGCACCAGTTAATCGAAACCGTAGCGGGAACCATGCCGCTGCTTTTGATGGGTGTGCCACACAACATCATGCTGTTACTGGTTGTGGCGGTAGTGCTCCAACTACTTTTGCAACACTCCAACGTGGCGTATTTTTCAGGGCCGCTAAAGTACATTCTGGCGATCAACAGTGTGCACCGATTTCATCATCTGAACACTGCCAAGGAAGGCGATGTGAACTTTGGGCTGTTTACCACTTTGACGGACAGGATTCTGGGGACGGCTTATTTTGACTCTTCCCGAAAAATTGCCATAAAAGATCTTGGTATTTCCTCGGAGCCCGATTACCCAACGCATTATATGGGTCAATTGCTTCAGCCTTTTAAGTGACAGAGCTAGCAATCATTCTGATGGAAAAAATGAGTTTGCTGCTGAACGCTGAATCCCTAAAAAAGGGAAAGTAAATCCGCAGGATCGACATCATTTTGGTGCAAACATTATAATGCCCATCCCTACCAGGGTGACGGTCACGCCAACAAAATCCCACAGATGCGGGCGAATCCCATCCACACTCCACAACCACAATATGGCCACCGAAACATAAACGCCGCCATAGGCCGCATAAACCCGACCTGCGGCGATCGGATGAAGAGACAGCAACCAGGCAAACAGCGCCAAGCTGAACGCTGACGGCAGCAGAACCCATGCGGATGCCGATTTCTTCAGCCAGAGGTATGGAAGATAACAGCCGACTATTTCCGCTATAGCGGTGATGATGAACAAACCGAGCGTGTAGAGGATGGACATACGAAGTTTTCTTGTTAATGCGGGTCCATTTGGCTGGACACGGGCTGATCCCGGCAAGCTTCTTCGGCCAGCTCGATCTCAATGGTGGTGTGAGCCAGATCGTAGGTTTCCAGGGCTGACTGGATGGTGGCCTTGAGCTGTGCGTATCTCGCCAGATCTTGCGTCTGCACGGCTTTGACATGAGCTGTCAGTACGTGGTGCTCTCCATCGAGGGACCAGAGGTGCAAATGGTGTACGTCGTCGATTTCCTTGAGTGACATCAGGGACGCACGAACGCTCTCCAGCAAATCTGGCTCCGGCACGGCCTGAAAAAACAACCGCCCTGTTGCCCAGAGATTACGCAGTACGTTGATCAGAATAAACAAGGTGAAGCCGATCGACAGCAGTGGGTCGAGAATGGGCCAGTCCACAAATTGCATGACCGTCGCCACAATCAGCACAGCCACCCAACCCAGCACGTCTTCCAGCAAATGCCAGTTGAGTACTTTTTCGTTCAAGGTTTTTCCCTGACTAAGGCGATAGGCGGCGTAGCCATTTACCGCCACGCCCAGCACGGCAAGGGCCAACATGCCTTCGGTATGTGGCATGACGGGGTCTGCCAAGCGGGGAATGGCCGTGACCAGTACCCAGACCGATCCCGCGATTAACACTAGACCATTAATCAGGGCACCGAACAGCGACAACCGCCGATAGCCGTAGGTGTATTCAGGATTGGCGGATTTCCTGCCCAGGCGGTTCAGCAGCCAGGCGCTGCCAATGGAGAGGCTGTCGCCCAGGTCATGGACCGCATCGGCCATGATGGCGGTGCTATTGGTCAACCAGCCACCAACGAATTCGATAACGGTAAAAATCAGGTTTAACCAAAAAGCCAAGCCCATTCGCTTGGAGCTATCATCGTGCGAATGTTGATGCATACGTTATTTCTCCAGTCGATGATTGGCTTGGCGTTGGGTAGCTAAACGATTAATGATCCTCGGTGCCGCCGATGGGCAGGGCTTGTTCGATTGGGCTGACATAGACCCAGCCGGATATGTCAGGTCCGATTTTCCCGGTTTTTCGAATGATCGAGGTCACCTCATCCACCTGATTGTCTTCACATACCAGAGACAATTGGACTTCTGAGATAACCACGCCAGCTTCGGCTGAATACGCCAGTTCCCGTTCCCCTAAAGGCTTCAAGGACCCTTTGATATCGAGTATTGATAGGTTTTTGTAGCCTGCGTCACGCAATGCATCGATGACATCGGCGGATCGAACGTGGTGGATAAAGGCGGTAATTTGTTTCATGTAAATACTCCAAAAAAATTCGCTATTACTGTTAGATGGATCGCGGAAAGAGGATACTTGCCGCGATCCTGAGGGTGTTACTGAGCGATCGGATCGCCATTGTTATCAATCGCTTTTGGCCTTCGCCAAGCCAATCGATACAGACCGGGGAGCACCAATAACGTAAGTAATGTGGAAGAGATAATGCCGCCGATAACCACCGTGGCCAGTGGCCGCTGGACTTCTGCCCCGGTGCTGGTATTGAGTGCCATCGGCAGGAAACCTAATGCGGCCACCAGAGCGACCATCAATATCGGCCGCAATCTCAACATGGCGCCGCCCAGAATCGCCTGCTCGACGGATTCACCGCGATTGAGCTCATCCCGAAAGGCCGACACCATCATGACCCCGGTCAGTACCGATACACCGCATAAAGTAATAAACCCAACACCGGCGGTAATCGAGAGGGGGATGTCCCGTAACCACAAGGCGATAATGCCACCGGTCAGCGCCAGCGGTACGCCACTAAAGACCAATGCCGCATCTTTTGCTGAGCCAAAGGTCATCATCAACAGTGCAAAAATCATCACCAAAGTGACGGGGACTAACAGGCTTAACCGCTGCGAGGCCGATTGCAGTTGCTCAAACGTGCCGCCGTATTCCAGCCAATAACCAGGTGGCAATTTCACTTGTTGCGCCACTTTGTCCTGAACTTCGGCCACAAAGCCACCCAAATCACGACCGCGAACATTGGCACTGACTACCAGTCGACGCTTGCCGTTTTCACGAGAGATCTGATTCGGTCCGGGGGCCAGCGTGAGACTAGCCACTTCGCGCAGCGGCACGTAGCCGCCATCTGGCAGCGGTATCGGCAAACGCTCCAACGCGCGCAAGTCACCCCTGACGCGCTCGGCTACCCGCACCACTATCGAGAAACGCTGATCGCCCTCAAAGATCAGGCCGGCTTCCTCACCACCCGTGGCGGCGGCGACCACGTCCTGTACATCGGCGACATTCAAACCATAACGATACAGGGCTGAACGGTCGGCATTGATGGATAGAATAGGTAACCCAGACACCTGCTCGACCTTAACCCCTTCGGCGCCCTCGATACCGTTCAATACCGCCGCGATTTCGCCGCCAGATTTCAGCAGTTGCGTCAAATCGTCGCCAAACACCTTGATCCCGAGATCGGATCGCACACCCGATATTAACTCGTTAAAACGCAGCTGGATCGGCTGACTGATCTCGAAGGCATTACCCGGCAATAATGATAACTTCTCACCGATTTCCTCCAGCAACTGCGCTTTGGTTTTGTCAGGGTCAGGCCATTCACTGTGATCCTTGAGCATGACATAACCATCGGAAATGTTCGGCCCCATGGGGTCACTGGCGACTTCAGCCGTGCCGACGCGCGAGAAGTAGGTTTTGACTTCAGGGATTTCCAGCACCGCTTTTTCCAATTGAAACTGCATATCCAAAGATTGAGTGAGACTGGTACCCGGTATTCGCAGCGCCTGGATGGCAATATCGCCCTCATCCAGATTCGGGATAAATTCCGTACCCATCCGCGTTGCCAGTGCGCCGACCAAAACCACAAAGATCAGGGCCGCAGACAATACGAGTACGCGAAATTTGAGTGCCCACGCCAAAACCGGGGCGTAAAACCGTTTGGAGTGGCGAACAATAAAATTGTCCTTCTCCTCGATATGCCCCGTCATAAACAGCGCCACGGCGGCAGGGACGAAGGTGAGTGACAGCACCAGCGCAGACAGCAAGGCCATGATTACCGCCATGGCCATGGGCGTAAACATTTTTCCTTCCACGCCGGTTAGCGCCAGGATGGGTAAGTTCACCAGAATCACTACCAATACGCTGATCAAACTCGGTGTAAATACCTCGCGGGTGGCCGCAAACACCGTTTGAAAACGTTCGTCCAGCTTTAAGGTGCGCCCAAGGTGGTGCTGGCGTCCGGCCAGGCGCAAAATGCAGTTTTCGACAATGATCACCGCGCCATCCACAATCAAGCCAAAATCGAGCGCACCCAAACTCATCAGATTGGCGCTGACCTTGGTCTGCACCATGCCTGTCATCAACATCAACATGGATAAAGGGATCACCATCGCCGTGAGCAAGGCCGCCCGCACGTTGCCCAGCATGACCAGGAGCACGACAACAACCAATATCGCGCCTTCCGCCAGGTTGGCCTGTACCGTGGCAATGGTTTTATCGACCAGTACCGTACGGTTATAAACCGGCTCAGCAATCACGCCTTCAGGCAGCGTTTTATTGATCTCCAGCAACTTGGCCGACACCGCCTGGGAAACCGTCCGGCTATTACCGCCCAACAGCATGACGGCGGTACCCAATACTGTCTCCTCACCGTTGAGTGTCGCAGCACCGGTGCGCAATTCCTTGCCGAATCCAACCTCGGCCACGTCAGCCACGGTAATAGGTAAGCCGTCACGACGGGCGACGATGATTTTTTCGATCGCCGGGATGTCAGCTACCTGTCCGGGTGCGCGGATCAAATATTGCTCGCCATTTTTTTCAATATATCCGGCACCGATGTTGGCGTTGTTTTTCTCCAATGCCGCCACCAGATCGTCGAAGCTGAGCTGGTAGGCCAGCAGCTTTGCAGGCTCAGGGGTGATGTGGAACTGCTTCTCGAAACCGCCAATGGTATTGACTTCGGTGACGCCGGGAACCAGACGCAACTGGGGACGGATCACCCAATCCTGCAAGGTGCGTAAGGCCGTTGCATCATAGGGCTCACCGTTTTCTTGCAAGGCGCCCGGTTTTGCATGCACCGCATAGTGAAAGATTTCACCGAGACCTGTGGCAACGGGTCCCATAACCGGTTCGATCCCCGAAGGCATCTCGCTTTTCGCCTGCTGCAAGCGCTCGTTGATCAGGTTGCGGGCGAAATAGATGTCCGTGCCTTTTTCAAACACCACGGTCACCTGAGACAGGGCGTAGCGTGACAGCGAACGGGTGCTCTCCACATAGGGCAACCCAGTGATGGCCAGTTCTACCAGGTAGGTAATGCGTTGCTCCACTTCCAGTGGTGAATAACCTGGGGCTTCCGTATTGATTTGCACCTGGACATTGGTGATATCGGGTACCGCGTCAATGGGCAGCTGCTGATAGTTCCAGACACCCAGGGCCCCAATTACCAGCACCAGAAACATCACCAGCCAGCGGCGCGCGATGGAAAATTGAATGAGTTTATCTATCATGGTGAACTCCTATTGTGGGTTCATATGACCGGTTAAAGCCGTGTAGGTGGTTCGACGTCGTAAATGGTGCCAAGAATACTGTTTTAGTGTCCATGTTCAGCATCCTCCTTGCCCAGCTCCGATTTCAGAGTAAAGCTGTTTTTGCTGACATACACTTCATCTGCGGACAGACCTGCCACCACTTCGCTTAGCTCACCGTCGGTTCGCCCCAAAGTCACTGTACGTGGTTCAAAACCTTCCTCACCCCGAACAAAAACGACAGGGTTATCCTCGACGATTTGCAAGGCTTCGTTGCGGATCACCATTGGAGCGGCTATTTCTGCGCGGGTGATTTGCGCGTTGACAAAGAGACCGGGTTTCCAAATGCCATTCGGGTTGTCGATCAAAGCGCGCGCCATAATGGCCTGATTACCAGCTTGGCCAAGCGGCGCAATATAGATGATTTTTCCCTCTGCGATTTGGGTCGAATCGAGACTGAGAATGCGAACCCGCTGGCCTAATTCAACCTGGGCAACATCCTTGGGAAAAATCGACAGCTCTACCCAGACCGTGGAGAAATCCTGCACTACCAACAGCGGGGTATCGCTGGTTTGCTCGCCAGGGTTTGCGTGGCGCTGGGTAATAACGCCATTGAGTGCAGAGGCAATCGAATAGGTTTTCAGGCTTTCGTTGGCTTCTACAGACAACAGGGCTTCGCCTTTGCGAACCGAATCACCAACACTTTTTTTAACTTCCCGAATAACGCCGTCGAAGCGTGCCGTTACCGACTGTACACGCTCTGCGTTGGTTGCGACGACGCCATATACTGGCAAAACATCACGGATGGTGCCCGAGGTAACGGTTGCCAGCGTAATGCCGGCATGTTTTATCTGCTCCAGGGTCAGCTCGACATGGCCTTCTTCACCGTGCTCTTCCTCTTCTCCGTGACCCGTCTCGGCGAAAGTTTGTCCAGACAACAGGGTGATCGCAAAGCAACACGTAATTAGACGGATAAATGATTTTTTTAACTGGGTATTTGATTTCATTGTGGGGTTCCTGAAAATGTGTAGTCTTCGCCATACTGCGTCAAGGCCAAGGGCTCTGCTGTTAGCTGCTCAATTTCTGCGCCATAGGTTAAGGCCGCTGCGGCCGCTTCGATCTGGGTACGCCTGGCGCTCAATAATTCCTGCCGTGCACTGACATAGTCGAGATACCCGTACCGGCCCCGTTGATAGGCCGCCTGTGTTTCTACCAGCGCTTGTTCAAGGGCGGGAATGATCGCGGTACGTAGCGCCTTGACCGCGACAATGGCTTGCTTGCGGTTGTGAAAAGCCCGGAACAGTTGCGTGTGTAGATCCAGCAGCATTACGTCGCGCTCTGCCAACACCTGATTTTTTTCGGCCAACGCGGTCGAAACCGCGCCGGCATTTCGCTTGCCGGAAAACAAGGGCATGCTGAAACCCGCTACCAATGCGGTGTCATCGGTCTCCTGCAAGCGACGAACCCCCACCGACCAACTGATATCGGCACTGGATTGGGTTTGAGCAAGGCGTATTTCTGCTTCTTTGAGACGGGACTCTACTGCGAATACTTCTATCGCAGGATTTTTTTCAACTTTGGCGTACAACAGGTCGAATGCCACGTCCTCGCCAAACTGGAATAGATCACCTTCCACTTTGTCAAAGTCCGGTGAGGTTACCCCCCACAAGGCAGACAACGACACTTTCAAATAAGCAAGCCGTTGCTGCTCCGAAAGCAAAGCGAGCTTCGCTTGCTCGGCAGCGGCCTGTGCCCGTTTGACTTCCGCCTCGGGTGTCGCTCCCGCCGTAGCCCGCTTTTTCACAATGCGTAAGCTCTCGCTCGCCAATTGGGCGGCCTCGCCAGCCAGGGTGACCTGCTCCTGTGCCGCTAGCACATCGACGTAACGGCGGGTGACTTCGCCCAATAAGGCCAAGGATTCCACCTGTCGGCTGGCATTGAGCACCGACCGACTGTGGGAGATTACGCCTTGCCGTGCCGCGCGCTTATCCCCCATTTCGATGACCGAAGACAGCGCAATGGTGAGTTCAGCACCACCTGCGCCGCTGAAGTCCCCAGTGCCCCCGACATTTTCAGCGTCAAATCCCAGCTCATACGCCGGCCTTAACCCGGCTGTTTCGGCCTGCCCTTGAAGGGCTGCGTAGCGGTAGGGAAAAACTTTTAAAGAAGGGTTTTGTGACAAGGCGCGCTGCACCGCATTGGTCAGCGTGATCGTTGAGTCCCCAGGTGCGGCGTTAAGCCCCGACGAAGAAATAAAAAATAATAAACTGAACAGAATGCAGCGGCTTTTGATATTCCGCCGACCCGTAGCGCCAGAACCCGGCGCAGTACGTATTGATAGCATATGGTAGATCCTACTTATTTAAGATAATTCAAACCGCGCGTTGCAGCGATAACGGCAACACAGAAAAAACTTAATCGGTAAAATCAGGCGATTGGAGGGCGGTACAGCGACGAGGATGGGGCCTCGGGAATGAGGGCTTGATAGTTGTTATGCAACGAATGTTTATGCAAAAAGTTTGAGTGAGTCAGGTTACCGGATAAATAGACATGGCAATGGCAGCCATGGTGATGGCAATAAAACAGATCGTCAGGCGCGGTATTTTGATCTGCAGGATCAATAACGGTCGAGCTATCCAGCATTGCCGATGATGAGCCATCGGAGGAATAAGGGGCTGTATCCGAATAATCAAGGGGATGAACGTCAGCCATAGCTGTCACTGATTGCAGTGCAATCAAGACTAACAGCAGATAAGACAGTGCTTTTCGACTCATAAACCGAATATAACCCCAATGAAATGGAATAGCCTGCGAAGCATACCACCTTTGATTGCGGAGTCAATCAACGATTGTCCCGGCGCCTTTCGTTTACCTGTTATCCGCCTGTCAAAGCGAGCCAGGTCGAGGATCTTTATTGGCGGTGTATCATAAGACGATTGCTTGTTGTTCATATTGTGCCCGGTGTCTCAGGACTTAAGTTGCAAGATGCGGCGCGCGCCATTCAACACAATCAAACCGATGATAAGGCCAATCACCAAGTCTGGATAACGTGAGCCCGTCCAGGCCACCAATCCACCGGCAAGGATCACCCCTAGATTGGCAATCACGTCATTGGCGGAGAAAATCCAGCTGGCTTTCATATGGGCGCCGCTATCCCGGCTTTTGGCAATCAACAGCAGACAGGTCACATTGGCCGCCAAGGCAACAAGCCCGAAGCTCATCATCAAAGTGGAAACCGGTTCACTACCCAATACTAATCGCCTTACCACCTCGCCCAAAGCGCCCAAGGCGAGAATGATCTGAAGCCAACCGGAAAAATGGGCTGCACGCAACTTCATCCGCACACTGTGCCCTACGGCATACAGCGCCACGCCGTAGACGGCGGCATCAGCGAACATATCCAGGGAGTCCGCAATCAAACCAGTGGATTGCGCCCACCAGCCGACAGTAATTTCAATGACAAACATGATGCCATTGATTGCCAGTAGCCACTTGAGAATGCCAGCTTCTCTTTCTGCCTCCTGTTTTGCAGACGCCTGCGCACGGGCGATGGACTCGCTGGCGACGGGCATTGTACTGACAAGTCTCGCGCCCAGACCGACTGATTGCATTCTTTTTTTAATAAGGTCAGCGTTATCACCATGGTAGACACTCACCTTGCGCTTGGGGGTATCGAATTCCAATGTGACTTTAGGATGCACACTGTCCAACGCCATACGGATCATGCCTTCCTCTGAAGGACAGTCCATCTTGGGGACATGATACTCACTAACAAAGCCGCCATGAGAAGCGTCGTGTACTTCGGCAATTTGGGGAGTGTTCTCCGTCGCGTTATTTTGGCAATTGCCACCGCATGTGGTCGTCATAAAAAACCCTTGTTCTATCCAAGGTGGGCAGTTTAAACTCTATAGTTACTATAGAGTCAAGCACAGAGATTGAATAAATGAAGATTGGCGAGCTGGCAAAAAAGACGGATTGCTCGGTGCAAACTATCCGTTACTATGAAAAAGAACAGTTGCTGTGCACGACACAGCGTAGTGACGGCAATTTTCGACTTTACGATGAAGCTGCTGTCGAACAGCTGCTATTTATCAAGCTCTGCCGTAACCTGGATCTCAGTTTGTCCGAGATCCGCCAGCTACTCACATTAAAACGCTCACCGGGTGCGCAATGTGATCAAGTCAATCGCATGATGGATACGCACATTCAACAAGTGGAAACGCGCATTCAGGTGCTGGTTCAGCTGCGCGAGCATTTGAAAGTACTTCGCCGCAGCTGCTCCAGTGAAAGGACGATCGAACAGTGCGGCATCTTGCAAACGTTAACCACTAATCAGCATCAGAAGCGGTAACACTTACGCGCTTGAAATCGGACGCCTGTGTTATCGGCGGTGATGTTGCGCGTTTTGATTTGGATAGTATTAAAAATACCAGGTAAACCAGAAGTACCGAAAGTTGCGCAAGCACGCCTTGCCAGGTGGATTTGACGCCAATCCAGTCAATCTCAAAACTCACAGGTAATGGCGTCATACCGATGATGGCCGCCTCCTGTAATGCCGACACAGCTTTGCCCATCAGGACAAATGCCAGCGCTAGCAGCAAGTAGGTGGTGGCTGAAAAGAATTTGGCGATCGGCAGCTTGACGGAAAAGCGAATCAACACCCACGCCAATATGGCTAACAGCAACAAACCGAGCGCAAAGCCACCACCAACAGAAGAATATTGGGTTGATACCGCCTGCGTTAACAGCGATTGATAAAATAATACGGTTTCAAACACCTCCCGGTAAACCGCCACAAATGCCAACGCCACCAGCCCCCACAAGGTGCCAGACTTAAGTTGGGTATCGACATGTTGCTGAATGTAGGCTTGCCATTGTGCAGCCTGGGTTTTGCTATGCATCCAGATCCCAACATAGAGCAGTACCAACGCGGCCAATAAAGCGGCAATTCCCTCCATGATTTCACGATTGGCACCACTGATCGTGATCAACGATTGAGCGGCGATCCAGGTGGCACCACCGGCAAGTAATGCCGCAATCCAGCCTATGTGGACATATTTAAGCGCATCCCGACGCCCGGTTCTTATCAAAACCGTCGTTAAGGCAATGATAACCAGCAATGCCTCCAGGCCTTCGCGCAACAATATGACCAGACTAGCAGTGAATAAAGTTCCTTCGGACAAGGTGGACTCTGATAACAAACGTTGTGCGTCATCCAACAAATGCCGCGTCTCCGCCATTAGCGCACCCAATTCTCCGTTTACGTCGGGGCGGCTGGTCAATTGTCGTAGTGCCATCATGTTGGACTCGATGGATTGGCGCAGTGCTTTGTCATGCGCATCGAGGCTGTTTTCAATCAGTTCAAAACCGTCCAGATAAGCATTGACGGCGAGTTCACTTGCGGTTGAAAAATCTCCCTTCTGATGCGCTTTTTGGGCGGCTTGAAGTCGATTCCATGTGATTGCCAAGGGATCTTGGGATGCCTTGAATAATGCCGAGGGGTTAGCGCGTAAACTCTCCAAAGCTTGTAGGGTTATATCAGGGCGTGCTGCTGCCAGTTGCAGTGGGTTGTGATTAATCAGCTGCAGTTTGGTAATATTCAAATCATTGTGAGTAGGTTCGCTGGATTGAAAAGCGAGTCCACCGACATAGAATGCCATTGACCAACGCTCTTGCTCCGTTAGTTGTTGAAAAGATGGCATGGCGGTGTCGTCAATGCCATTGGTAATGGCGTCGTATAAACCCAAAATTGATCGATTTAATGCCCGCTCTTTATCGGTAAAGTCCGTGGGTGCGGGATCGAGTTGTGCTGCCAGCACTCCGTCACCTTGACCAGATACTCCATGGCAAGATCCGCAGTTAGTCTCAAATACCGGCCGGATTTTTTCTTGAGGTAATATCCGTTCCGGCAGGGATAAATGTGGCATCAATCCCAACAATGTGCCGCGTAGGCTGGCACTCATTTGACGGATCTCATCAACACCTTTCTTATCATGGATGGCCCTCTGCAATGCCATTGCTTGCACTGCGAGTGACTCTGCATCAGCAGTGGCGGCCAGCGAGCTCTTGCTAACAATCAGTTGTGAAAACTCCACCATCTCCTGATATTCATTGTCATTAATTACCTGACCGTTTTTCACCGCTTCGGCATAATCAACGCCTATGTATTCAGCGAGCTGTGCCAGTTGCCGGAGTTGAGTAACGTTGTCTGGGATCTCAGCTTCATTCGCCCCGGCAGATAGAGAAAGTGGCAGCATCAGAAATATGATGGCATGAAGGGTGGCTCGTTTCAGGCGTTGCAATCTGCAATCAAACATCTCGGTGTTCTCTTATTCATGAATCGCTAATGGTTATTGATCGCAATTGTAAACTCTATAGCCGCTATAGAGTCAAGAGAAGTAAAAATTACAGTCGGTTGGAAACCGTTTTGATAGAGAGGCCTTACCAAGGCTCGCTCCTTAATCTTACAGAGATCATTGAAGGTGGATTGATACTGGAAAATCATCGACTTAACCGGGTGAGTGACATGCAGATTTGCGAGGTCCACTTAACCGCCGCAACAGGTTCCTGTGTCTTTATTGCCCTGTGACAACTGTATCGGCGGGCATGGTACCGAGCCATAGGAACAGTAGACACAGCAGTCACCGAGCTTCGGCTTCAATAAAACATGGCACTGCTCACACTCGTAGAACCACTGACACGCGTCGGTGGGCATGGATTCTGTTTTTTTATGGCCGCATTCGGGACAAGTCAGCACTGACTGCAAAATCACCTCTGGCATCATGGTGTTTCCGTTTTCACGATGGTCGATGAATAACCGGCATGGGTGGTCGCTTCGACCAATCTGTCAGCGTTGGTCAGGGAATCCTCAAAGGTTACTACGGCTTGCTTATGCTCATAACTGACCTCGGCTTTTGTTACGCCTTGGACCTTGGTGAGTGCCTTTTTGACCGTGATCGGGCACATGGCACAGTTCATGGTTGGCAGATCCAGCGTGATGGTTTGTGGCTTGGCCCAGGCCGAGAAGCTGGCGATGGTGAATACGAGACCGAGAATGATTTTCTGCATGGTTAGCTCCAGAGTGTTCATGCGAACAGAGGAATCCAGTAGGTGCTGGTGACGAGCACCAGCGCGACGATTGCAGCGATCCAGAAAACCATTTGCCGCCGTTTCCGAGTTTGCGGCACAGCGCAGACGGTTCCCGGTTCACAGGTATCGACCGGTCGATAAACCTGCCAGCCAGCCCAACCGAGCAACAACATAACAAGCATGATGAATACGGGACGGTAGGGCTCCAATACAGTCAGGTTACCGATCCAGGCCCCGCTGATACCCAGTGACAGGAGCACAAAAGGCCCAACACAACACAGGCTGGCGACGGTGGCAGCGGTAATGCCACCGATGATAGGTAGCCTTGTGTTGGTGAATGACTCTTTTCCTGCCATCGCCGACTCCACTTTATTGACCTAGTGAAATCAGTGTAAGTCCCGTACCAAGGTACGGAGTCAAGTCCAATGCCTTTTATTGACGAGGAGCAGGTTGGAGGGATTCAACAATAGGACATGCCGCATTGTCAGGATTGGTCCGGCACTGTGTGACGAGCTCTTCCAACACCTGTTGCAGGCGGTGTAGATCGTTAATTTTTTCACGCACGCTGGCCAGCTTTGCTTCGGCCAGCTCCTGGACTTCCGAGCAATGCGACTCGCCCAATGACAGCAGGTTGTTGATCTCCTCCAGCGTAAAACCCAGTTCCTGGGCGCGTTTGATGAATAAAATCCGAGCCAAGGTTGCGTTTGGGTAGGTACGGTATCCCTCTGCGGGTTTGGGTGGTTGACGGATCAAACCACGGCGTTCGTAGTAGCGGATGGTTTCGACGTTGACACCTGCTGTCTTGGCCAGCTGGCCAATGGTGTGGTTTTCGTTCATGACCAGAGCGCTCCCAGCGGGACAGCAAAGAGATTGTCACCAAAAGCCGTCGTATGATCGCCATCGTAGAGCAGGACACCGATTTTAAAGCGCTTGCCGGCCACACTTTGAAAGCGTTTCAAGCCGGTAAAATCTTTCGTGCTCAAGGTTGCCGCCGCTTTGACTTCAATGGCAAAACAATCGCCCATGGCGTTTTCAATGATCACATCGACCTCCACCTTGTCCTTGTCACGGTAGTGGTAGAAGTTCAAGGGCTCCTCGATCCACACCGCCTGTTTGCGCAATTCGTTGTAGACGAAGGATTCCAGCACCAACCCAAAATCACCTGGCTGTTTCAGCAGGCGCTCCCGATTGAGGCCCCGCACGGCGCACATCATGCCGGTATCGACCGAGTGCAGTTTGGGTGTTTTCACCGTAAGCGCTCAAACAACCCCATCTAAAACCCACGCCGAAATCCCTCTAAACTGTCTTCAAATTATTTAACGAGACAGCTCATGACCAAATCGGAACAATGGCAACAACACCTTAATCTCTGGCACGAGAGTGGTCTATCCCAAGTCGCCTTTTGTCAGCAGCACAACATAGCCGTTCATAATTTTCAGTATTGGCGTAAACGTTTGTCGCCCAAGACAGAGTCGACGAAAACCAAGGCTCTGATCCCTATCACGCTGACGTCTTCGGCTCCGGCACGACTACGATTGGGCTCGCAGGTGTTGATTGAACTGTCAGTCGAGGCCTTACCCGATCTATTGGTGGCTCTCAATGATCGAGGGCTTTTGTATGCTTCGGCCTAGCGCATCGGTTCAGGTGTATTTATACGCAGGCGCGGTGGATATGCGCAAGTCTATTAATGGCTTGTCCGCTCTGATTGAGCAGGAGTTAGAACTCAACCCCATGATCAATGCGCTGTTCGTCTTTTGTAATCGTAACCGCGATAAAGTTAAGCTACTGTACTGGGAGCGCAATGGCTTTGTGCTGTGGTATAAGCGGTTGGAAAAGCAACGTTTTAAATGGCTAAAGCCGACCGACACTGCATCCCTTTGCATCGACGGTTATCAACTGAATTTATTATTGGATGGACTGGATATTTTTAATAATAAACCGCATGAAACGCTATTTTACTCTGCTATAAATTAACGGGTTTGGTATAATCCAACCCCATGAAAACACCACCGACTGATCACTTACCTGACGATATTGTTGCGCTAAAACAACAGCTTTTAGCGCAGAGTCAGTTATTGCAATCGCAACAAAATCAGTTGGAGAAAAAAGAACAATTAATTAGCCAAAAGCAATCACGTATCCAGTTTTTGGAAGAGCAGATCATTCTGTTTAAACAGCGTCAGTTTGGTAAAAGCAGCGAGAAGAGTGATCGGCAAGCCGAATTGTTTGATGAAGTCGAACGTGAGGATGATGCCTCCGCTCCTGAAATCGCAGAGTCCATTGATGCAGAAGTGAGCACCGCAGAATCAGCCTCTGATGCTGTATCGTCTGCGCCTAAAAAAGCCTCCGGCCGTAAACCTCTGCCTGCGGTATTACCGCGAGTACGTATCGAACACGATCTTGCTGAAGTCGATAAACGTTGTGAATGTGGCTGTGTAAAAACCTGCATCGGTGAAGACACCAGCGAACAACTGGATATTATTCCTGCTGTGGTTCAGGTGCTCGTTCATGCCCGCAAAAAATACGCGTGTAAGGCCTGCGAAAACGGCGTGCACATTGCTGAACTTCCGAAACAACCGCTTCCTAAGAGCAATGCCAGCCCAGGCTTACTCGCCCACATTGCGGTTGCCAAATATCAAGACGGTTTACCTCTCTACCGGATGGAAACCATTTTCAAACGAATGGGCATTCATTTACCGCGTAACACCTTAGCCAACTGGATGATCAAAAGCAGTGAATGTCTGCAACCGCTCTATAACCTGCTGAATGATCAACTTCTGGATAGCGACTACATCCACATGGATGAAACTCGGGTGCAGGTGTTAAAAGAACCGGATAAAACGGCCGAAAGTCTCAGCTACATGTGGGTCCGAAAAACCGGTGATCGAGAACATCCCATCATCTTATTTGATTACGCGAGTCGTCGACGTACCGACGTTGCCGCCTCACTATTAGGCGACTATCAAGGCTACCTGCAAACTGATGATTACGCGGGTTATCACCGAATTGGGCAGCAACAAGGCATCGTAGCACTTGCCTGCATGGCCCACGCTCGTCGTAAATTTATCGAGGCGCAAAAAGTCAGCCCAAGCCTAAAAGGCAAAGTCAGCAAAGCCGACATGGCGATCACCATGATCAAAGGGCTGTACGCCATCGAAGCCAGCATCAAAGACCAAGCAGCCGAACAAAAATATCAAACTCGACAAGAAAAAAGCCAACCTCAACTCAACAAACTCAGAGCTTGGCTGGATAAAGCGTTGCAACAAACCCTGCCAAAAGGAAAAACGGGGGAAGCCTTAGCGTACCTCGATAAAAACTGGGACAAACTCACGGTATACATCAGCGATGGCCGACTGAATATAGACAACAACCCAGTCGAAAATGCCATCCGGCCGTTTGCGATTGGACGCAAAAATTGGCTGTTTAGCGATAGTCAACGTGGTGCAAAGGCCAGCGCCATGCTGTACAGCATAATAGAAACCGCCAAAGCGAATGGACTCGAACCCTACGCGTATTTACGTACGGTACTGACGCGATTGCCGCACTGTGAAACGGTGGAAGATATTGAAAAACTGCTGCCGGAAAATATAGAGCTGGCGGTTATTTAATTGGTAGGTGGGGTTGTTTGAGCGCTTACGTTTATTCATAAAAGATCCTTAATAGTGGAAATGCTTGAACTTACCAACGTTGCTTTAGAGTTAACTGTCGGTATGCCTTTTTCATGATCGCTTGGGTTGGTTATGGTCAGATCGTCCAGTTCTACCAAAAATTGATTCGTATATCATTTCAAGCGTTGTACTTTTTATCTGAATTCAGAACGCCATAAACGTCCTGAATCGCATTTTTCAGTACCCACTTGGGCAGCCCAGTTTCCTCCTTCAGAACCCGGTATGCTTCTTTGCGAGATTGACTATGATCAGCATAGCGATCATCAGTGAAAAATCTGATCGCTGCCGCTTGCGCTTCGTAACCTCTAATCATTTTTTGTTGCTTCTGGTAGGTCTGAGATTCCTCAACCACTTTGCGGACTAGGTTTGGAAATCGATATTCAAGATACCCAACTGAAACATTAGATAACCTAGCCAGTTTCTTGAGACTGGGTGGAAACGACTGTTCAGCTACAAGTTTTAACAACTTCTGATACTCCTCCTTATGATTTCTTCTCACCTTCTTTTTGGGTTTAAACTGATTTGGTAGTTCTTTATCTGCAGTTTCTTCATGAAAAAGAGGATTCATACCATAATTTTCTGACAGCAAATCGTATAGAGTTACGTTTAGAACATATGCCAATCGCCGCAACGTCGGCAGACTCCAGAAATTTCCTTTCCCCCTCTCCAGATACTCAGTCATCCGATCTTCTGATCCATATAACAAAAACCCTTGCTTAACCCTGCCTAAAATGTAGTTGTCAATAATCTCCCGATTGAAATGTTTAAATACTAGAGGCTCAGACTTACTATGTTTCTCTCGCGCAGTCGTGGTAAAAATTTCATATATATCGCTCGACTGACATCCCCAAGATGGCTGTATATCGGCGGCGGATAGTGGCTTCTGTCTGCTCGCGAGAGATTGTCCACATTTAGAACACCAGCCGATATGAAGCTCTGCCTTCATTGAGAATTGACCAGTACCACATTTGGGGCAGTTCGCTACTAATGGCGTTTTGTGCAATGGGCAATGAGTTATGGCAATCATATGCCAGAGCTGTTTAATATACCGAGTTGAGCCAATTTCAGACATCTCTAAAAAACATTCAGGACACCATCTAAAACCAGTAATTTCACAACTGACTCGAAAGACCTTGGCTTCTAAAAAATCTAATGTCGAACAGAAAAGATCTTGCCCCGTGAGCTCCGATAAAATTGTACGTAATTTTTTTGAGGTTCCGTTTACTCGCGAAATATCTTCAATGCCTGCTCTGCCACCTGGCCACCCTCTAGACTTACTCCGACTGAATTCAGGTATTGAATCAATGGCTTTCAGAAGAGCTCCGACTGAAATACCATGCTCATATGCGAGCCGAAAAACATATGACGGCAGTGATTCTATTTCTGAAGTACCCTGTCCCAGTAATGGTATCGGAAATAATCGATTCATGTACGCGCCTCACATCCGGTTTTCAGGCTCAAAACGTTTCGCCTTTCGTTGAAAGGGTTTGGTAACAGTTTTACGTGTTTTCTTCGTTGCTACTATTGGGGCTTTAGGCCTAACAGCTGATCTCAACGCATCGCAAGGCGTCAATCCCAATATGGTTTCACCTGTAAGGATCTCGTCCGCTATTGAGTACAGCTGCATGGGAGATTTCATAGTTTCCTGAAGAAGCGCTAAGTCGATTTTTTTTTGATGGGCTGCCGCCACTGCGGAGGCATGATATAGCCAAGCTCGTACAAGCCCGATACAACCAAATGTTCCGCGATACAAGAGCTCAGTACAGTGCATTAAGCTAGGTAATGATTCATCGAGATCTAGCACTGCGTCATAGTGTGCCAGTATCCACTGAAACTCAGCCAGATCGGCTTCGGTTTGGTGATAACGCGAGAGGTGTACGCCATATTTGCGCCCCTCCAAGTGTGAAGATCGGTTAATGGCCTCTAGTATCGGATAGGTACCTGCAATTATTAATACAACGTTAGCCTTCTTGGCCATGGACTTCAGGGCATCCATTACACCCACAGCAGCCATAGCTTGGCTGCTGACATAACGCATATGCTGCGCCTCATCTATGATCAGGAAGCGCGTCCTCCTTTGTATTAGAGCTCGGATCAGAGCCCGGTTTAGCGTTTTTTCTCTGGCTCGCTCAATACGAGAGTCGACTATCGCATCCCCCCAGCCATCTGCACAACCTGACGAATAGAACGGGTGGCGTACCATTTCTAACGCCTGCAGGATAAACGACCGGAAGCTGAATTTTGCATGGGCATCGTCATTTACAAGCTCAATTGAGACAATTGGCTGCTCATCGCCCTGCCCATGCCCGACACCGCAAACGACATCCCCTAATTGGCGTAGTAATTCAGTTTTACCAGCTCGGGTTGGACCAACGATAGAGATAACCTCACCTGGCATGGCCGTCGTCATTAGCACAAAGAGTTCTGCAAAGGCCGTTTTCCAGTTGCGATGTAGAATTTTAAAATTCAGGTTGGAAACCCGTGCAATGTCGATATTGTTCAACTCATCCATTATCATGCCCCCCACTTTTGAATGTTGATAGGGCGTAGTTTGGCACCGATTGCATGACTGAATATGTTTTCAGCAACCGCTGGTTCGTCCTCTAGAATAGTGACGTCTAGCATTGGTGTTGTTTTGGTCTGCTTTTTAAATTCGTCTAACTCTCTGATTTTTTTCGCAAGTTCCAAATCATGTTGGTGGCCAATTTTGGCCCGGAGATTTGATGCTTCATGCTTAATCATTCCTTCTACGAGCTGATGTGCAGCACATTTAGCTGAGTAGGCGTTGATCTCAGAGCTATAACAAGGTTCCCACTGGTCTTCTATCTTGGCAAATATCAGGTTAGGATTTTCAGGATCAATTCTTACATCGACTTTTTTTGCCCTGCCATTAAGTTTTTTCAGAGCTGGGGTGTAATACCAGATGTTCTTAATATTAATCCCCTTCTGATAACTGAAGCTGTATCTTTTATCCTCCACAGCCGTAACAGTAATAAACTCCGAGTCGTAGCTTATTTGCTTCGCATAGAATGGGTATCGCTCACTCCCATCAGAAAATTCAAATTCAATTGAATTGCTCCCCGTTCCTCTGCATTTGTTCTCGCGCCATTCACAAAATGTCCAAAGTTCCTCGTAAAAGTCTATGGGTTGCAGGATAGCCGCTTTCCTAGGTGCCTTATTCCCATCCACCGAACGGACCTCTTTGTAATCAGCCATATTACCTGGACGCTGGCACAACCACTGTTTCAAAAACTCACCGAAAAATCCCTCCACCTCTCCACCAAACTCAGGATAGCTAGCTGGTCGCATACTCAGTATCAAACCATAGTGAGCCATAAAGGATGCCATATAAACGGATTTAAAATCCGCGCCTCTGTCCACGATAATTTCCCGAGGTAATCTCCCATGCCTGCGAACACAGTCGCGTAAGACTTTGGATACTGATCGGCGCGATGGCGAACAGAATGAGATACATAAACCAAGAATTTTTGATGTAGCCAAATCTACTAGAGCGGTCACCCATGGACGCTCAACATAAACCTCACCAGATCTGGAGAATACGATGAGAAAAATATCAGCGAGATAGTGATCTACAGCGGCTCGTTGCCATGGAATAGTTGTCTTTAAACTCCGCATTTGAGGATCCGTTGGTGCAGTCATGGCGTTACGCTTGCGCTTACCTCCACGCGCCTCACCAATTATTTCCCTAGGTATCTGATCTAGCCGGGTACTAAAAGTCTGCCGGGAAACCGGGTTAAACTGCGGATGCGTCATTAACGCCAGATCTTTATATCGCAAATAACCGCGATAAATCGATATTCCTTGCTCCTGAGCAAATGAGTGCAGCAGGTAATCCATAAGCAGTTCATCTACGACTGCAGGAATTTTCCGATTGCGATTCCCGCGTAGATGAATCATCGGAATCAGCGCCTGAAATTCACTCAGGTCACGTTCAAGACCCAGCTTAACTTGAGTTTTCCAGCGGCGAATACTACGCGTGGTATATTCTGATTGGAGTTTTTTTAGCCTTTTTAACGCATGCTCAGCACTCTTCAATGTTGGTATCAATTGCAGATCACCGCTCTCGGCTAGACCGTCCCAATACACTCGCTGCTTGTTACTGAGTTCAATGGCATGCTCTAACAGGTCTCGATTCAACGAAACAAGACAGCTTGTAGAATTGGCTAATCGATGCTTCTTGAGGTCCGCCACCAAGATACCTTTATCAATAGCATGTATCAGAGGCGTCAGATCTTTGAGTTTTAATTTCACTCTCAGGTCATTTAGTGTGATCGCACAGGCATTTCGCAAAAGCTTTTTTGCGCTATTTCGATCCAGCACCACAGGGGACTCTTGATCTCTGGCCTGTAGTATCAGATCCAGATTTTCAACTAGAAATCTGTCCTCATGATCATACACATATACAACATGCTCTAAGCCCAATTCAGCGAACGCCTTGCGTGCAGGGAGAAAAAGTACATCGCCGGATTCAGAACGCGTCCAGTCAGCAGGATTCTTTGTGAGATAGTTTTCCACATCGCAGGCACCTTTCACCTCCACAACCCTAGCGACATTACGCGTCAGAATGACCGCATCTGGCGTGTAGCTTCCTCTTCGCCTATTACCATTCTTTTGGGTTCGTTCTATCTGTATTGGATCAGGT
This sequence comes from Thalassolituus oleivorans MIL-1, assembly GCF_000355675.1. Taxonomy (NCBI): domain Bacteria; kingdom Pseudomonadati; phylum Pseudomonadota; class Gammaproteobacteria; order Oceanospirillales; family Oceanospirillaceae; genus Thalassolituus; species Thalassolituus oleivorans. Next base: position 565,582 of record NC_020888.1, on the reverse strand, counting down.
TGATCTAGTGCACAAATAACATCATCGTCAAACTCACACAGAGTGAGGAATGCTCTCTCAGGAGAACGGCTCTCGGTTGAGTAGGTTTTGCCATGCAACTTTCGACTGGGTACGAAAGAGACAACGTTGGTTCGGGCATGGACCCCGACCATTCTGGATGGGTTAATCCAGCTTTGGCGGATATATTCGATCGCCGTAGCTGACAAATTGCGGTCGCGCAGATAATCATGAAGGTCACTTTCAGTACGCATAGGTATCCCCCTTGCCGAGGCCGGATGCGCGTTTCTCTGGGCGCAACAAAGCCTCGAACATGATTTCGTGAAGTTGAGGACTTGACGGTCGGGGATTTGGGAGGGATACTTTGACTACCACATCGAAGGTAACCCTTCACAAATAAGCCGAAAGCAAGCCATTGTTTTCGGTTTTTTTGTTTCTAGATCATGGATTTAGCTCCTCTATTGGTTAGCCTGCTACCGGTTTGCCCCGCCAAGGCGCAGGGCGGTGGTCATAATCGCCAGTTCTTCACCGCTCAAAGAACCAAGCCGCTGTCTGAGTTCCCACAAAAAGACATACTCCTCTAGGCTGACGCTTTCCGGGACACGGAAAACGCGCTTAGATGGGCCAATGGTGGATGTCAGGGAATGGGCTTCTTCAGGGGAAAGTTCGAGTGATTCGATCAGCTTGTGCATAACCGCTTTTGAAGGTGGTCCCTTCTTGCCGCCTTCCATAGCAGAGATATAGCAAGGCTGAACACCAATACGTTCTGCCAGCTCTCGCTGCTGGAGTTTTCGGCTACGCCGTAATTGTGAGAGAACACTACCAAATGGTGTCATGAATTTACTCAATCCAGTAACAATATAAAAACACTATTGGATTAAGTCTAATTAGTAAAGAATTCTTTTATTTTCAATGGTTTACACAACCAATATTAGGTGTTGTAAAAGTTTAAATTAATAACTCTTAATGAATGCCAACTTGTCTTTTGCATTATCTCCTTTTCCGAAATGGCCAAATTATGCTTACAATTTTCGGCCACTTTATGCTTGCATAACCACTAGCTCTTTCGCACGATACAACTGCTCATCCGCTTCTTGCAGTAACTCGGCAACATCAAGTTCCCTTTCTTTACCTTCACTGCTAGCGATGCCAATACTGATGGTGAGTGCCACTCGTTCGCCTCGTACCACAACGGCTTCGCTACGAAAATTAGTCAGTATTTTCTCGGCGATATACTTAGCAGCTTTCATGGTGGTGTCGGGTAGCACGACTACAAACTCTTCGCCGCCATAACGAAATACGCGATCTTGCGGGCGCTTTACACACGCCTGAATACGCTCGCTGGCTTGTCGTAAGCATTCATCACCAAAAATATGGCCGTACTTATCATTGAGCTGTTTAAAGTGATCCAAGTCTAAAATTAATAACGACAAAGTAATCGCTTTACGATCCGCTAACCTTTGCTGCTCATTCAAACACTCATCCAAATGGCGACGATTATGCAATCCGGTTAAGGCATCGGTAGTGCTAATTTTCTTTAATAAAGAATTGGCATTTTCCAACTCTTGGGTACGCATTTTTACAAGGTGATCGAGACGAATATTCTGCGCTAATTGCGCATCTAATAACTGGTCTTTCGCATTCGCTGATTCAGCTTGCGCTTTTGCCAACAAGTCACGATCCATGGCGATACGCATCGATAGTGCAAACGCAAATAGCAACACCTCCACTAAGGTCGCAATCATCATGGCATTATCGACGAGTGTACTGGCTGGAATAATATTGAGACGGGATAAAATAACCGCTGAAGACGCTAACACTAAGCTAAATGAGGCATAAAAAATGGCTTTGGCCGGAGGGTAACGATCTTTTAAACGTACTAATACGATGATGCCATTAATAACAAAAGTAACTAGCGACATAACTAAGGTAATCACAGTTACGATAGCAAATGGAAAGAAAAATGAGGCGGCGGCGACAACAATACATAACATCACGAATATGGCTTGCATTAAACCTAAGCGCGGATACGTGTCAGAAATATTCAGTAAACGGGTAACGAACATAGCACCGATCATATTGGTGATATTCAGCGTCACGGGCAAGCTGACGCTGTTCCAGTAAATGGCATTCGGCCATAGCCACTGAAATGCTTGGCCGTTAATACTGGCGTGCACTATGGTCAATATTAAAGTAAATAAACCGAAATATAAGAAACCATAATCGCGAACGGATGCAAAAATGAGAACGTGATAAAGCCCTATTAAAACTAACGCGCCAAAATAGAAACCGGTCAGTGTCGAATCTTTGTCAATATGCTCAACCAATGCTTGGCGCTTCCATACCAGCAGCGGAATCTGTAATGAGGTTTCCGACTGAATACGCATAACAACATCTAGATGCCCAGAAGAAATATCGTTTAATGGTATTAAAAACGTTCGATGCAGCATTGGACGTTGCGAGAATGGTAAAGCATCGCCTAAGCGCCATTCACGTAAAACCTGACCATCACGCAGTAGATATACGTCAATATGATTCAATAGTGGATTACTGACTTCAATCACGCTGTCAGCAAAGTCATCGCGGTTGCCTTCTAATCCCATATGAATCCAGTAGGCTTGCTCTCCATAACCAAACTGCAGGGGATTCGCTTGCGCGGCTTGCCAATCGGCCAATGGCGGCAATTGATCTAAGGTCAATACAGCACTGGGATCGGCTAGGTAACTCAACGCCGATATTGGGAAGTCTTTATTCAGGTCGGCCGACAGGCGCAAAGCATCCGCCCGAGTGAACGATGTCATTAGCAATAGTGTGAACAATAGAAATACAGCACCGAGTGCTGATGCCCGACAACGGAAAAGCTTCACGCTTCCGATAACCCCCAATTGGCCCAAACAGTGGCACAAACTAACATTAGCGGATTGTTTGGCGCTATCCGACCATTTGATCGCAGAAGTTAGACCCACACCACATTAATATTGTTACATTTGGTCAGCACTAATAGAGAGATACGATGCTCGATGCTGCGTAGGCAACATTCCTGTCCAACGTTTAAACGCGGCACGGAAGCTGGCTATATCTTGATAGCCACAACGCATCGCTATGTCGTTAACGGTCAAGTCACCTTGCTGTAGTAAACGCAACGCGAGCTGAAGACTGTGTTCTTCTTGCAGACATTTAAAACTGTGATTAGCCAGTTCAAGCTTGCGCCGCAAAGTACGCGCCGATACCTTCAGTGCCTGCGCGGCTTGCTCTAGGGTTACCCGCGTATCGTCATAACGAGCAAATAACTCCCTCACCTGCCATACGATATCGCCCTGCAGCACCCGCGCTAAGCGCTCTGCCTCAATACGACACACATGAAGGACTTGTTTGCGTGCCACCGGATTAGCGAGCGGCAATGGCCGTTTTAACGTATCGAGTTTTATCGTTAATCGCGTTTTAGGCGCTGAGAAGTGCACTGGACACTGAAGTAATAAACGATACTGATCAGCATAAGTTGGCGTTGGAAACGCGAAATCGACCGCCTCGAAATGAATGTCTTCGCTTAATAAGTCACGAATCTGTGTCTGTAGACTTGCCGCCAATACCTCATAAGCAAAACGCAAACTCAGGGGAAACTCTTGAGCATCGTGCGTAGAGACTTCGATATGACACAGCTCACCCACCACATTGGTTGCTAAGTTGAAGCGACTGCGTACCAATGACCGCATTTCATTCGCAGTTGCCAGCGCTTGGCCTAGAGTGCGACTCGTCAGCAAGGCCCCCGATAACATACCCCAGCGCGATAAATTGAGCGCGGCACCAAAGGTAAGACCCAAATCCTGCTGCGGAGCTAAGCGATAGATGTTGCGATAGATAATATCGAACTGGCGCAACGACACTCGGGTGTCCGGATCAAACACTTGGGCTTCTGTTAAGCCGACCCCCAACAACCACTGCCGAGCGCTAATATCTTGTGTTTGCATGAATTCATGAATCAAAAACAACTCGGCGCCAGGGTAGATTGCGTGGTCTTGATATTCCGCCATTCATCATGCCTCTTTAGCGTCAATCTCTTCGGAAATAAGCCCTTAAGGGGCCACTAGTGATAGGTTTTACGGCCAAATTATAACTAGGCGCTAGCCACTTTTACCATTAACCGTTCTAATATTGCCCATATTGCCCATATTGCCCATATTGCCCATATTGCCCATATTGCCCATATTGCCCATATTGCCCATATTGCACCTAGCGGAACACGATTTATGACATCTACGACTAGCTCCGATGCCGAGCGTATCGAAACCATCAAAGCGGTGATTCGCGAAAGTGGTGATAACTGGCGTCGGCGCCATAGCATCCTCGCCAATCAAAATTTCATGGGCATGACGATTTTCTTAGGGTCTATTGCGGGGATTTTGTTGTGTGGCTGGGCCTATCTTGACGGGTATTTATCCGCTTGGCTGTGCATTCCATTGGTCGCAATTTTAACCTCGTTTTTGCATGAACTAGAGCACGACTTAATTCACTGGATGTATTTTAAAAACAATAAAAAAATTCATAATTTAATGTTGCTGGGAGTGTGGATCTTCCGACCTGGGACGATTAACCCGTGGATTCGTCGTAAGCTGCATTTTTTGCATCACAAAACTTCCGGTACTTCCCAAGACTTAGAAGAGCGCGGCATAGGCAATGGCCATCCTTATGGCTTTGTGCGCTTCTGGGTCATGATGGATACCTTTACCGGTAATCTGTTGCGCGTATGGATGTTCGTACCGGCGGGTCGTCGTTGGCATTCAGCGAAACGTATCATTGCTTCGAATCTGCCATTCGGCGTCATCACTGCAATCGTGTGGTATAGCTTCTTAGCCATTCATCTCATTAATGGCCTGCTAAGCCTTGCAAGCTGGTCGGTTCCGTCAGCTTTACTCAATTACGCTAACGCCGTAACACCGTTAATCGTAATTTTAATTGCGCCATTTTATCTGCGTTCTTTTTGCTTAAATTTCATTAGCTCCAATATGCATTATTACGGCAATGTGGAGTCAGTTCTAACGCAAACTCAGGTCCTTAATGCCAAGCGTTTTTTACCTTTCCAATTATTTTGTTTTAACTTCGGTAGCACTCACGGTATTCATCATTTTGTCGTTGGCGAGCCGTTTTATATTCGCCAATTAACGGCAGCCGATGCCCACAAAGTGATGCGCGAAAACGGCGTGCTATTTAATGACCTAGGTACATTTGCGCGGGCGAATCGCTACGAAAATGTCGCGCCAAACCGAGCAAGCGCGACCGCCGCGTAGTTTCTGTCTCCAATCACGCTAATTCTGGCGTGTATCTACCTGTTATTATCAGCAGCTAGGGGCGAGAGTATCGCCCCTGCTGCTTTTTTTATTGATGAGGTTTTCATGTCATTACCCGCTGCATTACAACGAGGTTTAACTTTGCCTCTTGTCGTTTCACCTATGTTTTTAGCATCTGGCCCTGCGCTAGTCAGTGCCTGCTGTAAAGCTGGAGCTATTGGTACATTCCCTGCCCTAAACCAACGCACGAGTGCAGGCCTTGATCAATGGCTGAGCGAAATCCGCTCAGAGCTTGATGCATACGAGGCCGATACCGGTAAGCTTGCGGCGCCTTTCGGGGTCAATCTAGTCGTGCACAAAAGCAATACCCGCCTGCAAGAAGATTTAGCTATTTTAGTGAAGCACAAAGTGCCTTTGGTTATTACGTCGCTGGGGGCCGTTCAAGAGGTGATCGATGCCGTACACAGCTATGGTGGCGTGGTATTTCATGATGTGGTTAATGTGCGCTTTGCGCGCAAGGCGGCGTCAGTTGGTGTTGATGGCTTAATTGCAGTTGCTGCTGGAGCAGGCGGTCATGCAGGCGATTGGAATCCGTTTGCACTGGTCAATGAATTACGTCAATTCTTTGATAAAACATTATTACTGGCAGGTAGTTTGTCCACCGGTCGAGATATCGCTGCGGCACGCATGATGGGTGCCGATTTAGCCTATATGGGAACCCGTTTTATCGGCACCCAAGAATGTCTTGTGCAGCCGGAATATAAGCAAATGCTAATCGATAGCTCCGCTGCCGACATTGTGTATACCCCACAAATTTCTGGTGTTAATGCGAGTTTTTTACGCCCAAGCATCGAAGCCAATGGGATTGATCTCGGCGTCCATAAAAAGCCCGACCATGTCGATTTTGGGGCTGAACTAGACGATGCAGCCAATGACAAATCAACGACCAAAGCAAAGCCTTGGAAAGACTTATGGTCAGCAGGCCATGGGGTTGGCAGCATCCGTGATTTACCCGACGCAGGTACGCTAGTCGCGCGTTTAAAAGAAGAATATCGAGCAGCGATCAATCATTTTTGTGGGGAAGAATTATGAGCTACAACACCCTGTCATACGACGTCACCGATAGTATCTTAACGATTACTCTGAACCGTCCAGAGCAGTTAAACGCCTTTACAGTAGAAATGTGTGAAGAGCTGATTCGTGCCTTCGATAGCGCCAGTGCTGATGACGAGGTTAGAGCCATTATTGTCACCGGAGCAGGTCGTGCATTTTGCGCCGGAATGGATTTAAGCCGTGAAGGTAATGTCTTCGGTTTAGATGAAAGTATCCAACCGACATTAGAAGACATGACGAGCCGCTACAACGACCCTGATATCGTCGCAGGTGTACGCGATACTGGTGGTCGCGTGGCGTTATCTATTTTCCGCTGCACTAAACCTGTCATTGCTGCCATTAACGGCGCGGCGGTAGGAATTGGCGCAACCATGACCTGTGCCATGGATATTCGTATAGCCACTGAGCATACTCGCATTGGATTTATCTTTAGCAAGGTCGGCGTTGTGCCTGAAGCCTGCTCTAGCTGGTTTTTGCCGCGCATCGTTGGAATTTCACGAGCACTAGAGTGGACCATGACCGGCGACATATTTGATGGTGCAGAAGCACTGGAAGGCGGTTTCGTGCGCGCGGTCGTGCCCGCAGATAAGTTGCTCGACGAAGCACGCAAAATTGCTAAGCGCATTAGCACACGTTCTGCCGTGTCGGTCGCGATGATTCGTCAAATGATGTACCGCAACAGTGCTCTCGATAATCCTGAAGACGCCCATCGTATTGAATCTTTGGGTATGTATTACACCAGTCTCGTTGATGGTAAAGAGGGGGTTGCCTCCTTCCTTGAAAAACGCCCGTCTAACTTCACGGCTAAGGTCAGTGATGGAATGCCGCCGTTTTATCCTTGGTGGGAAAAAAAGTCCAACTGATCAAATTGTAAACAGCGGTCGGTAACACAAACGGACTACCTCCTACGCAATTCACTGTGCTAGGGTCTTCAATGGCTCTAGTAATAGACACCAAAGGAGAAGTGTATGGGGATTGGTATCGTCATCCTAGCGGCGGGGCGTAGTGAGCGCTTCGGTCAGGATAAACGCTGTTTACCCTTGAACAATAAGGACTCTGTCTTACTCGCGACTATTCGAGCAGCCAAAGCCAGCGGACTGTCATGCTATGTGGTTTTACATCCGGGCGACCATGAATTAATGCACCAATGCCAACAAGATGGTGTTGAAGCAGGCATCTGCCCAGACGCTCGCCTTGGCATTGGTCACAGCATTGCGTTTGGTGTACGCGCAAACCAGCATTGGCAAGGTTGGATTATAGCGCGCGGCAATATGCCTTGGGTGCAGCCTGTGACCTATCAGCAGTTAGCCGCATCCTTATTTGATCATCCTTGCATACGTCCTGTGGACGGTGATGGACACCCAGGATTCCCAACCGCTTTTCGCCGTGAGTTTGGCTGGAATTTAATGCAGTTGCATGGCCATCGTACAGAAGTACGGCTGATGCCATCCTGCTCCGATATTGACCTTGTAGTGAATGATCCAGCGATTTCTCGCGTCATTCGCACTCCTAAAGATCTTTGTCCTTTGCATCAAATCACTAATGACACCCAACCACCTGCTTTTTCGCAAGCTGCTATTTGATAAGCAAAAAAAACCCACGTATTAACGTGGGTTTCAATAGCACTTAATTTAGAAAAAATAATTACGCGTTTTCTTTTTCTATTAAGTAATTTTCATACTCTTTGCGTAAATCTATTTTTAAGAGTTTACCTGTTGCAGTATGCGGTAAAGACTCAACGAAAATAACCGCATCAGGCATCCACCATTTTGCAATTTTATCCTGTAAATAGGCCAGTACACTCGCTTCATCAACGTCGACACCGGGATGGCGAATCGCCAACAAAATAGGTCGTTCATCCCACTTAGGATGACGAGCGCCAATCACGCAGCATTCTGCTAAATCAGGATGACCAACCGCAGCGTTTTCCAAGTCAATGGAGCTGATCCACTCACCACCAGACTTAATAACGTCTTTAGAGCGATCAACAATCTGCATGTAATTATTTTCATCGATAGTCGCTACATCGCCGGTATCAAACCAACCATTTTCAAAGCTACTCACATCGTCATTTTTATAATAACTACTCACAATCCAAGGACCGCTAACCATCAAACGTCCAAAGGTTTTACCGTCGCGCGGCAATTCATTTCCAGCATCATCGATGATTTTAATTTGTACACCATAAACAGGACGACCCTGCTTTTGTTGTAGCAAATACCGCTCTTCACGCGGCAGTTTTTCCATAATGTGGTTGTGAGCATTAATCGTTCCGATTGGGCTCATCTCCGTCATGCCCCATGCATGAATCAAGAAAGCATCGTGTTTTTGATCAAAATCTTTGATCATTTGCAGCGGTGCCGCAGCTCCCCCCACAATAACGTTTTCTACCGACTCAAGCTTCTTACCGATTTTATCCATATGATTCAGGAGCATTAACCATACCGTCGGAACACCTAACAATAAGTCTGGCTGCTCAGCTTCAATCAATTCCCATAAAGACGCGCCATCCATACCAGGGCCAGGGAAAACCTGCTTAGCTCCGGTAATACACGCTGAATAAGGTGTGCCCCAAGCATTAACATGGAACATAGGCACCACAGGTAAGAAACATGATGACGATGACAAGCCCATCACTTCATCACCCACTGACGCCAAGGCGTGCAATACGGTTGAACGGTGGCTGTACAGTACGCCTTTTGGATTACCCGTAGTACCCGAGGTGTAACACATACTTGCGCCGTGAGTTTCTGGGAACTCAGGCCAAGCAAAGTCAGACGACTCAGCAGCCAGTAGAGTTTCGTAACACATAGCGTTAGGCAAGCTAGTGTCCGGCATCTTGTTTTCGTCACACAGAATGACAAAGCCTTCAACGCCGGTAATGTGATCTTTAATGGCTTCTAATAATGGTACGAAAGTTAAATCAACGAAGATAAACCTATCTTCTGCGTGATTAACAATATAGATAAGCTGTTCGGCGAACAGGCGCGGATTAATCGTGTGTAAAACAGCACCAAAGCCCGAAACACCAAAGTACATCTCAAAGTGGCGGTAGTTGTTCCAAGCCAGCGTCGCCACGCGATCACCTTGCTGAATGCCAAATCGAGTTAATACGTTAGCGACTTTACGCGCACGTTCCGCAGCATCTTTCATGGTGTAGCGATGTATATCGCCTTCACAGCGGCGGCTTACAATTTCAGAATGGGGGTGGGTAGTCTCTGCGTGTTCCAGCAAGCCTGAAATCAGCAGCTGACGATCCATCATCTGGCCTAACATACGTATCTCCTCGGGTATTCTGCATTATTTTTTTATGACGAATACCATAGGTGGATTAGACCTGAAACTCAAGGTGGCTATGTTGCCAAAATGTAAGTAAAAAACACGAAAAAATGGCCGCTAAAGGCGCTAGTGCAACCACCCTTGTAGATAGCTGGCCGAAGCCAGCCATAGTGACGACCAAAAGTATGATCTAAGCGCTCTTTGTTTTCTCAGCAGCCCGTTGCGCACCAACATCCTGCTCTTCGCGATAGAACTCTGTCTTCCAACGCTCAATCAAATCACGATTCTCATGATCCCAAGGATGGAAGCCTTTTTTGTAGAAGTCTAAATAGTTCTTAGTAATACCTGTGAACATACCCTTTTTACCGAACATAAAACCGGCAAAGCCTTTGATATCCGACCAAGAGGGTAACTTCTTTTGCTGCCATAACAGCTTGCCCATATACCAGCTGATACGATGAATAAAAAATAGCGTCGCCCACACCATCATGCGGCGCAAATATTTTTGGTCGTTTTCAATCGACATAAAGGTGTCGAAGGCCACAGCCTTATGTTCAATCTCTTCGACCGCATGCCAGTACAATAAATCTTTTACTGGCTCAGAAAGCGTTTCTACCGTTTCTGGATACGTTAAAATATGTTCCGCTAAAATCGCCGTTAAATGCTCCATGCCGACCGTTGTCGCCAAGCGGAATTTCGGCGAATGTTTATGCACACGACGGGCTATGTAGCTTTCTAAATGCTTATCTAAAGCAACAGCATCCAAACCAAGATCACGCAACACTTCATTTGCGCGCTGATGCTGACGACTGTGATGCCCTTCTTGACCGATAAAACCGCGAATTTGTTCTTGCAATAACGGGTCTTTTACTTTGTCTCGATATAAACGTACAGACGCGATGAACTCACCTTCCCCCGCGGGAAATGTTGACGATAATGCTGCGAAAAAAGTCGACAACAAAGCATTACCAGCAAAAAAATACGGCGTATCAATTTGCTCAAAAGGCATCGACATATGGCGAGGCTTAATTTCTGGTTTGATATCCAGATTGGTTACTGTAGCGTTCATACCGTTCTCCCAAAAGAGCATCGTTAGATTTATTCTTGCGTTAGCACGAGAATAAGTATCGACGATGACCGAAGAATGAGACAGGTGGAATACAAACAAAATACTGTGGTTTCAAAGCATTCGGAGCGATACAAGAAAGGGGCATGACGTTATAAGTCGTAGTTTCAACAGAACACTACGACTTATAACGAGATATAACTAGGCCGTTTTTTCTCGCCCTTGATCGTGTTCTTCGCGATAGAACTCTTTCTTCCAGCGTTCTATTAAATCGGTATTCTCGTGATCCCAAGGATGAAAGCCCGCTTTAAAAAAGTCTTTATAATTACTACGAACGCCACTAATCATTCCTTTTTTACCAAAAAGGAATTTATAGAATTCTTTTATATCGCGCCACGTTGGTCGTTTTTTCGACCACCACAATAGCGCAACCATATATAGGCTGATGCGAACAGAAAACATAAGGGTTGCAAAACGTAAAACGCGACGTAAATACGCCTGATCTCCTTCGGTACTCATGAATACATCGAAAGCTACGGCCTTGTGCTCAATCTCTTCGACAGCATGCCAATAAAGTAACTCTTTTACCGAATCATCTAAGCCGTCGAAGATCTCGGGATTGGTCAACACATGCTCAGCTAAAATTGCCGTTAAGTGCTCCATGCCAACCGTTAACGCTAAACGAAACTTAGGTTTAGCTTTCCCCTCATGTAAGCGCCGTTTAATTTCGCGCTCTAAACTCTTTTCTAAACGCACAGCGTCAATGCCTAAGTCACGAAGTACTTCATTCGCGCGCTTATGCTGATGACTATGATGTCCTTCTTGGCCAATAAAACCACGAATTTGTTCCTGTAATTCTGGTGATGTCACTTTGTCACGATACAAACGAACCGAAGCAATAAACTCCGCTTCACCAGGTGGAAACGTTGACGATAATGCGCCCACAAAGACGCTCAATAATGGATTATCAAGGAAGAAAAAACGTTGCGTCAGTGAATCAAACGGAATCGCCATGCGACGCGGTTGTATCTCTGGTGTAATGACTGACATGCTGCACTCCTAAAGACGCGGAACCTGTTCCAACTTCATAACTATGGATCTGGATGACCAGCTAGGACAGGTGCAAGTATGCCATTCACTTTATATGGCTGCGAAAGTCGGGTTGTATTCTGCCATAATGCACTATCGTTAACCTTCAGTTTAGTTGAGAGATGACTTGTATGCCGACCATCTGGGTGGATGCAGATGCGACACCAAAACCGATACGTGAAGTTATTTGCAAAGCGGCTATCCGCACTGCGATTACCACCTACTTTGTCGCCAACCACCGTGTACCTGTTACACCCTGCCCACATATCCATACAGTTCAAGTCGAAGCAGGCTTTGATGTTGCTGACAACGTCATAGTGCAGCGTGCAGAAGACGGCGATCTAGTGATTACGCAAGATATTCCACTGGCAGCAGAATTAATGGAACGTGCTATTACTGTGATTAACAATCGCGGAGAAACCTATACAGCAGAAACCATTCGTCAGCGTCTCAATATGCGTGATTTTATGGAAACCTTGCGCTCAAGTGGTGTACAAAGTGGGGGGCCTGCGGCCTTCTCTGACCGCGACAAGCAACAATTCGCCAATTCTCTAGATCGTTGGTTAACCCGCCAACGTAAGGCTTAGCTATGAAGGTTGTGATTCTTGGTGCAGGTGCTATCGGATGTTATTTAGGAGCAGCCCTCAAGGCTGGCGGACTAGCACCAACCCTAATCGCTAGGCCGCGAGTAATAGCGGATATCCACCAAGCCGGTGGTTTGACGATTAGCGACTATCAAGAGGAACAATGGCAAGTTGGCACTCCTGACATGACGGACAGCAATGAAGCTCTCGCCGATGCTGACATAGTACTCCTTACCGTTAAGTGCCTCGCCGTTGAAGAGTCGGCCCAATTACTCCACCAGTACTGTAAAGCTGGAACCCTTGTGTTGTGTCTACAAAACGGCTTAGGCAGTGATGCCATCATTAAACGTATATGCCCCACACTTAACATCCTTAGGGGAATCGTTGGCTTTAACGTTGCTCCTCTAGGTGAGGGTCGCTTTCATCGCGGAACGGAAGGCGCTATTTACTGCGAGCCTAACGATACCATTCGCGCTGCATTAACCTCAGCGTTTGCAAAAACCAATATTCAATTACTATCCAACTCAGATTACGAAGCTATCGTTTGGGCTAAGTTACAGTTAAATTTAAACAATGCGATTAACGCACTCTCTGGCTTGCCGCTTAAAACTGAATTAGAACACGCTGGATATCGTCGCATTTTAAGTGCTGCAATGACGGAATTACTGGTTGTCGCTAAAGCAAAAAATCTAAACCTACCAAAACTAACGCGACTACCTGCGCGCTGGTTACCTCCGCTAATGAATTTTCCTGATTGGTTATTTAAAAAACTAGCAGCGAGCATGCTGGCTATAGACCCTCAAGCGCGTTCTTCTATGTGGGAAGATCTACACTTAGGGCGCTTAACCGAGGTTGAATACTTAAACGGTGCTGTGGTTAAAGCTGCAAGTAAGCTTGGTATAGATGCGCCAGTGAATGCCGCATTGTGCACTCTCATACACCAAGTAGAACACCATCAACGGCATGAGGGTTTGTCGTCCTCTGAGATTGAAAAAGCCATCAAGAAAGAAAAGAAAAAAATTGAACAAAAAAAAGGGCGTTAATAATAACGCCCAAAGAGGTCTATCAGGACTCAAACATTCAACTCAAAAAGTTATGACGGGCTTTTTGAGTTGATCTTGCATCACGCGCTGACTTCCTTCGCTGCAGCCGTCTTACTTTTAGCTTTAGCAACAACGCGCTCCTTCGAACCAAGCTGCACAGTGGCTTGCGGCTTGGCTTCAACTTTCACCCACTCGTAGTGGCGAGCAATAACATTACGGTTACGACGGTAGAACTCCATAGTTGACGAAGGCCATAAAGCGAAGTTTTTACCATCCGCTTGCTGATACCAGCTCTTACAGCCTGAAGTCCAAACGGAACCTTTAATGCGAGATTGCATCTCTTCGTTAAATTCCACTTGCGCTTCTTTCTTCACATTTAAGTAACCCACATCGCGCTTCTGAACTTCTTTCATACACTGAAGAATGTAGTGCACTTGAGATTCAATCATAAACAAGATCGAATTATGTCCTAAGCCAGCGTTCGGCCCCACTAATTGGAACATATTTGGATACCCAGTGACGGTGTTACCTAAATAGGCTTCAGCACCGTCTTTCCAGTCTTCTAAAATATCGTGACCCGGCAAGCCTTTCAGGTTGAATTTATTCATATAACCACGAGGATCAACAATAAAACCTGTGCCTAAAATAATGGTATCTACTTCGCGCTCAACACCATTGCTATCAACGATACTATGTTCACGAATCTCTTTAATGCCATCGGTAATTAAATCAACATTGTCCCGATTAAAGGCTGGATACCATTTATTCGAAATCAAAATACGCTTACAACCGAGCATATAATCGGGTGTTAGTTTTTTACGCACCACCGGATCTTTCACTTGCGCACGAATAAACTGTTTAGCAAAGAACTCTGCAACAACAGCAATACTAGGGTGAAAAATTGGCCAAACGCGCATTTCATTCGTCATGTATAAACGGGCGCGGTATAAGCGACGCAGTGACGGGAATTTTTCAAATACCCACTTGCTCGCTTTGCTGTACTTGCGCTCATCGCGTGGAATAACCCAAGCGGCACTGCGCTGATACACATCTAAACGCTCAACATCCGGCGCAATTTCAGGTACATACTGAATCGCGCTACCGCCTGTACCTATGGAGGCAACCTTTTTACCTTTCAAATCGTAACCATGATCCCAGCGTGCGGAATGCATTACCTTACCTTTGAATGTATCAAGACCCGGAATATTTGGAATTTGTGGATGGTGTAACGGGCCCGTCGCTAAAATGAAGTACTTACATTTAACCGTTTGGCCGTCAGCTGTGCCTACTGTCCACGTCGCGGTTTTTTCGTCGAAAACTGAACTATTCACTTCAAGACCAAAGCGAATATTAGGGCGTACGTTATACTCACTCACAGTTGCTAGAATATAATCTTGGATTTCATCCCATGGAGCATAGCGTTTCGTCCAATCTGATTTATTCGTGAACGAAAATGAATAAAGATGTGACTGAACATCACACGCGCAACCTGGGTAAGAATTGTCGCGCCATGAACCGCCAACTTCGACATCTTTCTCAACGATAATGTAGTCATTAATGCCATGTTTTTGTAGTTGGATACCCATTGCTAGGCCACCCAAACCGCCACCGACAATAACGACTTCTGTGTATTTTGGTAGAGTACGTTTAATATCCGTCATTGTGATAAACCTTTCGTTCGTTGTTATGATTTATCCAATGTACTGCCGAGCGACCACGGCAAACTATGTCCAGAATTTCTAAAAATTAACATATTCGGCCACTATGACTCTTAGATCTATCCTTGCACTCAGTTTTACCATCGACCAAATTCAACGCAATTATGGTCTCGACCCCGCGCCAATACTGGCGCGGCACGGCATGCGCAAAGATCAATTTGATGGTAATGCGGTAATCAGTCAGGCCGACGAATTGGCGATACTTTCCGACCTGTTTATTGATCTAAGTCATGACCCATTAGCCGCTGTAAAAATCGGTTCGACCTTCGGACTATCAGGATATGGCGCTTACGCCATGATGTTGATGAGCTGCAGCACGGTTTACGAGTCAATCCAACTCGGTATTCGCTACCAAGAAATGAGCTATTTGTTCAGTAAAATAAGTTTCGAGCTGGATGGTGAGAATGCGAGCATCATTCTAACGCCCTATCGTGTCCCTGAGCATTTGCATCGTTTTGTGATTGATCGCGACGTTGCAGGCACCTTTCAATTTTTAAATTTAATGCAAACAATGATCGGGCAACACACCCACCCATTAGAAATTTGCATCCCTTATCCAAAACCATTAGAAGCCGAATTTTACGAAAAACAATTTCAATGCCCTGTTAAATTTGGCACTGATGTTATTCGTTTTTTAATTCCTGGCGATATTTTGAAAAAAACACTGCCCAACGCGAATACAACGGCATTAACACTGTATCGCCAACAATGCGATGAATTATTAAGCAAACGTAGTCAGGTCAATAACGGTACTCTAGCGGAGCGAGTAAAGCACCACTTAGAAATGTTTAAGGAGGAGTTGCCGGCGATAAAAGATTGTGCGGAATCGTTTAGTAGTAGCGAACGACAATTTCGTCGTGATTTAAAAGAAGAAGGAACTACATATCAACAATTATTGGACAAAGTACGCTCTGAAAAAGCCTGTAAATTACTCGACAACAGTAAAACCAGTGTCGAACAAATCGCTTTATTACTCGGATATACCGAGTCTGCAGCATTTATTCGTGCGTTTAAGAAATGGCATGGCATTACACCGGCACAATATCGCAAACGTTAATCGCCACCGAATAAACCACGTATAGCATCTTTTTCGTCTTGGCTTACGCCTTGGTCGCGCTGAACGGGAGTATTGAAACAAACGCGATTACGGCCCTGCCGTTTCGCTTCATACAGCCATTTATCAGCTTCTTGCACCAACTGGGCTGCGCCAAGATATTCATCGACCCGACAGATAGCCAAACCAATGCTGGCCGTCACGGTAATTGAGTTTTCGCTAATATCAACCGGCGTAGACGCCAGAGCTGATCGTACGCGCTCGGCAACTCGCTTGGCTACGGCCAACTCCGTCGATGGCAAAATAACGACAAATTCCTCACCACCATATCGACAACGTACGTCCAATCGACGTGTCATCGCTTCAATTAGACGGGCGGTATGACGTAAGACAGTATTACCTTCTTCGTGACCATAGCTGTCATTAATGCGTTTGAAATGATCCAAATCGATCATCATCACTGCGGTCGACATACGAGTTCGCTGAGTACGCTCTAACTCTTGTTCGAGCATTTCACGAAAATGGCGGACGTTGAATAAGCCCGTTAGCGGATCGGTAATCACTTGCTGACGCAAGTGCACCACTTCATCAACCAGAGGACAACTTAACTCTCCTACCGGACAGGTAGCGGTTTGATTGGGCATAACTGCAAAATCACCTTTGAAACGGCCGACTAAAGATCAAAATTCAGTGTAGACCAATAATCCCAACCGGTGAGGCTGCTTATAAGAAACATTGTTATTCGTCTTCGGGAGGAACCCCCAAAGGAACGAAGCTGGTATCCACCACATAAAGAGAGCGTCGATGCTGATTTTCGCGCGCTTCGCGCCGAGCATGCAATGACCAAATAGAAGTACGTTTCTCACCGTCATAACCATCAACGGTTAACGCCCAGCGAATGGCACTTAACGCCGCCTTGGCTTGGTTCTTATCATGGTAAGGGCCTTGGCTATTAATCGAAGTAGGCATGCTATCGTCACGCCCCACCAACATGACGAGTACAAACAATTCTTCGTCTAGCTCACACACATGCAGCTCAATGCGCTTTCCAGAGCGGATAAGGACTGATTCTGCTACCGCTCCGTCATAGACCAGTTTCATTCATACCATCCATATTCTGGCGCTGTTACTCAGACACCCTTAAGACACTATCCGACATCCTGAAACCGATTACTAGCCATCAATTTGTTAGATTGAGCCGCCGTTCACATTGGTATTTGGGAGATTACTCTAGCTCGCGTACTATTCTTGCAATTGTTTACTCTACTTAGCCAAAGCGCATCATAATGACCCACGATTCCGCCGACCATTCCAGCCTAGAGGCTGCCCATAAACACCTAACGGTCGATCGCAATTTCGACGATCTGGCCGCACGTTTTAGTCGCACTATTTACGCCACACCGCGAGGGCAATTACGATTATTGGCATTGGCACAAGACTTTAGCGATTTAGCGATACCACTTGAAGGCGCAACGGTATTGGATATCGGCGGAGGCCAAGGACAATTCAGCTTACAACTGGCCAAACAAGGCGCAAATATTTCATTGTGTGATGTCTCACAAGAAATGCTGACGCTCGCGCAGGATCTCTTCGCAGCGGAAAACATCCCCGTTAACAGCCAATGCTGCAGCCTACAAGCAACCGATAGTGTCTTTCCACATGAGTATGACATTGTGCTTAATCATGCCGTTTTAGAGTGGTTAGAACATCCATTTGATGCACTTCCCCAGCTGGCGGCTCGTGTACGCCCCGGCGGTTGGTTATCACTTATGTTTTATAACTTACATGGACATGAATGGCGTCAACTGATGAATGGCCGTACACATGCCCCCAAGGGCGCGAACCCAAGATTACGCCGCGAAGGGAATGCGCCGCAACATCCGCTAGACCCTGATGCCATTGAGCAAGCACTAACTCAGCTCGGCTTTAGCGTTCGGCGCTGGCGCGGTATTCGTTGTATTCACGATCATATGCATCAAAAAATTCGTGAACGCATCGGGCAAGAGGCCGTGAACAAATCCGATCTTGAAGTAGGACTGCAAGAACCCTATCGACGTTTAGGGCGCTACGTCCATTTCCTCGCACAGCGCAATCCATGAAACGCTTATTAGTGAGCGCCTGCTTACTCGGTCAGCCAGTCAGATACGATGGTGAAAGCAACGAGAACAAAGTGAACCAACTCGCTGAGCAGCTGCGCCAGTGGCAACAACAAGGCCGGATCATCGCTGTGTGCCCAGAAGTTGCTGGCGGCCTAACAACGCCCCGCCCTGCCGCAGAGATCCAAGGCGGAGATGGACATGACGTTTTGGACGGTAAAGCGAAAGTGATCACCACCCAAGGGGATGACGTTACTACTGAATTTATCAAAGGCGCACAACAAACCTTAGCACTAGCACAAAAGTATCACGCCATGGCGGCCTTGCTTGCGGCTCGCTCTCCTTCTTGTGGTGTAGGCCAGATATATGATGGTGAATTTCAGCGCCAACTCACCCAAGGAGATGGCGTTACCGTGGCATTATTGCAACGCCATGGCATCCAGTGTTTCTCACCTGATGACCATTCATGCCTATTGCACTGGATGAATGATCTTTAACCATTGCATTGCTCAGACTGCCAGCATCCGTAAATGAAGTAACTTCCGATCAATTGCCAATAAACAGTCGAGACCAGACTGTACATTCTCCCCTTGTGTCTATACTTGAAAAACAACTTCGCATGAGACCAGCACATGTACCGCCCAAACCAGATCACACCTATAGATAAGGAGTATTGCTTGGAAGCAAGTGATCTGATTGTGTCTAAAACCGATACGGCAAGCCGGATTACCTATGTTAACGATTGCTTCTGTCGAATTGCTGGCTACACCTATCAAGAACTGCTAGGCAAACCTCAAAATATCATTCGCCATCCTTGCATGCCTCGGGCCGTCTTCAGCCTTATGTGGGAGCATCTGAAGCAAGAGCAGGAGTTTCTTGGGTATCTAAGAAATATGGCGAAAGATGGTAGCTACTACTGGGCATTCGCCAGTATTGCACCTGTATATGAAGACGGTGAGGTCGTCGGTTATTTATCGGCTCGACGAGCACCAAATCCAAACGCCTTAGAGTTGGTGATTCCTCTATATGAAAAAATGCGCAAACTCGAATTAAGCCTACCAGAAGATCAACAAATCCCTCACGCCAGTGCACTACTCTGGCGAGAAATTAGTCGGGAGTATCAGAGCTATGCCGAATTTATCCTTGCTTTTTAATCCACTCGCTAGATTACTGATTGCCATGACGATCTCCTTCATCGGCTACATTACTTATGCCATCATCAGTGGCGTACTCTGGCCTGCAATCGTATCCATTGCAACACTATCAATGCTGGGACTTCTGTCCTACCGATCACACCTGCAGTCCTCAATAACTGCAAAGGACATTAAACATATCCTTGCCCTAGCCGAGCAAGGAAAGCTAACTCGTCGCATTGACGTTGGCATGGGTAAATCCAGAATGTCAGGGATATCGAGTAGTATTAACAACTTTCTAGATCAGGTAGAAACCTACATTCGTGAAGTTGAAATTTGCTTTAAAGAAGCTTCCGAGAATCGATATTATCGTCGCCCATTGGATAAAGGTATGCATGGTGCTTTTGGTGATTCGCTACGGCAGATAAATCAAGCTTTTTACTCCATGGAAGAAGCATATTTACTGCAACACAGACAGGCACTGGATCAAAATATCGGCAGCGTAAAAACCAATAGTCTTTTAAAAAATCTCGACAGAAATCAACAGGACTTAAATAAAGTTGCTGGAGAAATGGGACATGTAGAAAATATTGCCAAAGAAGGCGTGCAATTATCCACCGATGCCCTAGTGGAAATTACGACTGTTACATCGAGCCTCCAACAGCAAGCTAACCATGTAAAAGAAATACAGCAAACGACATCTCAGCTTAATAAACAAACAGAAAAAATAAGTAAAATCCTGTTATTAATTGATGATATTGCAGGAAAAACAAATTTATTGGCATTAAATGCCGCTATTGAAGCTGCTCGCGCAGGAGAGGCCGGGCGAGGTTTCTCCGTCGTTGCCGATGAAGTTCGTTCTCTGGCTGAAAGTACGAGAAATGCCACGGCGGACATTAATGGTATGGTAAATGATTTCAAACTAGTCAGCAGTCGCATGGAGCAGCAAGCAAGCGATGTTGTTGAGATGACCGATCTAGCATTAATCGCGAATGAGAAATTTTCATCTTCATTCAATAAACTAGCGAGCATTGCGCAAAAAACATACGAAAAAGTTAATTATTCACTCATCGTAAGTTATGCTTCATTAATAAAAGTAGATCACATGATTTACATTCAAAATGGCTATCAAGCAATGGAGAGTGGTAAAGGTTCCGCCGCATGGAATGCGGTTGAGGTAGATCATCATCACTGCCGATTCGGTAAATGGTACGACACAGGAATAGGACATAAATACTTTTCGCATCTGCCTACTTATAACGCGATCGCCCCAATGCATGAAGCTGTTCATAAATCCATGCATGAAATTCTCAAACAAGTGGGCGAAGAAAATTGGCGCCGAAAAATATCGATTCATACTGAGATTCAGTCTGGTTTTACACGTATGGAATCATACAGCAACCAATTAATAGAACTGGTTGATAAACTGACGGAAGAAAAACTGAGATTTGAAACGGCTTCCGGCGATTCGGAAACCGATATAGAGCTGTTTTAAGAACATCAATTAGCGTACGGAGCCCCTATTCGCTCAAGCTTGCGTAGCAATCCTGGCCAGGCCAGCTTCCCTCCCGCATTACGCGTTACTTGCTTAGCGGCTTGTTTAATACCGTCCACTATAGGTTGAGAGATGGGAATTAATTCTGCACCGCCAGACTGAGCCAGTAACTGTACTTCGCAAGCTCGTTGCAAAATAAACATATTCAAAAATGCATCCGCTATATTTTCGGCACAGGTTAGCAGTCCGTGATTGCGCAAAATCATAAAGTCGGTAGTGCCGAGATCAGCAACTAGCCGTACCTTTTCTTCTGGATTTAACGCAACGCCCTCATAGGCGTGATAGCTTAGCCCTGACAGCGGAAATAATGACTGCTGCGAAATAGGCAACAGACCCTGTGCTTGAGCCGATACAGCAACGCCTTCTTTCGTGTGGAGGTGCATAACACAATGCGCGTCGCTGCGCGCTTCATGAACAGCACTATGAATAATAAATCCCGCAGGATTGATATCGTAATCAGACGACATCGCTTTGTTACCGAGCAAATCGACTTTAACCAAACTCGACGCACTGACTTCATCAAACATCATCCCATAAGGATTAATTAAAAAATGGGCCTCAGGGCCAGGCACGCGCGCAGAGATATGAGTAAAAATTAAATCATCCCAGCCATACATAGCCACAAGATTGTAGGCTGCGGCTAAATTGACGCGAGTTTCCCATTCTGCAGACGACACTTGATCGCGGACGGAAGCCATGTGAACTCCAATTATTGTTATTGCAAACCATAACCTTAGCCTGAGTCGATTTATTTTTCTGCAACGAATTGCAGGAAAAAATGAGAAGCCAAGAAGTACCAGGATAATTCCACATATCTGTCGTGACTACGAACAAAAAACGTTCGTTGAGTCACTCCTACAAAATCGGGAAAACTCAAGGAGCAAAGGTAGCAGTGACTCAAGGAGCGAAGGTAGGAGTGACCAAGGTGCGAAAGTAGGAGTGACTCAAGGAGCGAAAGTAGGAGTGACTCAAGGAGCGAAGCGAGTAGTCACGATATATTCTGGGAATTCTAGTTCTAAGGCCGACTAAGTGGCGCGCACGGGAGGATGGCAAAATACGCGCTCTTCGCTTGTGCAAAAAGCGCACAGCTACGAGTCGAACCTAACGGAGGTTCTCGTCCGCCCGAGCAAATCAGCTTCGAGGAACATAATATTAGTTTGGGAGTTTTATAACTTCTTGAAGGGCCTAAGTGGCGCGCTCGGGAGGATGGCAAAATACGCGCTCTTCGTGTAGCGCGCCGGTTCGCTTGAGACACCTAGACGCATACGATGAGACGGCGTATATACCGAACCTCAGCCCTACGCGATGCCATACCCAGCTTTAAACCTATTAAAGATGTCATCTGCCTCCACCTCTGTAAGGGGGACGCGGCTTTTAGCATAGAATGCTGGGAGTATAGCGCTACCCGCATATGTTGATGCTACGCCGATTGTAGTGGGCGTAATTCTAAATGCTGTCACGTTAGTATTTTCTCCACTACCATACCTTAGCCCACTCTGCGTCGCGTTACTAACTGTGATTTCAATTCTTACAGTTGTATTGACGCGGTCCATCGTTGTTTTAGCATGCACCATCACCCATCCGCCTAATAAATCATCTGTACCAAATTGTGCAGAGACAGGTACTGAATTATACGGATAACAATACGATCCAATCGTCCATTTTGAGTATTGGTCATTTGTGTGCAGAATAAACATTCCTTGGAAGTTGCCGTTACTAGCACAGTACATTAACTCTGACCGATCATCTGTAGCTGGAGAAATAGCTGGATCAATATAAAAAATTCCGATTTCAGATCGCTCAACTGATATTTGATCAGTTTGAAGGCTCTGAAAAATCAAGTTCTCGTTTGTTGTGTTTAACGCTGCATAGACTCTGACGCCTTCTTTTTCTACGAGTATCGGAGTGTCTGTTGAGTTGAAGTCGGTGCACCTCCGTCCCGACTTAGCAAGATACCCTACATCGCTTTTATCGGGCCACCAGTAGTTGACGATATCGGAATGGGTGTCGAGCCACGCTTTAAAGCCACCTTGAGCTAAGCTCGATGGATCGATCCAGCACGGCACGCCGTTCGCATCTAGCCCGATGATTTTAGTAGCGTCAGCCAATGTCACTGTTTCCGCATCTTCAAGTTTGTATTCAGACATAACGAGTCCTATGGGTTGTAAGTCAGATAAGCGCCGTTGTACGTGAGATAAGCGCCGTTGTATGAAAGTGCGCCATCAGGAGCGCCGCCGTATACAAATATCGGGTACTTATGAGCGTGCAGAATGCGAGCTATAGAGCATTCCAATATCGATTTTGTTGAGTCGATATCTGTGATCGTATCGGGGATTTCGATATCAAACTGAACAACAAACGCCCAGTCTGTGCCCCAGAAGTAGCCACCAAAATCGCCACCAAACACCGCTTCTTTGTACTCTGATATGTTTGCTATTAGCCCGTATGCGTCGACAAGTGACACTAAGAAAGCACGGCTTTGGCTGCCGTAAAGTTTGTATTTTTGTTCCAGCGCGGATATGCGCTGATCGAATGTTTGTACAACCGATGAGCAACTATCAGGCAGGCCGTAATCTGCTTCCCAGCGCTCTAACAATTCGATCACGCCACTCGGTAGCGACTCATCTATAAGCTGCTGAGCGCGAGTATCGATGCGCGCAAATTCTTCTGCCAGCCCACGCATGAGTAATGCGATTTTTCCATCGTCGTCGCGAAGCCATGCAGAACCCTGCGGCAGCAATGCGAGCAGTGATTTTTGATAACTCATCAGCGCATTCATTAGATAATCCAACCCGCAGAGAAATAAAACTCACAATCATTGAGACTGTCATTTTCTGTTCTTATCTGTAGCTCTAAATAATCAGTCCCTACAGTAGTAAAGTACGGAATAAACTGATCCGTAAAAGAACCGGGGCATAGCGTAATTTGTACTGAAAAATTAGTAGCAGCAATCGCGGGCGTTGTTAAGTTCGCCAAATATTCTGTGAAATAGAAACGATATATTCCGGTAGAAACATACGTGACACGACAACTAAAGCGCCGCTGACCGCTGTTGCCCGCTTTGTAATATATATCAACGTAGTGATCACCACCCCCGATGTATCGTCCTTCGCCTTTTTGATGATTTCTTGAGAGCGCTGTATTTAAATCTGCAATGTCTGTTATCGAATGACCATGCCCAGCATTAGACTTACCATCTAATGCTGTTTGCAAGCCGGACACATCTGCGATTGCATGACCATGCCCAATCACAGATTTAGTCGCCAACGCAGCAGTTATTGTCGCGGCGTAATCGGCATCATCCGCCAGCGCTGCGGCTAACTCGTTCAGTGTATCTAGCGCACCAGGTGCGCCGCCGACTAAGTCGCTGATCGCATTCGCCGTGATTGTTGTTGCGATGCTTTGTATCGCTAAAAGAACCTGATTTAACTGAGCTTCATCGGGTATTAAACCGCCGCCACTGATAACGTTTAATAATTCATCGTGGATGGCGTTTTGGTATACAGCCGAGTTTTTAGACGGTGGCACGGCGTTGACTGGATCGCCGTCTGTGAACTTGCCATCGACCAACCGCGCATTGCTGTCTGAGAGTGGATAATCCATTGCTGAAACCTCTTATACTGGCCAAGTGATCGTGCCGAGCACAATCAACTGATTTTGGTTACTTGTAATATCTGCAACTAAATCAATCGCATGATCTGTCTCACCTGCGGCTGCTGATATCGCCTCGTTAATTGCCGATATCAGTAATATGCCGCCTGGAGTGGCTTCGCGTTTGATGAGATCGTCTAGCTCGGCTTCGACGGCTAAACGCACGTCGGATGTGTCTGGCGTTAGGCTTGTAAATGTGATGTCGAGCGGTGCCGCGACTATGGTCGCGACGCTGAATCCGGCCATGCCTGCGGGGCGCACTGTGTCGGTATAATCTTGCACTGCTGTGATGTGTGCTGGCGACGGAATTGGTGTTGCGAGGTCGTCTGTAACGAATCGCACGACGACTGTGCCTAGACCGTTTTCATTGGGGTATGACCACGCACGAGTAACATCGACGTGTGCCTCTTTTGCCCATGTGATGTAGTCGTTTGCGTTGCCGCCCATCGGTGGGTTTTGTCGACGATCCGCAAGGCGTTCGCGCACGCGACTTATTGATTCTGATTCTGCGCCGCCGCTAATTTCTACGACTGTGGCAGTTGTATCTGCACCGGCGATTGTTGCTGAAATAGTGAGTGTTTTACCGACGGTTAAATTGCCGTTAATACCCGGTTCAACGGCTCTTAAATTGAGCGTTGCAGAGCCACTTTCAGCGGTCGCTGATTCGGTAACGCGGTAGGCGATTTGGTCTTTCGTAAAAATCGTTTCAGCCGGTATCACTGTGCCGTCTGTTGCTGCAATTATTGCTGTACCCGCAGCGCGTGTTGCTGCAATTTGATAGATGCCCATTTCTGCTGCGCGACGCAATAGATTTTCGTTGTCGGCCGTGTCGTCAAACAACTGATCGCGGTTGTAATCTAAGTGGGTGTGCAGTCCATAACATGCGCCCGCATGGGCTTGTGCGATGGGGTAATAAATGTCACCGCGAGCGGTCGCAGATTCGCCGCTATTACGTTCAATATCAGCCGCAATGCGAGCCTTTAGTGTTGCTAGTGATGGGCGTTCAAACGGCATAAGTTTGCTCCATGATTATTTGCTGCCAAGTGCCATTATTTAGCTGGCAATTGAGCTGGTATGCGAGGCGATCTAGCGCTTGGCGCTCTACGGTAATTTCAATCGCTAAAAGATCACTACCATCGATCATCCATTGCGTTGCTTCGGTGATGTAATCGCGGGCTTTGTTGATTGTTTCTGTTGTAATTTTTGAGCGATTTAGTAGCCATAATTTGCTGCCCAGACTCTGACCGGATGGCAGGTACATGTCGCCCCAGTAGCCGCGATTTTTTTCGCCGTCGGGTAGCTCATCAGTATTGACGCTGGCGTCTGTAAATAGACTGATCGCAATAGCCGTGGTTAGCTTTGTGAGCTGTGTGTTTTGGCGTGGTGCAACGTCTAAACGCTGATTATTTGAGTCCCAGATAATCGCTAATATGTTGCTCATTGTGGGCCTCCTGACACTAGCGGATTGCCGTTGTCGGTGTAGCTGTGTGCATGGGTATCAAACGCAATGCCGTTGACGGTTAATGATGTGATGACTGCCGTTGTAATTGTGCCTGCTGTTATTGTGGCACTCGGCGTCGTCATGCTCGTTGAAAGCGTCGCCGCTAGAGCCACATTTAATGTGCTTTCTAGCGTTGTTGCGCCCGCGACTTTTAGCGTACCGGTCATCTCAACGGCTGGACTTTCGACAATCACTTTTGTGCTGCTTTTTAACGTTGCTGTGCCGTCGTTTTTTAAGTGCAGGTAGTCAGCGTTTTGGTTGTAAATAGCAACGTCGCCTTCTTCGATAAGCATGCGGTATCTACGATCACCCACTTGCAAACCAACTGAGTGAGAGCCGTTGCCGCCGAATGCAAGCACCAGGCACTCGGCACCGGCAGGGGCGTGACTGGTAAAACCGAACGGCTCTAGATGTTCGATGTCCGCTAGCTCTTGGCCGCCGGGCACCTTCACTTGTAGTAAACGCACTTTAGATTCGTATTTAACACGGGTTAAAACGCTGCGTTGCACGAGCATTTTAATGCGTCGGGCGATGGGTGCCGTAAATGCGGATATGCTGCGAATTAGCTGATTGCGGGTCATAACGTAGCCCCGCTGGTTGACTCAGGCTGTGTGATCAGATCAAACGCGGCTTTAGGCATGACGGTTAGCGTGCTGGTGCGGCCAGATCGTGTGGTTAGATTGGTAGCCACGGCGGTGATTAGACGCTGTGCATTATCTAAGCCGCTAAACTTATCGGTAACGCGCACGAGTTCGTTAGGCATCCAGATTCGGCCTTCATCGCCAGACTGACGCCAGCCGCGCATTGTGTAGTTGATGCTGCGGCTGCGACCGTAGCTAACACGGCGCTGCCATTCTGCGCGTGCTTGGCATGCCGCGCTGTCGACTGACTGATCGGTAACGATGACGGACGGACGATACCGACGTGCGTCGCCAGTGATGGTGCTTTTGCTTTGGCTGTTTGCTTCTGCGCTGAGCGTTGCCCAGTTTGCCGCTTGGCCTGCGACCGTATACTCAGAAAACAGCGAACGGTGGCTGCGTTGTGCGCTTGCGGCTTTGATGTTAGCGCCTAGCACTAGCGGCACGTCGGCAGTGCCAGTGCCAGAGCGAGTGATGACTAAATTGCCTGCGGCATCTGAAATCAGCAATACGGCACGAATGCGGGCGAGTTCTTCTAGCGCTTCCCAAATCAGTTGGCCAGCATCTAAGGTTAAGTCTGTTGCGGTAAATGATTGGTTGGCAGCTGCTGTTGCGCTGCTGTCTACTATCACGCTAATGCCAAAGGGTTTGCACAGTTGGCGCGCAACACTTAATAGAGTTTGACCGGCTTTGATTTGCTGGCCTGTGGTTGAGCAGTCTGCCAGGTCGCCACATTTACTGCGGCCAATCACTGTGATCTCGTGGGTTTGTGAATCGTAATCGACGTTGATGTCGTCGACTGCGCCAGTCAGTACCAAGTCGTCATCTATATAGGCTTGGCAGCTCATGCCGTCTTCTACTTCAAATACACCGCCGTTGGTGTTGAGATCGGGCGCGATTTTTAGTTCGAATTGATGTGGCCCTTGCTCGATGCTGCGCAGCAACACGACTTCTTTAAAACCAATGTAATTGCGGCCATCGACACGCAGCACTAACTCGCTCATATCAGCACCTCAATGTCTTTACCGGCGGGCATAAACAAAGGATTGGCAATGCTGTTGCGGCTGACTAACTCATCGGCTTTGGTGGCATCGCCATACACTTGATGCGCAATCACAAGCGCAGGAAGGGACGCACCGCGCTGGATGTATTCGATTTTACTTAGACCAGGTGCAAGCTGTTCGATGCGTTTATAGAGCGCGTTTTGTAGCTCTGTGATTGCTGCGTATTCGGCGTAGCTTAATGTCGTGGCGGCTGACTGATCGTCTAGCTCTGTAAGTAGTGCGTCACGAATTGCGATCGCTTCTTCGTAGCTAGTAAATGACACATCATCTGCGGCTACGGCTTGGGCCATTGATACCACGGCAATAGCACCTAGTGCGGTGGCGATTAACTCTTGATTGTCTGCCATTGCAGCGCGGTTTTCTGTTGCTACTCCATTAGCGGCGGTGCGGGAAATTGGGCTAGTGATTTTAAAACCAGCAAGCAACTGATCGTACACACCAAACGCGGTTTTGATGTCGCTTGCGATGCCGATAAAACTGCTGACCACGCCAGCGACCGTACTTATTAATGTTGCTGGCGCTTGGATGAGGGTTGCTAGCTCGTTGCCGAGATCGTCGATGTCTGACGAGATATCTTCGACTTGGGCGACTGCTGCATTTATTTTGCCGTTGATTTTACGGATTGCATCGGTTGCTTTATTAAGCTGATCCAGTGCCGCATTGCGCACAAATTCTGGCTGACCGGTCACGCTGAAATTATCAACAAATTGGGCAGTGGTTTGTGCCAGGCACTGAGTTGCGGCGGCGGCTACTGCGTCGGCAGTATTTGCCGCAAATACCGGCGCACCACGACCAGCTTTAACGTAGTTAATATTGAATGAGCAATAGCCACCTTGGCGGCTGGTGATTGACCACGAATAATCAACAACGCGTATTGAGAGTGAGCCAAGATACGGATGCACCAGCGTTGCAACGTTTGGTTGATCTAGTGCATCTATTAGTTTGTCGCGTGCGATGTCGTAGTCATCACCGATTAAAAACGCCTGGAAAGAAAACTGGCCCGACTTTTTGCCTAAGTCTTCTGTGTCATGGTCTTCTTGCAATGGGTATTCATGCACAACGACATTGCGACCGCCTGAACCTGTCGCTTGGCTTACGTGAAATTCGATGCCACGGAACGAGGCTTTTTGTAAGCGGTCACGCCAAGACATTATGCACCACCCGTAAGCATGCTAGAGCCACTGACGTCGATGTCCATGTTTTCGGCGTTAGGGGATTTGACGCGAATGCGGTCGTCAGAGACTTCGATTTTTAAATGAGCTCGTTGCCGACTACGGCTGTTGGAACTGTTATACGCTGGGTCATAAGTTGAATCACTTTCTAGTGATTGTTTAGCGTTTTTATTGCCAAGTGCTGCCATCATTTGCGCGGTTATTTTACCGATTTCATTTCCTGCGTCCGTGCCTTGTACATGAGGCGCAACAACGTTAGAGCCAAACCAATAGCCAGCACCACCGGCGGCAGCTAATGGCAATAAACGAGTAGCGCCCATTGTGGCGGCACTGCGTAATAATCCGCCTTTGCCACTTTTTATAACTGCATCGGTAATGCCAGGGAGTCCACCCATACCACCAAAACCGCCGGGCATATTAACGACATACACAGGCTGAACACCGGCCATTTCTTCTAGTACTTTACCCGTAGCGACACCCGCACCAACTCCTGCGCCAATTTTACTAAGCAACTTACCACCGCCCTTTAAAAGTAGAGCGGTTGTTATAAGTCCTGCGGCACCTCCGGCTAATAATTCCCCGCCAGTTAGATCTAATCCACCATCTTCTTTTTTATCGATTAAATTCTTTATTGCATTTTCAATTGTCGAGTTAATCGGCTCTGAAAAACCATCTGCTGCTTTCTTTAATGCAGATTTTAAACGCGCCACTTGGTCTACCGAGTTAGCAACTGCATCTGGTAAATCCTTTCCAATCGTGCCACCGGCGTTGGCTATTTCTGCGCTCATTTGGCGGGCTTGGTTTAACGTGTCGCCGCTTAGTAATACGCGCAGGCCACGCATAGTGTCTAAATCCACCTCGCCAAATGCCAAGCTTAGGCCTTGATCGCGCTGAGCATCGGTTTTGAATTTTTGATAACCCGCTGCGATGTCATCCAGTACATCGAGTGCGGCTCGGCGTTCGTCTTCGGCATTGTAAAACGTAACGCCGGTTGCTTGTGCTGCTTTGTCTAAATACTTTTGATTAGTAAATATGCGCAGCGTTGAATCGACCAGTGTTGCTAAGCGCTCTGGATTCTTTTCTGTTTGCGACAATCGCTCGATTAAGCCGAGGGTTTGATCAAACTCCAATCCTGATGCCTTAGCGTTAACGCCGACACGCGCAAAAATTGCGGACAGATCTTCTAACTCGGCATTGCCTAAGCGGCCCGCTTTTGTCATGCGATCCAGAATATCAACCGATGTCTCAGCTTTGGATAAATCAAAATCGAACGCCTCGGCGGCCACGGTTAATGCACTGGATAATACTTCTGCCCGCGCCCCAGTGACGGCCATTGCAGGGTTGATTGCTTGAGTGGTTGCTAATGCCTCGTTCCAGCTAAGACCCGCTTGAATTAAATTATTAAAACCACCTAACAACGAATCTAATGACTGACCTGTTTGCTGCGCCATTAAAAATAATTCTTTACGAAGGTCTGCCGCTTGCTCTGCGGTTGCGCCTGCGGTTTGACGAATATTAATTAATTTTTTATCTAACTGGGCTGAGTCCACTACCTGGCGAACACCGACATACGCCGCACCGGCACCAGCCACCACGGCAGCGGTGCGACCGGCTAAGTTATCTAAACTACGACCAGCGCTTTGTGCAGCCAAACTCATGCGGCCAAGGTCACGCTGACCGCGCTGACTAAAACCCGACAACGAGCGGCCATATTGCTGCGCTCGTTGGGTTAAGTTGCCTGCTAAGTCGATGACGACACTAGTGCGTAGTTCGTTCATTATTTGCGCCTATTTTTTGCGATTATTTAAAGCGTGATTGAATGCGGCTTAAAGGTTCGTTTCGTAGCGCTTGCACGTCGGTAATGCTCATGCCTTTTTTGAGTAACTTACTTTCTAACTGCTCTAACTCATTCGCTAGAGCTATCGCTTCGCCCCTTTTGCGTCACCTCGGGGGACGCGCTGTGCGCTAATGCGGTGAGCTTGTCGCTTAACTCAGCTGCGCTGACTGCTCCGGCGGCAACGTCTGCATACAGATTTAATATGGCTAAATCTTCTTCGTGCAGCAGCGCAAACATGGATGGTTCTAATGGCCCTGCAATAACTCCAATTTTTTTAATTTGCTGGCACAGCATTAGTACGCCTAAGCGCGCTGGGCTTTCGACACATACCGGGGTCATGCGGCCATTAATATTAGTAATAACGACTTTTTCAGAGGCTTCCTTGGCCTCCATTATTTGCCCGGCGGTTAAGTGGGTATGCAGCTCAAAATTGATTTGTGCTTCATTGCCCACTTTTAAACCGTGCTTTAACGTGCCTGTAATTGCCCCCATATCAGCTCACCGGATCTGTGCGCAAACCAGTAAAGTCAAAGCTGATCATGCCGTTACTTTGAGAGCATGGGGCAGGCGTATAGCTGCCGCTTTGGATATAGGTTTTGCCGTTGTCATCCTGAATAGTGACGTTGACGTTAGTGAGTGCATCGATTTGCTCCATGCTTACCGTGCCATCGTTTGGCACTTGAATGCCGGTGATTTTTGGCTCCACAGGCTCCTCGCTGAAACCCACAGGGCCAGTGTCTGCATTTACTGACGTGCGGTTATTTCCGCCTAGGGTGAACGTTGCACCTGGCATAGCATTAATGCGCCCAATGCCATCGATATCAAAAAATAGTTTTTTAGCGACTTTAGCCATGATCTACCCCTTATAAAATAAACTGTGTTTTGCCCGCGAACACGCGGGCCTGATTAACGAGATTTGGCGTGTCGCGCCAGTTGATGCGATTGCGATCGGAGATGTCGCGCTCAACAATTAAATTGTTAACGTAGATGTCAAACCCTTCGGCCCAGCCGCGTGATTCAAAATCACGATAAAGCGCAATTAATGTGGCTTTAACTAACTTGGGCGTTACGATCGCTTGGCCTGCGCCGTAATTTGTGCCGTCATCGGCTAACTTATGGCGAGGGTAGTTTTGCGCGATGGTTGCGCGTTGTTCGTAGCGTATACGCTCTAGGGTTTCTGGCGTATTGATATCTAAGTACGACGCATCAGGTAAACCTGACGCATTGGTCTGATACGTTGTGATTTGACGCTCAATACGACACGTACCATCCGGATCGACTTTGTACGTTGCGATCCCGTCATACAATAACGAGTCGCGTTCGGCGCGAATCCAACGGTCAGCCTTGGGCGGCAACATACCGACCAGCTTTAATGTTTGCAGCGGACGTGCTGGATCAATCGCTAAATTAAATGCAGCAACTGCACCGTTAATTGCTGCGCATTCGTAAATAGGTGTTACTGCGCCGTTGGTGCCCAGTACAGATAAATGCGGGCTGTTATGACCTTCGCCAAATGTTGCGGTAGCAGACAAGGTGCCGCTGTATGCTGCGAATGCACGCGCACCTTGTTGCACGAGCGGGCCGTAGCGATTATCTAACTCGGTTTTAAGCGCTAATAAATTCGCAGTGTCTGTGTATGGGTTGACGATCCAGTTGTACCAAACGTCACCCATCGCATCGATGGCAGTCGTTACGTCCGGGTTGCCTGCGCCGCCGGTTAAATTAACAAACGTAATTGCTAGGCCGTCGGGTTGGGCTTCGTCGTAGTAAGAGGCGTGCAATTGCAGGCCGTTAAATACTTCGCCTTTATGACGTGCGGTGACGGTGACGACTCCGGCAGCGGCGGCGGCAGTTACTGGCAAATACGTTGCGGCGTTAATTGCGGCGGCGATGTTTGTCGCGACATCTGCAATTGCGTCGTCTGATGCGATACCTACCGACACAGATTCACCACCGACGTACACATATAATGTGCCTGCGGTTGTTGGTGCAGCGGTGACAGTAATTGTGCCAGCGGCAGCGGTGCCAGCGGCATTGTCATCTAACGCAATTACGTACACCGGCGTTGTTGCGTTGGCTGTTAAAAACTTGCTGCACATTTTATGCAGCATTGAGCCAAGGCCGAAATATTTAGACGCTTGCGCAGGATCGGTCACGCGAGTCGGTATACCTTCGGCAACTGTGCCGGTGGTTAAGCGCTGACCGTAAATTACGGCTTTAAATTCAGTGGATGTTGCACCGGCTAACTCATTATTAAATTCGATATACGTGCCAGGTGTGCGAAGCGCTGGGATAGCGTCAAATGAAATAGGCATTATTTAAGCTCCTTTTTAGCAGCAACTTTGGTGTCAGACTTACCGGCATTAATATCAATTAAATCGCCATCTTTAATGCGGCGGCGATAAAACGAATTGTTTGGGACTTCTTCGCCTGCGGCGGCAATGTGTTTGCCGTTTTCGATACGGCGGACGTTAACGCCTTCGGCGGGTTTTACTTTTAGTTTGTCGCTCATTGCGCGGCCTCCAATGTGACTGCTGTTTCAATTAATGTATCGCCATCTGCGTTTTCTGCGGTGCCGCTTGCGCGTAGGAAGTCATCCAGTGCAGCCACATCGGTTGCAGATCCGAGTTTGATTTTTTGCTGCCAGGTGATCGCCCACATCGCCACGCCGTTTTTATCGATGCTCGCGGAGTAGAGGTTTTGGCTACGAATATTTATTGGATCTTCGACGACGTCGGTGCTATCCCAGTCGTTTGAGTCGGTGAGCACGAGCAATGCATTGACGATGTCTAGCACTAGGCTGTCGCGCGATTTTCCGGGCTGATCTTTGGTGACGATAAATGCGGCAAAGCTGACCGGTGCTTGTACGTCGCCACTTGAGCTTTCTTGCTTACCTGTCGCTAATGCCGCTACAAATACAGCCGGTGCGTTGGCGGCTACGCGTTTAATTTCGACAAGATCAAATCTGCCGGGGTGAGCTTCGCAGGTTTTTAATGCGGGGATCTCGGCATCGATCATGTCGACGATGGCGGTGCGCACGGTTTCGATACTCATAGCGCACCTGCTTTTAAATGTTCGTCTATTGCGGCGTCGACAAAGTCGTCGACGACGTTTTGCAGGTCACTTAAGTTGTCGTCTGAAAATCCGAGATATTGGCGGGCAGGAATTCCGGCTGGCCCTGGGGCCATGTCTTCGGTACCGCCCAAGTTATGAATGGCGGCATAAATTAAATTGGAGCCGATTTCTACGCTGTCGTCACTGGCTACGGATTCGATGCTGTCGATTAATGCACCGCTGCTTTCTAATAAACTTTGACCGCCATTGCGGGTGGCTGCGTAGTCTTCTGACCATTCTGGCCATGCGGTGCCGTCGGGGGCGGTTTTCTCTTCGCTGATGCGGCGGCGGGTTTGGGTTTCGACTTCTGCCGCAATGCCTTCGAGTAATTCACCGTGATCAATATTGCCCAGCGCTTGGATGCGGGCACCCAAGCGTTTGATCTGTGACATATTGATGTTTAGTTGCAGGCTCATAATTACTCGTTTTAAACGTTAGTTAACCGCTGTTTAAAGCAGCTTTTTGCCACGCCCAAAACGGCGCGCTTGGCTTGTTACTACGACCGCACCGTTAGAGCTTGGTGGCGGTGTTTGAATACCCAAAGACACTTCGCCGGTTGCAATGCGGCGCAACAAATACACTGCATCTTCATAGCGCTTGCGGCGCTCTTCGGTTGCGATGTCGCGATCAGCGGCAAGGCGATACATGCTGATGTCGACACACAAACGCGTTAGCACGGTTGGCACAGTCGACAGCGGTAATGCGTATTTGGCAGCAACGTAGGTGTCGATTTCTGCACTGGCATCGAGTAGCGCTTGCTCGATAACGGCGGCATCTACCACGCTGTCGTTGTCGCGATCGGCGACGATCAATAGTTGATCGTCGCCGTAGCGGTCGGCCATGTTTTGCTGCGTGGCGTAAGCCATTACTCAGCGCCTTCCATAATTGGCGTTACAACTAAACGCGGCTCGCTCATTAGCGCTGCGATTTGATCTTCTGAGAGATCGTCCATCGCGATGAGCGTTGGTTGTTGCGTAAACGCGAAGCCAGCGCGACGGAATGACGGGACGCCTTTGACCGTTGCTACTTCGATGAAGTCGGGCGTTACTTGCTCTGCTGCTTCTGCTTCTGCGTCTGCCTTGGCTTCTGCTTCTGCGTCTGCCTTGGCTTCTGCTTCTGCGTCTGCCTTGGCTTTTGCTTCTGCGTCTGCGGCTGCTTTGGCTTGAGCTTCTGCGTCTGCCTTGGCTTTTGCTTCTGCGTCTGCGGCTGCTTTGGCTTGAGCTTCTGCGTCTGCCTTGGCTTTTGCTTCTTCCGCTGCCGTTGTTTTTTTAGGAGTTGCCATACATCACCTATTTATCAATTTGTTTAAAGGTGGCCTTCCTTGGCCGTTCAGCGGCACCCTATGACGCTGATTCGTTGGTCTTCTGGTTACTTGCCTTTAAAGGCCAGCTGCCAGAATCCGTAACCTGCCGCGCCGCGAGCTTCGGCACCAAAGAGGAACATGCCGGTACGGAATACTGCATCAGACTTAATGTCGGTTTGGCTGACCATGACTGGCTTTTCGCGCTCTTGGAATACAAATGGCTTAACAGGTTTGGAGGTGTCGAGCAGATACCAGGTATCGTCATCCAACCAAGGAGCGACAACAACCTCGGCTGTGCCTTTGTACAAGTTTGGCTTGCCATCTTCTAAGCGGTCGACGGTCATTAGTGCGTTGGCGGTATCGTCCAAATTAGTTGATACCAGCAAGACATTTGGATTGACGTTAAGCGGGCGGCCTTCTTCGTCGCGCTGGCTTTTCATGGCTGTGCGCACTGCGCCGTAGGATGCAATTGCAGCGGCTTGGGTAGCGATACTTAGCGCTAAGTTATATTTATTGCTGACAGAGGTATCGCCCACTGGGTGGTCTGTATCGAAGAAATACTGGCCGTCGTGACAGATCGTCGATGTGCCTTTATTCACAGCATCAAATACCAATTCATCTGGCCATTGCTTGGCAGAGTAACCCGCACCTTGTGCCTGCGGCCCAATAAACCCGATTTGGTCGTCGGCAATTGCGTGTTTGCCGACCTCGATGGTCGCTTCGTACGGCTTGTTTTTTAAGCTGTACTTATTGCTTTCCAGCGACTTAACGAATTTCTCGCCAATCCATTCGCGCATTTTAGGAAAGTTATTTAACCAGGCGTAATCTTCAACACTGGTTGTTGAGGTCACTTTCATTGCGATCTTGTCCCACAAGGACGGCGTCGCTTCGTAAGCCTTACTGAATGTTGCCTTGATATTGGTAAATATCTGACCAAGGTTCGCTATGTTGATTAGCATGATATTTCTCCGTTGCTAAATTTGATTAATGGCGGTGGGCTTACAGCACCCACACGCCTTCTGAGCTGACTTCAATCACTTTGCCCGCCGCTGAACGGGTGCTAGTGCCATCTGTTGCTGCTACGGTTTCGTCGTCGACGATGTAGCAAACCTTGCCCAAACTCGCTTGAGTGACGGCATCGGCACCAGAGTTTTTGAACAAAAAGGCTTTGCCGTGATCGATAGCGATGGATACGTCACCGGCGCTGCCTGCGCTGTTGTCGACGTGCTCGCTTGCGCGGCCCAAATACGTGAGCGTGGTTGCGGTTGCGCCTGGCACTGCGTTGCCGCTGGCATCGGCACAGACTAATGCGCCTGCGTAAATAGTTGTCGATGCCGCCACAGGAGCAGAGATGGTGTCTCCGTTGCGGTATGGCGTGTTGCGATCTGCTGTGAGTGCCATGCTGGCCTCCTGTTTAGCGGTTATTTAATGCTTTATTAAACGGCGGATAATTCTCGATTAAGCGCCGTATGTTTTTAAGTCTTCTGCGGTGTTGCCAAAGGCGTCGGCGATCTTTTGCGCTTCTGCGTTTAGTGCGGTTTTGTGTTCGCCGGGGGTTTTGCCATCCAGATCGGACGGTGCTGCAACCACAGGGGCCGACTTGGCGAACTCGCGGAATTTATCTAGGCCACCTTCGGCATTGCATGCCGTTCGATAAAATTCTTTATTCGCTGGGGCGATTTTTCCCTGGGCGACGGCGTCTTCGATGGCGGTATCGATCTCGGCATTTAGTGCGGTTTGCAGATTGTCTGTTAGCTTTTGCTCGGCGTTCATGGCGCGTTGCAATACAACTTCGTGGGTTTCTACCGGCACAAATTTACTGAGGTCTGGCTGCGCTTCGGCATTGCGAGCGGTTTGCAGGTCAGTGTTTTGCTTTTGAATAGCGGTCAGAGCTTGCTCTGGCGTGCTGATTTCAGAATTTAGAGCGGTCGCTAATGCGGCAAGAAATTGTGCGAGATCCAT
Source organism: Thalassolituus oleivorans MIL-1 (assembly GCF_000355675.1). Classification (NCBI taxonomy): domain Bacteria; kingdom Pseudomonadati; phylum Pseudomonadota; class Gammaproteobacteria; order Oceanospirillales; family Oceanospirillaceae; genus Thalassolituus; species Thalassolituus oleivorans. The sequence continues at coordinate 528,328 of NC_020888.1, read as the reverse complement.
AGTGGATGCCTCCAAAGGTTGGTTTAGTTCGCGATTAAGGGCTGGTGTTAAAAGGTTGTGGCGATTCGTTAGGGCGACACTGCGGATGTCGTAGATGTTGCCATTGGCGTCGTAGCGGAATACCGGGGATAGATAGCGGTATTCGCGATTTTGAACCGAGGCCAAGCCGCGTGGGTTTAGCACCAAACGGCCTTCGATATGACCATTCGAGACACGGTATTCTTTGAACCAACCAGCAGCTGGGGCTTCTTCGCCCTTAGGGGCTTTTAGCTCGGTGCTGTGTTCGTAGTCGAGAGGTTGCTCGCGATTGCTAGCAACGGTGTAACCAATAACGGCGGTTGGATTTTTGTTTTGCCATTTGCGACCGTCACGGCCAAGCACTTCGCCCACGGGGATAAGTGGCACCCATTCCGGGATGGTGCCGTCTTCAGGCAATTCAAAACAAAGCGCTGTCTCTAAAGACAGGTTTGATTGCTCTGCGTTGAGCGCGATATGTAAAAGCGGGATTTGTTTTTTCATGCAGCCATAGTGCTATGACTGCGGGGGCGTGTGACGGGGGAACGTGTTCCGGTGCTCTAAATGAGGCTTATATTTAGCTTATAGAGCAGCCAGAAAAAGGCAAGCGCTGGTTATTTTAGTGGGATGAAATCGGGATCTGATTTAGTGAGTCCGCATAGTTTTTTGCATGCTGCTTTGGTGGTGAATATGCCAGGATTGTTAAAGTCCAAGCCAACTGAATAGTAGCAATGTTGGCCCGACGCATAAAATTCAGGCGGGATCTGCTTTGGGTTGCCGCTGATGACAACTTCAATTTCTGTTTGCTGTACCCAGCCAATATCCGATTGGTAAGGATAGGCATCTAACTGCTTAGCATTAATAGCTTGCACATCTGACGCGTAGCTTTTGATTGCTGGGCACTGCATCCAAAGCACATCGGCTACGTTCTCAATCATGACCTTTTGGCCGCTGGTTAAGTCTTCTGCCATGTTTATTGTGGGCAACGCTTGTTGTGTGGGTTCTCCTGCCATTGCTTGGTGCGTTGGATGACTCCATAAGCCAATGCCGATAGTAGAAGCGAGAATGAGAAGTTGGGTTCTTTTGCAACTGTTCCGTGATTGCATTATGGGTATCCTTACTTGGCTGATTTTGAATGGGTGGATTTTTCTAGAATAGGTTATTTATCATCATTCTTTATAACATTACCATCTACTGGTCGGTGTATACGATCGGTCAGATAGTGCAGGCCTAATAATGTCGACACCAGTATATTAGACACCCAGAACAGATATATAAACGCAACCACTCCTTTAACCCAAGGGATAATACTGCTACTTATATGTACTTTGGCTAGTGGAGTCAGTAAGTTTATAGCCATTCCTGATATAAACAAAACTAAACTCATAAATGCCAAATAGCCAAACAAATAACTCAAAAATCTTCTGCGCGATAAAGGAATGACTATTTCTTTTCCTCGTCTTTTACTCTTTAAAGTGGCACTTTCGCCAGCCAAGCCCTGATTTAAAACAGCCGAAGGGAATGTGGATACAGCGGCTAATGATGCTATGTAAAATCCGATTAGCATTTTCAACAACTCTACGACTTGCTCAATGAGACCATTAGAGCCAAAAGTATTTATTGACCAGTCAGTAGAAATTAGAATCATCACAACCATTCCAGAAATAGCTGTAGGCATATACCAGTCGTACCACATTTTCACAGTGCCGCGACGTATACGAATATAGTTGAGAGGCGTAAATAACTGCCTTACTCCTGGAATATTCATAATAACTTTAACATTTCGCCCATAAAAACTTCATCTATAGTGTCGGTACATTGCTCTAAAGGATAGTTCGACTTTATTAGTTCAGTCTTTGTAACTGCACTGGAAGCTATATCATCCACAGTGGTTCCCATTACAACCGTGCGACTTTTCCCTTCTTTTTTTCTATATCGAATTTTAAAGTCAGTATAGCCTTTTCTTTTAGCCTTTTCTTTTAGGTCGTTTATTGTCCCCCACCAAGATTCGGCAACTTTCTTTTTAGTAACGGATATTTTTACAGTTCTAACCTTTTCGACGAAAAAATTATCTTCGTCGAACTCACCGTGCCCTTTAGGAATACTTTGCACTAGCTCAATACCATCAATAATTCCTTCTTCGATTTCCTTAGAGAAATCAACAGATGGTTCGTCTTCTAATGAGGCCATTGGTTCATAATTTTTCAAGGAATTATTTGCCGTCTCATCTGCAAACTGAAATAGATCTTTTGATACGGCTTTAATCATAAACCGAAAGAATGGCCCAATATTGGATCGCCCCAATCCTGGGACCTGTTCGATAAGCAATTGATACGACCCATCTTCTTCCGGTTCTCGCTTGATAACTACGTGTCCGGAAACAGCGATACCTTCACCTTTAAGTCTATTAACTTTACGTAACTCGTAGGTTTCCATATTGATAAAAGATGGATCTGTTGCGTTCGTGTCGGCATATTGAATGAGCATTTCTACATGATTTTCACGTACATACATTTCAGCGATGCGAAGCGATGCCGTCTCCTTATTCATCATCTTGATTGCTTCGCCTTCATTCACGACGCCTAGCAGATTGTGAATGACATCATTTAGGATAAATATTGGTGCGTGTTCCGGCCTGGTGTTTATTCGTAAGGCGTGAAATAGAACCCATCTTTCATATGGATCAAGCATCGTTCGATTCCCTTCTGTTTGTATCGTCAGTATATAAGACGATTTATACATATGAGAAAGGTATAGACAATGGCCCAAAGGACATAAATGACTAAATTAGTCGCCATGAGCTTACAAACCTCACGTGATGGCGTTTAAACCATGTTTAAAACTTCCACCACTCGCCTTGGCATCACAGACCCATACCAATGCCGCACCTCGTCAGTTTTCAATCAGTAGGCGGCTATACAGGCTTTCTGGCTGCGGGGCTTATTCGGGGATGGGTAGCGGCTTTGGCTCTGACAGGTTTTCATACGCAGACCAGATGTCTGCAAAGTAGCGCTGTTCGCTTTTGTCTGCTTGCTCTTGCAATGCTTCGAGCTGTTGCTCGGCATCTTGGGGCAGCGGATCTGTGCTGATGATTTGCATGGCTTTGTCTAGTGCTTCGCTCATGGGTTACGTTTGCCTTTATTGTATTGCCAGCCTATGGCGTTATCGACCATGCGGTCGAAGTATTCGGCCACTTCTAAATTCCAGCCTGCGAGTGCATCGCGGTCTATCACCCAAGCGGTAAAGTGCTCAGCGTGCCACTCGTGGTTATTCGTGTTTGCGTAACGTGTTAAGTATGTGTCTTTTAACGCGCCTGGCACTCTTGGCGTGCCCGCCCAAAAATGTACCTGATGCCCTAGCTCGTGCAGCCATGTTATGACTTGCCCAGGGCTTTTTGCTGCGGCTGTTTTTTCGTAAGTCTCGGTGATAGTCCAACGTTTAAGTAATGGCTCGGAAACTGATGCAGCAGTTCGCTCTGTTTCAATTGCTAAAGATACACTCTTTTTCATAGCATCTATATCTGTCTTTAGCAAGTTATCTGTCGCTTTAACCTTAACAACAACGTGCTCGCCTTGCTGATAAGTAAAGCCGTTAACTTGACTGACCTTGCGCGTATTGTACGCACCCCACGCATTGTCTAACCCTAAAAATTTACCCACCTTATCTTTAAGAGCATAGGCGGTTTTGCCGGTGCCCATTTCTGTTTGCTTGATCATTAATGTTTTGATTGGGCGACGGTTTAAAAACTCTGCAACCTTGGCCACTTGCACTTGTGAGTTTGGCAGCTCACTTAGCACTTGATCAATGCCTGCCTGTGTTACGTTTTTTGCGGTGCTAAGCACTGAGTCGGGCGGCAATGTTGGCGATGCTTTTGGCGCTGGCTTTTGGGCTGCTTTTTTTAATTCGGCTGCTGATCGGTCTGCATTATCCGCCAGCGCTTTAGCGCGGTGCATGCCGGGGTTGTAGTCCCAGCCGGGGTCGATGCCAATGGGCACTTGCAGTGCTTCACCGGTGCGGTCGTTGATCCATTCTTTTTTGGTAATGCGCGGCGCGGTTGTTGTGTATTTGCCGGTATCGACGAGCTTGTCGTATTCGCGTTGGTTGATTTGGCGCACGCGGCATTTGCAGCCCCAGCCGTTAGGCGGGTAATGCGTTTGCCAGAACGGATCGTCGGCGCGCAGGATGATGCCAGCCCATGCGACGTGCTGGGCGCGGTGGTTTTCTGATGGGCCTAGTTCATAAACTAGGTACGGGTGTGTTTTTTTGCGGCGCTCTATGCGCTCCCACTGGCCTGCGGCGCGGGCCACTTTCATGTTCGTTGCGTAGATCTTTTTAAGGCGACGCGGGCTGCCAAGTTGAGCATTGATAACTTCGCCTGTCGTTGGGTCGACTACATCAGCACGGCCCCACCAACCGAGTTTTTGCAATGTGGGGGTTAGCTCTTTGCGAAACTGTTCTAGGGTTTTGCCCTCCGCTAGGGCTTGGTCTAGCGCCTCGCGGATGGTTGTGAGCACATCCATGCGCATGGCTTTGGCGACGGTAAAGGCTTGGGCGTGTTCTTCTGCCCAGACTTCGCGGTAGTCGAATGATGGCTTTAAACCTTTGGCGCGAAACCACGCTAGGACGGCTTCGGGCGGGTTGGCGGGGAAACGGTAGTCGGGCATTAGCGGTGTGACTTATGACGTAATTTATTAATACGCTGGTTGCGCTGCCGCTTAGCTAAACGCTGGGCTTTACGTATTCCTGTCGGTCCTTTGCTTGATATCAGAAAGCTGCCTTGGCTGTACATGACAGGTAGGCGAAAATCTTCTTTAGTTGCTAGTGCAATTAATATTGCGGCTTCGTTCATATACATTAGCTTTGCTCTCCGTCGGTTTCGCCTTCGCCTAGACCGCGTGCCAGGAACATTAGCCGCGCTAGGTTTTTAACGAGCTTGGTGTCGGCCATATCTTCGAGAAGATCTTCTAAGCCGTCTGCAAATTCTTCGGGTGTTGAGACGCTGTCTAACAGTTCTTTAATGGGGTTTAAAAGCGGGTTCATTTGTTGTTGCCAGCCTTCTAGCCCTTCGTCTTCGAGATCATCCAACACGCTTGGCAGCTCGCGATTGTGCGCGGTGTGCAGCGCTTGGGTGCAAGCATGGCAGCCACACGACTGTTGCTGGTTGAGTGCGGTTTGGTTTGGCTGTGGTTGCTCTGGTGCTGTTGGAGCAGTGGCAACGGCTAGCACTTCGGCACCGGCTGCGGGATCTGGCACGCCAAGGCGATCGCGCATGACGGATGTTTCGACTGTAAAACCGAATGGGAGCAGCTTCACGACGTTGTCGACGAGTGCGCTGGTGTCTTCTTGGTCTTCTGCCGTGATCATGATGCGCGGGTAGTTTTCTTGCGGTCCGAAGTTAAGATCGATGAATGAGCGTACCAGGTATTTGTTGAGTGTGTTGCTGAGCTGGCGTGCGTCGGACTCTAAAATATCCTGGCGAACTTCGTCTTGCGAGTCTGAGTTGCCTAACGCGCCTGGTGTGCCGTCTGCTGATGCGGTTTGGCCGAGCACAGCTTTTGAGATTTGTTTGTCTAAATACTCGGCTAGGTTTTTGAAGAGATCGGCACCGCCAGTGCTGTTGCCTGCGGCTTCGAACTCGATGCGCATGGATTCGGGGATGACGGCGGCGGCATCGGTGCCTATGTTGGCCACGGCATTAATAAGGGTGTTGATGTCTTCGGTGGTTGCGCCGGTGCCGTACTTGCCAACGCGCAGCGGCATGCCAAAGACTTCTGCAAATGACATCCAATCTGTGATTGTGTATGCCTTGCACATGTAGGCTACGGCTGCTAAACGCGCTAGACCACCACGGATCGGCAAGCCTGACTTTAAGCGCGGGCGGTGAATAATAAAACGATGCGGTGGCAGCGCTTTGCCGTTGTAGGTGTCTTCTTCATCTATTAACCGCAGCTGACGGCCTTGTACACGGTCGTACATAAAGAAGCGCGGATCTCTCCAGACGTAGCCTTCTACCTCATGCCATTCGCCGTCTACTAACTCGTTGCGATCGCGGGGTGTCCAGGGCGTGCGCTTGGTATCCCAGTTCATTTCGACGACTGAATAGCCTTTTGCGATCGCGTCTAGGCAGTCGTCGGTCATGTCGCCGAATTCTGGGCGACGGATAAGATCGCGGACGGCGTCTGCTAGTTTTACGTCGGCGGCGGCGTCGCTGAATGATTCGACACTGACGGGCAAGCCCGACACAGCACGCTTGCGAGTGCCGAGCACTGAGCCATAGTGCGGGTCGCGCTCTTCCATCTCTTCGGCAAGGGTTAGGTATGCGATTGCGTCGCCTTCGTTTGCGGCGCGCAAGATTGCGCCCAGTCGTTCGGGCGTTATGTATTCGGCTTCGCTGCCCCAGTTCCACACGCTGCGCACGCCGGTAAGCGATGCGTGGGCCACTTCTTTGCTGAGGTCTGACTTTTTAAACGGCTGGCCGTTGTGATCTAAAATTGTGCTGTCTGCCATGTTTTACTCCTACAAACAGCCGCGACGAAAGCCGCCTGTTGTGCGAATGGATCGGTGACGTTGGTCGTCGTTGCGGTTCTGGTGTTTGGCGGCGCTGTGGTAGGCGAACTCTTCGACTTCCATGAGTGAGGCGTAGTAAGCAAGAAAGAGCGCGATGGCCGAGTCGCCGTGGCGTTGTTTTTTGCTGTCGGTTTTGGTGTCGGGCAGCTTGGGGATGCCCTTTATCACTTGCAAGGCACGCAGATCGGACAGGATGTCGGCATGCTGTGGGATGTGGATTTTGTCGTCTTCAAACGCAGCTTTGAACTTGGGCATGTGCTCTAAATAAAAGCCCTGGGAAAGCATGACCGATTCCATGCGGCCTTGGCCGTAGCGATATCCTGCTTGCTCGGCCATGTATTGGCCGTTACCGCGACCGTCTAACGCTCCGGCATAAAGACGTGGCAGCCGGTCGGCGATGTAGTTAAAAACTTGCTCTTGCTGTTTAAACGGTACGTTGTGCAGCTCGCATAAAAACGGCACACGGCGTATGAGATCTTGCCCCACCTGCATGGGTGAAATGACGGTCATGTCGGATGAGCGGCCAAAGTCTTCGCCCACGCAGTGATGCAGCTTTGGATCTAATACCACTAATAACGGCAGTAGGTTTTGCTCGCACCAGTCGTTCATTTCCGCTTCGCGGATGTGCTCTGGCCATTGGTTAAACTCGGTCGTGCCACGATATTGCACGACGGTATATTCTGGGCGCATGCGCGCTTCGATTAGGATGCGCGGCAGGTACGCGCCGCCGCCTGACTTGGGCACGCAATAGTATTCTTCTAGGGCGTCTTCTTCGGTGGCGGTGTCTTTGAGCAGGCCAGCTTTCCAGTCTTCTTCTGCTTCGATACTCCACTGCTTGCCGGTGCGTTCGCAAATGCGCTGGTATAAGCCTTCGCGGCAGGCGTCGTCTAGTGTGATGCGATGCACGCTGTAGCGTTTTTTACCTGCACGGCTGTCGTTTATTAGCTCGTTAAAGATGCTTTCGTCGCCGTTGTGCGTGCTGATTAAACGCACTTTAGCGCCCCACATGGTGAGTGCGAGTGCAGCTTTTAATACTTCGGCTAGGCGCTCATGGAACGCGGCCTCATCGATGGTGACATTGCCTTGCATACCACGCAGGTTGGATGGGTTGGACGACAGCGCCTGCACTTTATAGCCGCTGTCGAAGTAGACGACAAAAGTTAGGATGTCTTTGTCTTCGTCTGTGAATACTTCTTCGCTGATTTCGGTCGCGACTTTGTCGAATGCTTTTGCCCACATGGCCACGGCGTCGATAAATTCGCGGGCCATTTCTTTGTTAGAGCCAACGTAAAAATGGTTGGTACCGCCTGCGGATTTAGCGGCGCTCGCGGTTAAGGTGGCGTCGGCGGCTTCGGCCCAGGTTAAACCTGTGCGTCGTGATTTCTCTGCAATTTTTAACGGCGATTCATCAGCCACCCAGCGTTTTTGATAGCCGAGTAGCAGCTCGTTTGAGTTGTAGGGAATAAGCTCAGGCAGCTGCATTACGCGATCCCCAGTATTTCGTTTTTGATGGTGCGGATGGCTTCGCGGCTTAAGCCTGCACCTTTGGCAACTTCTTCTGCTTTGTTGGCGGCTTGCTCGGCAAAGGCTTTGCGAATTTCTTTTTCATTTTTGATGCTGTCCATGCGGGTTTTTTCTAGGCGTTGGACGGTTAAGGCGAGGTCTTTTAGCAAGCCAAGTGATGCCGGTTCATCGTCTTCGCTGGCGGTTGCTGCTAATTCAAACGCCATTGTTTGGGTCATTTGGATGAGCAATTTGCCGATATCACCTGTTGGGGCTTCGCCCAATTTGGACACCCACGCGTTAGCGATGGAGTTGGTTTCTTGCATCTTTTTGCCGATGGCCGCCATGCGTGTTGCGTAGCGATTTAATCCGCTGCGGCTGATCTTGTCTTCGTCTGCGCCTATGGCTTCGAGCTGTGTATTAACTTCGTCGAGTATGTCTTGCTGTGTGTATTGCTGATCGCGCAACATGGCGTTTAACAGCGATTTAACCGCGTCGGGTAGCTGCTCTATTTTTGATCCACGACCACGAGTGGTTTTAGTCATATCAAGCTCCTGGGCGTGGAGTTGCTACGCCTGGCACGCTGGCTGAACCTTCGGCAACATCAAAACCGCGACTTGTTATTTTTACAACGTCGGTGCTTAAGATGGTTTCGACTTCGAGCAGCTCCATTTCTGCCAGCCAGTAAAGGTGCGATTTCACTTTGTCGCGGCTGATGTGATGCCCCCAGATGCCTAGCATTTTATGCAGCATAGAGTCGTTGGACTTTCCGCCGGGCGCTTCTTTTAACGAGCGCAATATGACTAGGCGCTGATCTTCGGTGACGATATCGTTGTAGCTCATTTCTTATCTCCGCTGATCAAATGACGATTGATCAAAAGCAAGGTGTTATTCATTTGTTTTAATTCACCTTCAACTGATGTTAATCGCTGTGCTGTTTCGTTAACTCGGTTGTGTATGTCACCCATATCGCTATGACCGGGCATGTGCTCTAGATTGGTTTCAATGCGCGTTGAACGTGTTGCGACATCTTCGATTTCTTTGCCAAGGTCTTCTAATTCTTCGGCCATTTCTTTACGTAATGTTTCTATCGCCGATGCGTTGGCTTTTTGTTTATTCGTGAGTACGACGTAAATAAACATGGCTAATGTGATCAGCCCTTGTGCAACCTGATACCAAAATGTGAGCGCTTTGTAGTCCATAGCTTCTAGCATCAGCATTTATCCCGTAGCTCTGATAACTGTTGGCAGTCGATGCAGCGCGCCGCGTTGGGTTTGGCTGCTAGTCGTTGCCTGCTAACTTCATCGCCGCAGTCGATACACCAGACTGTGCCGTCCTCGTCGATGTCTTGCGGTGGCTCTTTGGCTTTCAGTTTTTGCGCGTTTAACGCGTTATCGCGCTGAAAAATTTCCAGGTCTTTTGCGCGGTCTAAATCGTCCATTAATGCTGTCCATGTGTGCTGGTAATAATGGTTTCTAGTTGTTCTGCATACTGACGCCGCAAGCGGTTGCGCTCGGCTAATTTGCTATATGTTTCGGCGCTTAGGCATTGCAGTTCGTCTGCGCTGATAGCCGGTAGCAGCGGACGCTCTGGCAGTAGCAACGGTAAGATCTGGTATTGCACGCGCTGCGATGTGCAGCCGGTGCTACCAGTTGCTATCAAGGTGGCTACGATCGCCATCAGCAATTTGCTGCGCTTCATCGCGTTGCTCCTGTTTGTGTTGCTTGGCTTGGTCGGCTTGGGCTTGCTGCAATGCCGTGTTGTGATCGACAACGACATTGGCAGCGGCGGCTTGCTGTTCGGCTTTATCGGCCTTGGCTTTTTGTTGTTGCGCACGCCCGCGAAAAAGCAGCGCTAAGAAACCAAGCGCAACGGCAAATGCCGCTGTTAGTTTTGTTAATACGCTATTCATTGGGTCGCCTCTGGTTTGCGCTTTTCTGTCCATTCTCGGCCTAGCCAAATGGCGAGCACGGCGGTAACTGCGCTGCCAAAATCCATTGCGCTCATTTCGTGCATGGTGCCGAGCGGCCCAAGTGTCATACCTGCAATCAGAAATTTAATGAGCAACGCAACCCACGAAACACTGACGAAAAATAGCGTGGTCGATTGCTTGCCGCGTGCGTCGCAGAGCTTAATCATTTGTTTAACCTGTTCCAGGCTGCGGCCATATCAACCGATAAAATGCCGTCTATATAAACCGTTTTTGGCTTACCGATAGCGCGAGGGACTTTGATTGCGGTTAATGTTTGCAGGCGCGGAGTGTTGAGATTGCGAGGCACGGATGCATGCACCCATTCGCCAAACTCGTGAATGATTTGATCGTAATTGGTTAGGTTTGCTGCGCACCAGTTTGCGACCTGCAACGGCGTGTGATCGGTGACTGTGATGTCTGCGGCTTCGCCCTTGGTATGCTGTGAATTAGCAGCGCCGTCCATTTTTTTGTTGAGCTGAGCACAGCGATAGCCTGAGCTGATGTAAACCGGCCCCAGCGCATTGCGGATTGGCTGCAATACGTCGCGACATAGACGCACGACGTTTAGGTATTCCATACTGCCAATTTTTATGCTGTTATCTATACCGAAACGCGCCGCAGTTTGCGAGCGCGTGAATTCGTCTAGATAAAAGTTATCGCTGAGTTTGATACGCATTACATGGCCCGCCCCTCTGTCGATTTGATTGATCTGCTAAGTGATCGTTTTCAGAATCTAAAGAGTACGTTTGCGGGTTGTAATTTAGGCGGGGGAACGTGTTCCGGCGGGGTGTGTTTTGCTAAATAAACAATAACACAGTGCTGGTGTTGGGCGCTATTGGGGGATTGAGGGTTAAGTTTTTATACCCACAGACTCTGCAAGCTCTTCAAGAACTTCTTTGAAATCTTCATATACTTGCGCAGCTTTCTCGAATATCTTTTCTAGTTCTTCATCTGGCATTTGCGTAGATTGAGAATACCCAGTAACAAAGTATTCCAATCCCTCATCTTTTATTGCTTGTGCAACTTCGGCTCTATCTTTGAATTTCCAATTATTCATGTGGTTACCTATTAATTTAATTGATCGGTTCGTGGAAGTTATACATATTATGCCGCTTTTCGTTTTCTTGGCTTTGGTGGCTCTGGCGGGCTATCCGGTACAAATTCTCGTAGTGAATGCTTTTGGCAACGTGGACAGCGAAAATCCAGCCGTGCGGCGTCAATTTCGGCCTGATGCATCAGGTAGCCGCAGCTTGGGCATTTGCGAATCTCTATTCCCGGTGGCAGTTTTGTAATATCGGCCATCGCGTATCCTCAAAGGTGAGCAATTATATTTTTAGAGTGTTCTGGAGCTGATCCCAGAATAGCGCGTCGGTGTCAGATATGTTTTTGGCCCTTTGCCTGCTGTCATACCCCAGCCCGTATCAGCCTACGGATTCCACTCTAAAAATATAACCACTAAAGTTAATCAAACAATCCTATCTGACTTGTATTGATGCCGTCACGTTCTTCTACGCGGCGTCGCAGCTTTCTGATCCCGCGTTCGGTGTAGCCATACTGTCTTGCTAGTTCTGAGTTGCTGGCATCGCTGTTTGCAATTTGATGTTCTTTAACTGCATTGAGCGCGGCGGCACATCTTGAGATCTCTATTTCTTCGCCGCCGTAGTACGCAATCAATTTGGCGGCAGGATCGGTGCCGATGAGTTTGCATAGCCAATGGTCTGGCTTGTAGATCTTAGGCACAAATAAACGGACACCGCCGCGCTCTTCAACGATTGCGAGTGCAGCCTGTAATCCGACAACGTCGATTAATTCGCGTATCGATTCGGGCAGTAGCTGTGTGTCGTATTGATGTGCCATGTGTTTACCTGCTGTTATTTCGTTTGTTGCTTGGGCTTGCGTTGTGACCATTGTTTAAGCTGCTCTAGCAGCTGATTGCATTCGGCGTGGCCGTCTAACCATTGCAGCGAGTCGATCGGCGGAGCGGCTCGCTTGTCGAGCTGGCCCTGCACCCAATGCAGCAATGCGGCTTCGCTGCTGTCGCGGATCAATCCGCGCTGTTGCATCGTGATCCAGATCGCTCGCATTTTATCGACGCGGGTGCCTTTGGATTTGGGCGACAACGCTTTTTTGCCTGGGCGTGGTTTTGTCGATTTAAAGCCGCGATCTTTAAATGCTTGCAGCGCTTTGTTGAGATCGATGATGCCCATGTCTTTGCAACTGGTTTTGCCCGTCGCGCTTTTCAGCAGGGCGCGATAGGTGTCGTCGTCCATGTTTAATTGGCTTTTGGCGATGTGGATTTGTGCTTTTAAATTAGCCATGTTTTTAAACCTGTTTTAAATGATCGATCAATAACACACTCACAACACGAGACCTCGTGCCTCGGCTAGTGTGCGAGGCGTTAGTTGTCTGTGCTCATGGCAACATCGACAGCTTTATCTAAATCAATACCATTGATTACAATGTTTTCCGGCGTCTGTCCCACAAACAATCCGCGCAGCTCTATCTGATTAATATCTCGATCTCTCAGCCAGCGGTAGCGAGCTGCATCATCACTGCATCCCCTTCGTGTCTCCTGCTCATGCACAGCGGCTGCTAAATTTGCATCATTCCATTGCTTGGTTAAAGTTGTGATTGGGCAGTTTTGGCCGTTAAAGTCGCTAGTAACTTGTATCTCGCGAATCAAATGATCAGGCCCATTCAGCGCCGAAAGTATTTTTCTCAGTGCTTCTGCATCTACGGTTACTTTATTCATAATTTTCCTCACTATTAAGCTAAAGATCGACAGCTAACAAAGCATTCAATTTTGACTCCGCTTCGCTACGCAAATTAATGCGCGGTTATTCGTGTTCGGTGATTTCCGAACACTTAAACGTTTTTTTGCCAACATAGAACGACCCTTGACGCTCGCACTCTGTAGCTATTGTCGAATGTGCCCACTCCCAGCCTATCCATACGCCGAAAACCAGCATTAACAATGCGAAGAACATTTTCATCACCTCTCCGAATAACAAACATTTGAATCGTGGACTGTCGCTACGCTCCAGCCCATTAAAACTAGGGTTATTCGTATGCAGCATCAGCACAGCTTTGTGCTATCGGTTCACTGCATGATTCACATCTAAAAATATCGTACTCGCGGCCATCGTCAGTTAATGGTTGGTCGGTGTAGATGACCTGTTTACGATCCTTTCTGAATGTTCCTTTTGAATCCGCATTTGTGCGGACTGTTATTTTTTTACCGCACTTACATTCTGTATTTATGATGGCCATTAATTATCGCCTCGCTGATTTTTATCTATCTCGCCAACCTTAAATACCAACCGCCCAAGCTCTGTGTCTGTGTACGTGATAGCGCAATCGCAGCAACAATCAAACTGTCGCTGTGGTGGCTGCTCTATTCGCGTGACGGTGTTGGTCGCGATGTTGTTGCAGTCATCGATCATGCAAACCATGCCGCTCATATCCCTACCCACACACAGAAGGTGACGACGAGTAGCGCAGTGATGCAGGCGGTGCCTTGTATGGTGAAGTAGTTCATAGCGCTACCTCTTCCAACGCTGCTAACTTCGCTTGCATTTTTTCCGACAGTTCAATGCCTTCGATTTTTTTAAACTGGCGAACTAACGATGCTGCGGTGTTGAAAAAAGGATCATAGCTTTCCATTACCTCATCCATCTTTGGGAAATATTCTTTGGCTTTCCGCTTGCCAAAGTTCTTTATTAACTTCGCTTTTTTGGCCGGTGGAAATATTGCCTTTGAGCGACGCCGCCAAACTTTTGTGATGATGTCTGGGCGATCCCCATCAGAGTCGAATGCATTTTTCCATTCGATCTGGCCATCGACAAACACCGCTAGTGCAGTTTTACTTTCTGAGATCGAACGGCGCTCAACAGAAATTGTGTGTTCGCCAACAATAAACTGCATTGTTGCGAATGAGCTTTTTAGCCGCTCTTGGATTTTCGCCCATTGATCTTTTGTAATTGCCATGCGTTAGCCCTCTATCTTTATGTGCAAGCCGCCTGAACGACGAAACAGATCTAGGAATGTGCATAGTCCGCTGTACTCTTTACCACTAGCAAACCAGCCTGTAGGTGGGATCCATTTCTCTAGTGCGATTGCGCAGCTTATTGCTGTTTTGTCGTCTAGTTGAATGTCATCTACCGGCGCTTGAATGATCTTTTTAAGCGGGCCTTCGACGAGCAACGAAAACGTTTTATCTGCAACGATTAGACGCTGAACGTTGCTATTTTTCGGGGTTAGTTGAATAGCCATATTTATGCCTCCACCAAAGGAATTGATTTTTCTAGCGCGGTAATTTCGCGCTCGGTGCTGTACACGGCTTGCTGTAGCTCCTCCGCTTTTAAGCGAAGGTGATTTAAATACAGTAAGCGGCCCTTGCGGCATTGATCACATGCACGGTAATTCGGCGTGCGGTCGTCGATGCCGGTGTCTTCGCAGACTTGGCAGTTTGGTTGTTTGTTAGCGGTCATAACCACCTCCCACGGCAGCGATGCTCAACGGAATTGAGCGATAGTGGTCACTGTCGTTAATGCGCTCTTGTACTGTGATGTACACTGTTTTGCCGTCGACGCTGATTGAGTCTTTGAGAGCTTCACAAGCTCGTACCCAGTCGGGATGTTTAATGTCGTATTTAAGCAGCCGCAATAGATCAGCCGTTCGCAGCGAGCCATTATTCGTCGTGCGGAATGCGCCATCGATCAGAGCGCGAATTTCGCCGTCTGTACCGGCAGTAACCTCATCTAAGTAACGCAGAAATAATTCTTTTGCGGCTTCTAGTTCTAGTCCAAATGAAATTTGGTCGGCGAATGTACGCTGTATTTTATAGCGGCCATCGAAACTGGTTATTGTGATATTGCCTTTATCGCCACCCAGCTTTAAATCGTATTTTTCTGCTGCGGTTTTAATCAGCTCTTGAATATCGTCCAATGCCATACGCTTGAATTTAACCAGCGCTGTGTGTATGTCGATTGCTTGTTTAGTAAGCGCGATCGCCGCTTGATCTTTTAGTAGATCAATCGGTTTTATATTTTCGATCAGCACTAAATCGCCACGCGAGTTTTTCATGTAGCCGTTTGGTATTTCAGTATTCATTAGTGTATTTCCTGTGCTGCTGTTTGTTTTTCGGCGTCGTACTCAGCAATGGTTTGCTCTACCGATGTCATGAGTATTGGCATCATGTGCTTGAGCAACTGAGCCAGTACTTGCGCACGGCGACTTAGCTCTTGGTCTTTTGACTTGCGCCCATCGCAGTTAATTTTGATGCCACCGTCGTCGGTTTTGCGAAACGTCAGGCTGACTTCTGGATGTGTTTGAATTGTCATTTCGCACCTCGGGTACTAAATACTTCGGTTAATTGCTGGCCGCACTGTCGCATTGAGCGCGAGCCGATTTTTAATTGTGTTTTGCAGTTGCGTGGCTGCACAGTTTGTTCGATTCGTACTGGCCCGCAGGTTGGGCACTTTGCTATCCAGATCATGTGGTGGGCCTCTTGGTTGTTTGGTTGCCTTGGTTGCACTTGAGTGTGCGTTTAAGCCGCTGCCGCTTGGCGCATGACAGGGGCTTTTGGCTTTGCTTTAACGGCTTTTAAATTGTTCTTTAATGCAGGTGCTTGCATTGCGTTTTCGGCCCACTCGCTGGCTGGCTTTTCACTAACAGCGCGGATGGCTAGCACGATGACGATTTGGATTAACAGCAATGCGAGTGCTTGCATTAAGACGATTGCAATGGTTTGCCAAGGCGTTGCGCTGGGGGCTGTTATTAATTGGCTTAATTCTGTTCGTTTGGCGTTGAGCGTGGCTTGGGTTGCGTCGATGCGTGCAGCCCAACCAACGCGGGTGCCGCTGTTGCTGTTGTATTGCGCTAACGATGATTCGAGGCTTGCTATTTCTGCGGCTATTAACTGCTGTTGCTGAGTGTTGGTTTGGGTGCTGCGTAGTTGTTCGACCACGGGCGCAGCGACTTGATATAGCGGGCCGGTCAGCGCTAGTAGGGTTGCAACAACCGCCAGTGCATTTTTAAGCGCATTTCGTTGCGACCATAGCCAAAGTGCAGCGCCTTCAATAAGCACGCTCCATAGCGCGCCATATTGGCCGGTGTGCTCTGTCCAAAACTGGATGGCGTGGATCTGCATGAGTAACATGCCGCCAATTAATAAGAGCGCGGGGAATAATTTATTAAGGCTCATGCTGCTTGCTCCTGTTTTTTAACTTTTGTTGTCCACTCCAGCAGGCAGCCGCATAGCAATGCGCGGACTCTGGTGATTCCGGCGTGACTGAATTTAGAGATATAACGGACGTCGGCATGTGCGGTTGCATCGCCGGTTTTCATGTATGCGCGACCGCCAACAATTTTAATTTCGCGTATCGCTATGCCTGCATCAATCAATCGCTGGGCGACGTCTTGCGCACAAGAAAACGCACATGCTTGCTGGTAGTTTTGTTCGTTGATTGTTAGCTGTTTTTTAGTCATGCGATTTCTCCCGATTTTTCTCTGAATTTGGGCAGTTGCCGTTGCACGAGCGGTAGAGCTGCACGCGTAATGGATTAACGGCGGATAGTTTTTCGCGCTGGTATGCGAGGCATTTATTGGTTTCGAGTTCGCCTAATACAGGGCAGTTAACCGTTTCGCCTAGGTAGGCTCCGCGCACAGCGCGTTGCAGCTTTTCGACGTTGCCGGGATACGTGCCTTTAAGTGCTAGGCTGATCATGGCGGTTGATACGCTGAGCTTTTCTGCAACCTGTCGCTGACTGGTTTTTTCGCACTGCGCACGCAGCTCTGTTAGCCAACGTGGTTCGTTGGTGTCTATCATTTTTATTTCATTATTTGAGAGCATCGATGAGTACCTCTGTGTGAGATTTTGGCCAGACCACCTGCGCTAAATTTGGGTCATAAATGCTGTGGACTCGCTGAACTTGCGGCGGACGTGGGCCGGTGTTTTTGCTAGGTATTAATTTATAGCGAGCCAAGCCACCGCTGTTTTTTGCGAGGCGCGTGCAGTGCAGGTAACCTGCGCGATGCAGATGTCCTATGTAGTTTTTTGCCTCGGATAATTTAACTGATGTTGTATCTGTAGATGCGAGTGCTGCGAGTTCGTTAGCGTCGAATTCATCGACAATTTTCATGACTCGCCACATGCAGGCGCGGCCAACACCCATGACGCTTTCGTTGCCGTATTTGTCGAGTCTAGGTGCGTGGATTCCTGGATCTTTTCTGAGTTGATACGTGTTCACAACGCAGTGTCCGCGAACTCGTGTACTGTCGATAACGGTTAGATAATGACCGCGCATCAGACGCTGGACGTAACTTTTTACCGTGTGGTCGTTGATGCCGGTGTATTTAGTGCCCGCGATATGACAAATGAGGTCGGTTGTGGTGAATGTTTTTAGCTCGCGTATGGCCTGCCAAATAACATCCTGCGAGCTGGCAGCAGCGGCGATGTGGGCAGGTTTTTTGCCCAAGCCTTTTCCTGATTTGATCATGCTGCACGCCCCTTGGGCGCTTGGCCTGTGAAAAATGGACGGTCGTAATTGGCAACGGTGACGGTGTCGGTGCCTTCGTTTTTGGCGAATGCAGCGATGGTGTCGAGGTTGACGCAAATACGGCGCGTAATGCCTTTGGTTGCGCTGTGCAAATTCTCTAGCAGCTGCTGATCGATATTAATGCCGGGGGCGTAAATACTGGCGAGTTGTTCTACGTCGGTGATCTCGCATGGCTGCGCCGGTGCCCACTCTAAAATGCGGTTGTGGATCTTTTCGTAGGTGCTGAGTTTTTGCGGCAGGCGTTCTTCGCCGATTAGCATGATCGGTGCTTGTGATCCTTCGTATAAATCCATGACCATAAAGATGCGATCTTTGTCTGCAAGATGGTCGGCTTCGTCGATGATTAACGGACGACCGGATAGCATTAACTCTTCGCAGATTGCATCCATTAATTCGGATAGGCTGCCTTTGATGAGCAGCCCCATATCTTTGGCAATGGCTTGCAAAAATGCTTTGCGCGTCCAGGTGGATTTACACTGCACAAAATAGGCGCTGTGACGATTCGCAACGTAAGATGCTGCGAATGATTTACCAAGGCCTGAGCGGCCATGGAATACGACGATGCCAGGCAAGCTGTTGGCGCGGTTGATGGCACGCTGCAAGGTGGTATTGCAGAGTGCGACGTTTGTTATTCCCGCAATGCTATTAATTGTCATATACTGCTCTCTCTTGTTTGATTTACGCCTGTGTCCGCAGGCGTTTTTTTATCGCTGATTTGCGCTGGTGTGGCGCATTTCGAATACCATTTTCCCGCTGTCATAAGCGTTGCTGCCGCTGTACGTGCGTGACCATTTTTGTTCGTCTTCGGTTGCTGTTCCCTCCGTTATTTTTTGCTGAATTAAGAGCCAGAATTCATAGCGGCTAACTAAGTTTTCTGGCACGTTTAAACGGTTGCTAAAGTCCGGTTTAACAACCGTTGCTTGCCGCTTGGGTGCTGCGGTGTTTGTTGGTGTTAGGTCGCCCAATTCGGCCAGCGCTTTGGCCTTGTCGAATCCGGCTGGTAGGGCTGATGTGACGTCTTTTAAAGCGTGCGTTGCGGCGGTTAAACCAGCACTGGTGTGTGCGGTTTCAGGACGCGGAAAATGACGCACTTTGTTTGCTCGCTCTTCGGCGGCACGGTGATCTAAAATTTGCTGTGCAACGTCGCGTTTAGTGACACGTTTTGCGGCTGCTTTTAGGCGGCGTTTTTCTTCCTGCACTTGTTCGCGCTGGATGTCTTTTGCAGCGACGGCGACTTCTGTGCGGCTGACGCCGGTGATGCTTGGATCTTCTGCGGTGCAGAGGTAGTTGCCGTCGATGTCGTAGACGTAAATGCGGCCTATATCTGAATCGTCATAAAACGCATTGACCTGGTCGCCAGTGTGAGCTGCAAGCTGCGCATGAATGTAAGTGCCCCCGTTGAGCTTGATGCCAGTTTTTGTGACTGTACGGGTGCCTGCTGGCTCGCTGAGCAATACATCAAGTGCGCGCTCGTTACTAATTGTGCGAATGCTACCGATGTAGTTGGCGGCCATTTGGTTTGGCGTTGTTTTGATGCTGTCGTGACGGCGTGTGTGGTATTCGTGCTCTAGCCAGCCGTCGCAGAATGTTTGCAGCTCTACTGATGACATTTTGACTTCGATTAACTGATCTTTTTTAAATAAGCGATCGCTAAATGTTTTGCGCGCCTCAATGGCGGAGCGCTCGGCGACGTTGTGGCCGATAAAGCCAGGTAAGAACTCGGCGACGTCGTGCGAGAACGTTCTGAATACTCGTTCGATGTGCGGTTTTTTCCAGCCCTGAAACGGTGGGCAAAACTCTTGATGTATGCCAAGCGCGGTGAATACGTGTTTGATCCATTTGGATTTGTAGTCGGCACCGTTATCGGTCTTCACTCCTTCGGGTACACCCCAATCTAAGATGGCGCGGCGGATGACTTTCGCAACGCCTTTGCTGTCGGACGTTGGCATAACAACAAAGCGGACGCGGCGGCTGTATACGTCGATAACACCAAGGATGCTATAACGCCCATCGGTTAGCATGAGATCGGCGGGTGTTGAGTCGAATTCCCAAAGCTGATTCAGCGCGATGACGTGTTCGGATGCTGATCCTTGGGCATCCATGTATTTGTTTTTCCACGCGTCCGGATTGGTCACGGCCATGAATACTTGTTTGTTTTCGTCTTTCCATTTGCTAACCCAATCGCACAGGCGGCGCTCGCTAGGGACTGATACGTCGGTATTGGAAAACTCAGCACGAATGGCTTTATGTAGGGTTGAGCTTTTGGCGTGTGGGTGCTCTACGAGCATGCCGATAACGTAGTCGCGTAGCTCTGGCTGGCTGTCGATTAACCCGCTTCCGCGACGGTGTGCGCCGATGTCTTCGCACAGGTAAGCGATGCCTTTTTCGCGGATGATTTTTTCCCAGCGATAGAGTGATGCGCGGCTGCATTTTGTTACGACGTCGCGGATCTCGGCGGATGTGTCGATGTCGCCGCTATTGAATAGTGTTGAGAATTCAGTAAATGCCTTGCCTTTGGTTAAACCAGATTCGCGGTAAAACTCGTTAGCGATACTCATTAGGCAATTGATTGCATCGACTTTGACGCGCTGGTATGGCTTGAGCTGGTGATATAGCACCAGCGACTCTTGGCGGCTGTCAGATTGCTGCGCAGACGTAGCAGCCATCGCTTGCGATGTTTCGCTATTGCGTACAATGGCAGCGGCGCGCTTGCCGTGACTAATACGAAGCGCACGCTGCGTCTCTTTAGGCAAGCTGCTGATGTGGTATTCGTTGCCACCACCACGCCCGGATCGTGGGCGGCTCAACCAGTTTTCAGACGCCGCTTTATTCAAAATTCCTTTGATGCTGTCTGGTAGCCCATTGGTGCAGATTAACTGCTGAGCTGTTAGCCACTCATTCATTCGTCATTACTCTCAAATAAACCCAGCTCTGGGGTTGCGTAGGATTCAACACGAGCATGGTGTCCAGCGATGCCAGTCATAACGTTGCGCAATTCGTTAAGCGTTTCTTCGCCGGTAGATGCGCCTTTGTAAAAACCCTCAAGTACCTTTAAAGCGTCGTTAAATGCGCTATTAAGTGTGAGCAAATCATTGTCGTTAGCGCGTTTGGTGGCGGGTATATCAACCAACAACTTATGGTGGCTAGTTGCTAGATACTGGGTGACATAAGTTGCGCAAGTTGCAAGCTCAAAGGGGCGGATCATGTTTGCTGGTAATTTCGCAGACTCTATCCATTTATAAAGCGTCCAGTGGCTTGCAAGTCCCATATCATCTGCAATTTGCTCAACGCTTTTGTTTTTGCGTTCGCGAGCGAACTCAACACACAACTCCATGGCGTTGCGCAATGACGTCGGGGAAGTACGTTTCCAATTTCGCTTACTCATTGGGTGTCTCTCTTTTGGTTCTAATCCAAACAAAAGCTGGCTCTGCATCTACCGTGTGGCGTAGCTGCTCGGTAATCTGGTTGCAGTTGATTAAGCGGACTTGCTCAAAAGCAAACGCGCTTTTTCAACTTTTGAGGCGCGAGCTTCAGAAGGGCCGTGCTCTGTGTATTGAGGTTGGTCGGGGAATAGTTCACTAACGCTAAGGCCAGTGAGCGCTGATAGTCCGTTGGCAACCTTCCTGCTGGTAGTACGACGAGCACATACATTCATAACCAATGCTGGTGAGCAGCCGATTGCTGTAGCAGCAACGCACCAGTTGAGATCGTTGCTTTTGAGGGCTGTATGTATTGATTCGTAATTCATGGTTTAATATCCGTTAATAAGTTCTGTAATATATTTCCGACTAATGGAAATATATGACTGTAATATATTACTGTCAAGTGGAAATATACTTCCGCGAGGTTTTTTTATGATTCATGAACAACTGAAAGTGATTGTTGATAGGATGGGCATTGGTGCTCTCTCCAGAAAATCAGGGATTGGTGAGCGAACTCTGCGGACATATTTGTCAGGCTCTAGTCCATCGTCAGATAAACTTGCGGCTATCGTTAAGGCATCTGGGGATGATGCAAACTGGGTTTTATTTGGTGGTGAGTACAAAACAGCAGAAGAAGTAGATAGCGTTATTAGTGAAAGTTTGTTCTTTTCTATTTTTGATGAAGTGCATACGGTCGATAGCGCCAACTCAGTAAAGAGAACGCTTCTTCGATCTGATCTTTCTCACGCAATTCGTGTGTATAACCAGGCGGTGTCTTTACCGGGTAAATCCGATTTAAGAGCCAGTTTGATACTCACTCAAGAAGAGAAAACGATGATATGCAGACTGATTAATAACGAGTCTGCTCAAGCAGCAGAAACTCCTGAAGAGCAAACGTTTGTAAAAAAACAAGTTCAAAGATATGAAACTAGGCTCTCTGACCTGGACGAAAAAGAAGCGTTATTAATCCGAGAGATTGGGCCTGATTATAAAGTTTGATACGGTGAAATTGAGTTCAAAGTTAACTCCCTTGCTTTTTGATAGCCAAAACTAAAAAAATCATAAATATCAATAGGTTATATAACTTTGAATTTATTTTTAAAAACAATAAAAACGTTCAAAGTTAGATAGCACCAAATCAGAACCTAAAAAGCCGCATAAACGAGTGTTTATGCGGCTTTTAGCGTTTTGATGGTGTCCCATTCTATGTGGCGAAACGGCTATTCATCCCAAATAGGGGGCGGCGCTTAAAATGAGACGCTGCATATTGTTGCTAGGCTTTAAATTCTCTACAACGCCTATAAACACTGACGATTCCCAGCAAAAACCGTGTAATTCCGGTTGTTCCCATATTTCCTTCACTATCTCAGGGTATCTGTCTGGTTACACTTCGCTTGTGCAAAAAGCGCACAGCTACGAGTCGAACCTAACGGAGGTTCTCGTCCGCCCGAGCAAATCAGCTTCGAGGAACATAATATTAGTTTGGGAGTTTTATAACTTCTTGAAGGGCCTAAGTGGCGCGCTCGGGAGGATTCGAACCTCCGACCGCCTGGTTCGTAGCCAGGTACTCTATCCAGCTGAGCTACGAGCGCGCATTAGGTAAGGCAATTTCACGATTAGATTCATTCGGTAAAGAATGGCGCGCTCGGGAGGATTCGAACCTCCGACCGCCTGGTTCGTAGCCAGGTACTCTATCCAGCTGAGCTACGAGCGCACATCGTGGGGCGCGTATTATAGGTTGATTGACCAAACTGTCAATCAACTTTATACGCTACTGCACAAGGCAGAAAAAGTGGCGGAGAGAGAGGGATTCGAACCCTCGATAGGGTATAAACCTATACACCCTTAGCAGGGGTGCGCCTTCAGCCACTCGGCCATCTCTCCATTCACGGCGCGCATAATAGCACGTCCGTGAAAAATTCAAAGGAAAAATTTAAGGAAATTAATACGTTAGCAAATTAATAGTTGCCAACGTCCTCATCACCGTCTTTTTCACGCTGAATACGTTGGTAAATCTCTTCACGGTGAACCGCAACTTCTTTTGGTGCGTTAACACCAATGCGGACCTGATTTCCTTTTACTCCTAACACAGTAACGGTCACTTCATCACCGACCATCAGTGTTTCGCCCACGCGACGGGTCAAAATAAGCATAGGTTGTCTCCTAACATTCCTGTTTCATTCTAGGGTGCTGTTGGCAAAAGCCGATTCTCTGCTCCGCTTCTTCCAGTATTGACTAGTTCAGTCAAAGATAAAGCGTCAGCGGAAACTTATTGAGAATTTTTAGTTATTAAGAGGCCCCCAATCATTGAGTGCCTCCTAATCCTCTTGTGGAAAGAGACTATCAGTCTTCAACGGCTTCGGCATCTAAGCCAAAAGCAGTATGCAAAGCCCGAACAGCCAGTTCCAAATACTTTTCCGCAATGACTACGGAAATTTTAATTTCAGACGTTGTGATAGCGAGAATATTGATATTTTCATCAGCTAACGTTTTGAACATTTTACTAGCAACACCCGCATGTGAGCGCATGCCCACACCAACCATAGACACTTTACAGATGTCATCAGTTCCATGAACGCCACGCGCGTTCAACTCAGTTGCCAGAGCATTCAAAAGCGTCATCGCTTTTTTGTAGTCGTTACGATGCACGGTAAAAGTAAAGTCGGTCGTGCCGTCTGCAGAGACGTTTTGCACGATCATGTCGACTTCGATATTCGCTTCGCTAATCGGTACTAAAATACGTGATGCAACACCTGGAACATCAGGTACGCCTTGTACAGTCACTTTAGCTTCATCACGATTGAACGCGATACCAGCAATAACAGGATTTTCCACGGAAGCATTCTCCTCCATTGTAATCAGCGTGCCATTACCTTCTGAGAAAGACGAAAGAACACGCAGCGGAACTTTATATTTGCCAGCAAATTCAACTGAGCGAATTTGCAAAATTTTAGAGCCGAGACTTGCCATCTCAAGCATTTCTTCAAACGTAACGCGGTCCATACGACGGGCGTTAGGTACAACGCGTGGGTCAGTGGTGTAAACACCATCAACGTCGGTATAAATCTGACATTCATCAGCACCTAACGCGGCAGCCAATGCAACACCTGTGGTATCCGAACCACCACGACCGAGTGTTGTAATATTGTTGTCAGGATCAATGCCTTGGAAACCAGCGACAACGACAACACCACCACTGTCTAAATGCTCACGCATTGGAATAGTATCAATTTCTTCAATACGCGCTTTCATGAAGGCATTATCGGTTTTAATACCGACCTGCCAACCAGTAAACGAACGCGCATTAATGCCGCGTTTTTGCAATGCCATTGCCAATAATGCAATGGTGACTTGCTCGCCAGTTGAAACCAACACGTCCATTTCGCGTGGAGATGGTGTATCTGAAATCCCCTTAGCCAAACCGATCAAGCGGTTGGTTTCGCCACTCATGGCTGAAACCGCAACAACGATCTGATGACCGGCGTCGTGGAAGGATTTAACCTTGTCGGCGACATGTTCAATGCGCTCAACAGTGCCTACGGAAGTACCGCCATATTTCTGTACGTATAACGCCATGGTGCTATTACTGGAATTGACTGAAAAAAGGTCGCTAATTAAACAACAATTGCGGGGTTCAGGGAAGCAAGTACATGCAGCAAACACTGTTCCCTTGGCGTTAAAAGCGAAAAAGCGGACCGATGGCCCGCTTTTTCCTGTTTGGCGTGTCGAAACAGCAATATTACAGTGCTGTTGCCGCCCAAATTTCGAACGCTGCTAATGCTTCGTCGATACCTTCTGGCTTCTGACCGCCCGCTTGAGCCATTTCTGGCTTACCGCCACCACGACCATCAACGTAAGGCGCGCATTCTTTCACGGCATCGCCGGCTTTCGCTTTACCTATCAGATCTTTAGTTACACCTGCCAGTAAAGTTACTTTACCGTCGGTTTCTGCAGCTAGCATGATCAATGCCGAACCCAGCTTATTTTTAAGCTGATCCATGGTTTCCCGCAAAGCATTCACATCGGCACCGTCGAGGCGTGCAGCCAAAACTTTTACGCCGTTAATGTCTTTCGCACTGCCGGCTAAATCAGAACCCGCACTGCTCGCCAATTTTGACTTCAACGCTTCCAGTTCTTTTTCTAACTGACGACTACGAACCTGTAACTGCTCAACCTTATCAGCAACATTTTCCGTCGAGCCTTTCAGTGCACGCGCAATAGTTGTAAGAGTACGTTCCTCTTGGGCAATGAAATCCAACGCCGACTGCCCTACTACCGCTTCAATACGACGAATGCCTGCAGCAATACCACTTTCTGAACTGATTTTTAGCAAACCGATGTCACCAGTACGAGTCGCATGAGTACCACCACACAACTCGACCGAGAAATCATTGATCCCCATCGACAACACACGAACTTCGTCATCGTATTTTTCACCGAACAAGGCCATCGCCCCTGACTCTCGCGCCGCATCGATATTCATCAAGCGCGTCGTAACCGGTGTATTAGCACGAATTTGCGTATTGACGATGTTTTCGATTAGGGCAATTTCATCAGCAGAAACGGCTTCTAAATGCGAGAAGTCGAAGCGCAGTTTATCGTAGGTTACCAATGAGCCTTTCTGGCTCACATGCTCACCCAACACTTGACGCAAAGCCGCATGTAATAAGTGAGTCGCGGAATGATGAATCGCGGTGGATTGACGTTTTTCGGCGTCCACAACGGCTGTCAGCTGATTGCCGACTGCAATAGAGCCTTCCACCAACACACCTTTATGTAGGTGATTTTTACCTTCTTTGCTGGTGTCTTTTACTTGAAAGACAACGCCATCAGCCTTGAGGAAACCTGAGTCACCGGCCTGACCACCGCTTTCCGCATAGAATGCGGTTTCATCCAAGACCAATACCGCTTCATCGCCTGCGCTCAATGAATCAACCGCAACGCCGTCTTTAAATAAGGCTTTGACCGTGCCGGTATTTTCCAGCGAGGCGTACCCCAAAAATTGCGTTTGACCGTCGATTTCTAAACCCTTGCCGTAGTTACCACCGAAGTTACTACCTGCACGCGCCATTTCACGCTGTTTATCCATCGCCACATTAAAGCCGTCCTCATCAACTTTAAGGTCGCGCTCACGTGCTACGTCAGCGGTTAAATCCAGCGGAAAACCATAGGTGTCGTACAACTTAAACGCGGTCTCACCGGGAATAGTATCGCCTTTCAAATCCGCGATAGCATCGTTGAGGATCGCCATACCTTTATCTAAGGTCTTAGCGAATTGCTCTTCTTCTAAGCGTAAAACTTTTTCGACGTGCGCCTGTAGCGTACGCAATTCCGGATAGGCTTCGCCCATTTGCTCAACCAGAGCGCCCACCAACTGGTGGAAGAAACCGACTTTCGCACCCAGCATGTGACCATGACGAACCGCACGACGAATAATACGACGCAATACATAACCGCGGCCTTCATTGGACGGTAATACGCCATCCACGATCAAGAAGCTGGTAGAACGAATATGGTCAGCAATCACGCGCAGTGATTTGTTTTCCATGTCGGTGCAACCAGTCAGCTCACCAGCGGCTTTTAACAAGGCTTGAAATAAATCGATTTCGTAGTTGCTGTGCACGCCCTGCATAATTGCAGAAATACGCTCCAAGCCCATGCCCGTATCAACAGAAGGCTTAGGTAACGGCTGCATTTCACCGTCGGGCTGACGGTTAAACTGCATGAATACGTTGTTCCAGATCTCGATAAAACGATCACCGTCTTCTTCTGGTGAACCTGGAGGGCCGCCCCAAATGTGTTCGCCGTGGTCGTAGAAAATCTCGGTGCATGGACCACAAGGACCAGTATCACCCATCTGCCAGAAGTTATCCGAGGCGTAGCGTGAACCTTTATTGTCGCCGATGCGGATAATTTTTTCGGCAGGAATACCCATCTTTTGATTCCAGATATCAAAAGCCTCGTCATCTTCAGCGTAAACCGTCACCAGTAATTTTTCTTTTGGCAGATTCAGCCACTGTGGTGACGTCAGAAACTCCCACGCAAATTTGATCGCGTCTTCTTTGAAGTAGTCGCCAAAGCTGAAGTTACCTAGCATCTCAAAGAAGGTGTGATGACGTGCGGTATAACCGACGTTTTCCAGATCGTTATGCTTACCGCCAGCACGAACACAGCGCTGCGATGACACAGCGCGGGTATAGCTGCGTTGGTCCTGACCGAGAAAACAATCTTTAAACTGAACCATACCGGCGTTGGTAAACAACAAGGTTGGGTCATTACCAGGGATCAGTGGGCTGGAAGCGACCACTTCATGACCTTGAGCGGCGAAGTAATCTAGAAATGCCTTGCGAATGTCTGAGCTTTTCATACGGCTACGGGTATCCGGAAGCGAGTTAATAATATAAGGGGACGAAGTATAGCGGTTTGCGCTGCCAAGTCCGAGTCCCTGATGCGATATCTATTGAAAGCATGATGCCTCTGGCCTAACTCCGCTATTTTTTCACAGCTGAGCTTGACCTAAAACCCATTCGCCACCACAATATAACCATATTGGAATATATGAATTTAACTTATTAACAGTCAGATGGAAGGTACTTATGAATATTGATCGTCTTGTTTTTGCCATTGCCGGTACATTTATTTTACTCAGCTTGGCCCTAGCGCAAGCACACTCGTCATATTGGCTGTGGTTTACCGCGTTCGTCGGCGCTAACATGCTGCAAGCGGCGTTTACTGGGTTCTGCCCTCTAGCAAAAATTCTGAAAGCTCTTGGTATAAAAGCAGGCAACGCATTTTAATTCTGCTCTAAACCGACAGCCAACTTTGGCTGGATCTGACAGTTCAAACTAGACCAACGCCGTTATAATCGCGCCTCAAACAAGGATACATTATGCGCCGTTGGTTTTTGTCATTACTCATTTCTATTGCTTCTACTGCGTCCGCTGGGACATGGCAGGCATACCCTAGTGATCTCCCGCAATTCGATTACAGTGGCGATCTATTAGAAGCCCACTGGCAAGAGTTAACGCTAATTTCGCGCGTCGACTTTCCAAGCGTCGAACACCTTCTCGATCAAATGAAGGTTTATCCGGACTTAGCATTACGCACCCTCCAAGATGCTCAAGCTCCAAACGCTCATCCGGCTTTGCATGCCATCCTTGAAGGTAGTTTCGAACCACTGAGTTTGGCCATTCAAGAAGTCTGGCGCCTACATTACGAGGGCCACTTCGAAGAAGCTTACGAACTCGGCATGCAACTCGGTCCATTCGGCAAAGTGCCTGCAATATACGCACTCTCTATGTATGCTGCCCTGGTGGTTGAAGACAAGGATAAAAAACTAGAACTATTTGCCGCAAGCGCTTCACAATCAGAAGCCCTGTTGCCGCTAAGCCCTGACTATGCCTTTGGCCAATTCGGTTTGGTTTATTCTCATGCACGCACACTAGAATTGCTCGATACCTCCGCTGCGCGGTCGAGTGGCTACATCACCTCATCATTAGAAATTCTGAAAGACCTGCATGAGCGGTATCCGAATCGCGCTATTTACTTAGGCACCACAGGAGCGATACAAGCAGGCATTGTAGAAAGAGTAGGCTCCTTTTTGGGTCGTATGACTTACGGTGCAACAGAAAGCCGTGCCATTGATGCGTTCGAGCAAGCCCTAGAATTAGAGCGCTCCATGCCGGTCATCTACAATGAATACACCAAAGCGCTGGCGCGATTAAATAATTCCGACTTTCACGATCATTCAATTGAACTCCTTACGACCTGTATCGGTTTGACACCCCGCAGTGCAGA
This sequence comes from Thalassolituus oleivorans MIL-1, assembly GCF_000355675.1. Classification (NCBI taxonomy): domain Bacteria; kingdom Pseudomonadati; phylum Pseudomonadota; class Gammaproteobacteria; order Oceanospirillales; family Oceanospirillaceae; genus Thalassolituus; species Thalassolituus oleivorans. The sequence goes on along the minus strand of NC_020888.1, from coordinate 499,493 downwards.
AGAAGCGCTTAACTTGCGCGCCTGTCAGCGTCAATTGGATGCTATCCAGAGACCAAAGGGCAAACCGTGATAGGTCTACTCTACTTTGCCATGGCGCTGGCCATGGCTTGGGTAATGTTGCACTTGGCTATCGGTCCATTTGGACATCCCAAGTTTTTGCACTGGCATCAAGGTTACTTAAAATTGCCTAAAGCCGTGCGTAATTTTGCTCTCGGCCTCTGCGGCTTAATCACCATACTGGCGATTAGCCATTTATTAGGCCTGTACGAATTACCTGGACAAACACCCGTCTCCAATTAGAGGAAATACCCTGTGATGGAAGTTATCAATATTGAGCACAACGGCATCAGCCTAGAAACCCGCGTTGCCGGGCCTGAAAATGGTGAAGTTGTCATTCTTCTGCACGGTTTTCCCGAATGCTGGGCCACTTGGAAACACCAAATACCGGTACTTGCTGAGGCAGGCTACCGAGTCTACGTTCCGAATCAACGAGGTTATGGACACTCATCCAAGCCGAAAGCCGTCAGCGCATATCATGTTGATCGTTTAATTGAAGATGTTGACGCCATTCGTAAATTCAGTGGTGCTGAAAAAATACATCTGGTTGGTCACGACTGGGGAGCCATCATTGCTTGGTGGTATGCAATACACATGGGCGACAATCTAAGCAGCCTAAGCGTATTAAATGTGCCACACCCAGAAGTATTCTTGAATTCGCTCAAAGCCAATCCGCTACAAGTATTAAAAAGCTGGTACATGTTTTTTTTCCAAATTCCTTGGTTACCAGAAAAAATGATCAGCCTGTTCAACTACATGACGTTCCGTAAGGTGCTAACCCTAACCTCGAACAAGGGCAGTTATCAGCCAGAAGATATCAAAACCCTACTGGAGCACTGGCGAATTCCGGGCGCAATGACCGGTATGGTGAATTATTATCGCTCTGTCATTCGTACCATGCCGCACCCGAAAGGCGACGGCCAAGTTCATTGTCCAACTCAAATCTTATGGGGCGAACAGGACTTAGCATTGACCTTACCAATGGCCTCTAAAAGCTTGGATTACACTAGCCGCGCCCGTCTATTTACCTATCCAGATGCCACACACTGGTTAGCACACGACAAACCAGAAGAAGTAAATTCACGCCTTATTGAATTTTTCACGACACACAAGGCCGTAAATTAATCCTACAATTTACCGTCCCTTCACAACGTGACCGAAAATAGCGCACCATTTTCGGTCACGGTCTATGCTCTTTCCCCGTATAATGCCGATAATTTCTTAATCTTCGGAGTTCTCTGATATGCAACGCATCGTTATTGTTGGCGGTGGTGCAGGAGGGCTGGAATTGGCTACTCAGTTGGGTCGTGCGCTTGGTCGCAGCGGCAAAGCCGAGATTGTATTAGTCGATGCCAACTCTACGCACCTTTGGAAGCCACTACTGCACGAAGTCGCCACCGGCGCACTCGATTCCGGTATCGACGAATTAGATTATCGCGGTCATGGCAAAGTCCATGGATTCGATTTTCAATTGGGTCGTATGTGTGGTTTGGATCGTGAGCAACAACACGTCATCTTATCGCCAATCTATGACGAAGACGGCGACGTCGTATTACCCGAACGGAACATCCCTTACCACACACTCGTGCTGGCAATTGGCAGTATTACCAACGACTTTGGTACTCCAGGTGCAAAAGAACACTGCATATTTTTGGATAGTCGTCGTCAAGCCGAACGGTTTCACCGCACCTTGTTGAATGAATTTTTACGAGCAAATTCGAGTGAAAATCCAAAGAACCTAGAGATCGCCATCGTTGGCGCAGGCGCAACGGGTGTAGAGCTGTCTGCAGAGCTGTATAACACCGCAGAAGTTCTAACTCGCTATGGTATGAAAAACGTATCACCAAAGCAGCTCAGCGTAACGCTTATAGAGGCGGGTGAACGTATTCTTCCCGCCCTGCCGACACGCATATCAAAAGCAGCAACTCGTGAACTAGAAGCTCTCGGTGTATCGGTGCGAACCGGCACACTGATTACCGAAGCGACAGCGGACGGCTTTGTGACTAAGAATGACGGACTAATTAGCGCAAAATTAAAAGTTTGGGCAGCAGGCGTTCGCGCTCCAAGTTTCATGGCCACTCTTGGCCTCGAAACCAATCGCGCTCATCAGATAATGGTCGATAGTAGCTTGCAGAGTGAAGATCCGAATATTTTCGCTATGGGTGACTGTGCCTGCGTATTACAAGCTGATGGCAAACCTGTGCCTCCACGTGCGCAAGCAGCACACCAGCAAGCAACTCACATGTTTAAAGCGCTAAAAGCACGCTACAAAGGGCAGCCGATGCCTGAGTTTGTATACAAAGACAAAGGTTCACTCGTGTCGCTTAGCGGCTACAGCACGATTGGTAGCTTGATGGGGAATCTAAGTAGCGGATCTATGATGATCGAGGGGCGCTTGGCGCGCTTTGTGTATGTATCGTTATATCGCATGCATCAAATTGCATTACACGGATACTGGCACACCTTATTACTAAGCCTAGTTGGCCACATCAATAAGGTTATTCGGCCCCGTTTGAAACTGCACTGAGTCTTTCCTGATACGCCTGACGATAGTCGCCAGGCGTTGACCCTGTCCAACGCTTAAAAGCTTTATAAAACGCACTCGGCTCGGTGTACCCCACCAAATAAGCCACCTCATACAAAGGCATATCACCTTCACGAATGACCTTCATCGCTAAGGCCTGACGACCCTCATCAAGTAAATTTTGATAGGTCGTACCCAGCGCTTTGAGGCGTCGTTGTAAATTACGCACACTAATGCCTAACTGATCAGCAACGTCATCTTGAGATACATGACGCTTCAACAGGCACATTTGTAAAATATCCCGCAACTCATTGTAGATAGCTAAGTGATCTTTAAATTTTTCATCTTGGCGGCGTAAATCTCGCAGCACACTGGCATAAAGAATGGGCTGCTGCTCTAAATTCAAGCGCTGCCAAGCACTACCGCTAATTTCGAGGCCAAAACCAGAAGCGCCGGTCACATTGATCTTCATGCGCTGTTCAATAGCACGCTGGTAGCACATAAATTCTTTAGGGATACAGAGTAGAAGATCGTCCTCTTCGTAGCGCTTTCCCAACGCTATGCGACAAGCCTCTGCGATGCACGCAAGTGCGGCACTTTGCTGCAACTGGCTCATTGTGTGGGAAGTTTTGCGTTCGATGCTAATCACTGAGCGAACATCAGTAACCTGCAGCTCTAAACACACACTGCCAGTCATCAAATAGAAATAAGGGACGAAATCCGTCAAGCCAGTACGCAAGGTGTCGGCATAACGCAATAGACGAGCCATCGGTAAATCACGGCGAGCAACATATTGCCCAAGATCGATACCAATCAGGTCATCATTTAAAAATTGAAATGCATAGCGATGTGCATCGGCTACACGCTCGGAATTTACCCAGCGAGGTAATGGATCGCCAATATCGATACCCAATAGTGGCCAAACCGGATCCATCTCGACTCCACGACTGCTCCAAAAATTGAGCAGGTGCTGCACCAGTACAATATCAACCTGAGCAGTCGGGCCCATATCCTTCCCCAACAAGATTCTAATTATCGTCCTCTTACAAAAATGAACATCTGTTCACTTTCGGTAGATTTCATTCGATCATGGTTAGCATGGACACATGTGTCAATAGACTAAGGCGACATTGCCCGTATAGTCAGGAAAAACAAGATAAAATCATCAGTCACAAGTGTCTTCGATTGACACTCGTTCAATAACTGTCTGAATTTGATCGGAAGAGAAGCCACGGTAAGCAAGAAAGCGATAGAGCTTCGCTCTTATATCTTGAGGTTCACCCTTCAGACTAGCGAGCTTCTTTGCTGCGACATCCGATGCCAACTGATACCAATCTTGATCGCACGCATCTAAGGATTGCTTTACCAGCTCATCCTTAATGCCTTTCTCTCTCAGGGCTTGGCGAACACGCACAGGGCCATGGCCGCGAGCAACTCGACTGCGAAGAAAAGATTCAGAGAAGCGTTCATCTGACTGCCAATGCCGTTCCGACAAATCAATAAGTACACTTTCGACATCGGCTGTATCAGCCGCTCGAGGAGAGAGCTTGCGCCAAAGTTCTTGGCGCGAGTATTCACGGCGGGAAAGTAAATCGACCGCAACGCGCATTAACGCGGCGCGGTCTAACGGATCAAGCTTCTGCTTCTTCATCCACTTCGCTAGATGTTTCAGCGGCGATAGCAGGGGTCAACATTTGCGCACGAATGCCCGCTTCAATTTCTACGGCAAGCTCTGGATGCTCACCTAAATATACGGCAGCATTGGCTTTGCCTTGACCAATTTTATCGCCTTTATAGCTGTACCAAGCGCCAGACTTATCGACTAAACCAGCTTTAACACCTAGGTCGATTACCTCGCCCATGTGGTAAATGCCAGAACCGTACATGATTTGGAATTCGGCTTGTTTAAACGGTGGCGCAACCTTGTTTTTAACCACTTTAACGCGAGTTTCGTTACCAACCACTTCGTCGCCTTGCTTCACTGAACCGATACGACGAATATCCAAACGTACCGATGAGTAAAACTTCAGCGCGTTACCACCTGTAGTGGTTTCAGGGCTACCAAACATCACACCAATTTTCATACGAATTTGGTTAATGAAGATCACTAAACAATTCGCGTTTTTGATATTACCGGTGATTTTACGCAATGCTTGCGACATCAAGCGCGCCTGCAAACCTACGTGTGTGTCACCCATCTCGCCTTCAATTTCCGCACGAGGCGTCAACGCAGCAACCGAGTCGACCACAATCACATCCACGGCGCCTGAACGGACTAAACTATCGCAAATTTCTAAGGCTTGCTCACCAGTATCTGGCTGAGAAACCAATAGACTATCAAGATCGATCCCTAGCTTCTCGGCATACAGTGGATCTAACGCGTGCTCAGCATCAATAATGGCAACGGTTTTCCCCATTTTCTGTGCTTGCGCCATTACCGACAAACACATTGTGGTTTTACCCGAGCTTTCAGGACCGTAGATCTCAACAATACGACCTACTGGCAAACCGCCTATGCCTAAGGCAATGTCTAATCCTAGTGAACCGGTGGAGATCGCAGGAATCGCTTCGCGTGGCTGCTCACCCATTTTCATGACAGCACCCTTACCAAACTGACGTTCGATTTGGCTGAGCGCGGCGTCGAGTGCTTTTTGCTTGTTAGCGTCCATGATCCTGTCCTTTCTAGTGTCTGAGTAGTATCTGCGTGATTTCAAAGTAGAGGCTAACGGTAGCCGTCACTGTAAATTTAAACAGTATTTAACCACAGCTTTTTTTAATGTCAACAACTACTGGTTATTCATCCAGCCATGAGTTGAGATTAGAGATAGCAACAAGCACACTTTGCTCTCGTACCGATGCTCTATCGCCGGCAAAGTGCATGCAAGATGCTTGTTGCTCAGTTGCACTGCCCCATGCAAACCAAACAGTGCCCACGGGCTTATCCGCAGAGCCACCTCCCGGCCCAGCAACACCGCTAACCGCAACGGCGACATCGGCACGACTATTAGCAACGGCACCTTTTACCATAGCAATTACGGTTGCTTCGCTTACCGCGCCATACGTAGTAAGAATTTCTGCGGAGACACTAAGGTGTTGCATTTTAGCTTCGTTGGAATAGGTCACAAACCCACATTCAAACCATGCCGAACTGCCAGCTAGATCCGTCATAGCAGAGGCTACTCCACCGCCTGTACAGGACTCAGCAGTAGCCACTCGTAAATTTTTAGACTGTAGACATTGAGCAAGCCGAACGACTTGTGTCTCAACAGAAGAATTCATGGTTAACCTTCAATGCCAGTGAACATACTAAGCATTGAGGTTACCAAAAAGTGAAGAGGTATCACATCGCAACAGGGTTGGTTTTAAGCATCATCCGACATAAGACAGGGATTACGATCAGGGTTAGCAAGGTCGACATCAACAACCCGGAAATAATAGCCCAAGCCATCGGCGGCCATAATGTCGACGCCGAAAATGCTAACGGTAACAAGCCCAATACCGTGGTAGCCGTTGTTAACAAAATAGGAGCCGTACGCGCATCAATAGACTGCGCGACAGCGCTATCAATATCGGCACCTTCACGTAAACGCGCATCGACAACATCTAATAAAACAATGGCGTTATTCACAACGATCCCAATCAAGGCAATCACGCCAAGTAAGGATTGAAATCCAAAAGGCTGATCACTTAGAACCAATCCCGGTATAATTCCGACTGCGGCCAAGGGGATGGTTGCCAGAATAATCGTTAGCCGACGAAAGCTATTAAATTGCACCAACATAAATAGCAGTAGCAACATAACGCCAATCGGTACCGATTTTAAAATTGCACGATTAGCATCAGCCGAGCCTTCAGCATCTCCACCAAGTTGCAAAGTAACCGCACCTGGCAACGGATTTTCATCTAAGGCAGCGAATACCTTTTTAAGCACAGTGTTATAGGCTGCGCCGGGCATTAACTCACTGTGAATCGTAACCGTAGGAATGCCTTTGTAGTGGCGAATAACGGCCGAGGTCCACTGTGACTTAAGAGTAGCAACGGCATCCAGCGGAACGGATTGGCCTGCGGCGTTATAGATATACTGGCCAGACAATTCCGCTGTCGTTGTAAGATCGCCCGCGGCAGAACGCACCCGCATGGTGATCGGATCATCACTATAAAGAAATTCGCCTGCATCTAAACCACGAGTTTGGCCAAATAAGCTAGCAGCAACCTGATCGCGACGCACTCCCAATTCTTGGGCAATGGTTTTATCTATATTGACACTAAGCTCGGCAAGACCGCTGTCTTTATCGGAACGAATCATTGTTGTTTCGGGTAATGCATTTAAAATTGCCAGCACCTGATCCGCAGCCTGATAAAGACTTGATGGATCATCGCTTTGTAAACGCAGCTCGACCGGCGCTGGAGTCGGCGGCCCTTGACCCAAACGCTTAGCAATAATGGTTGCTTCTGGCAGCGCCGTTTGGATGTCATGGGTAATCCAATCAATTACCGCTTGATTTGCCGCCATATCGCGAGTGTTGACCATTAATCGCGCAGAATTGGTTGAATCAATGGTCGCTAATAAATTGTAATAGAAGCGAAATCCCGACATTCCCACCGAGCGCATCACACCAACCACATCGTCACGAGCCAATAATTTTTGCTCGACGTCTGCACTCACCTCGGCCATGCGCTCAAGGCTGCTATCTCCCGGCAGTGTCATATCAATCACAACTTGATTTCGATCCGCCTGCGGAAAAAATTGTAACTTCAATAGTGGAAAAGCCATGATAGTCAGTGCCATAACACCAACAACCAGCAAGAGCGCTAACTTAGCTTTGTAACGACTAATATAAATTAATTTATCCGATATTTTTTTAATCCAACGCTGGTTATCGTGTTTCGGAATACCAACCAATCGCTCCGCGACCAGAGGCAATACCAACACCGAAATTACGTAACTAACGAGCAGCGATAGAATAATCATTACCGGAATGCCCCGGGTAAAATCTCCGGTACCACCCTTACTTAATAGCAAAGGAATAAAGGCCGCGACGGTTGTACCTGTGGACGTAAATAGTGGAAAAGCCATTTGCTCAAACGCACTTTCTACGGCTTCGAGCCGACTGCGCCCCGCTTGAAGTTCTTGCACAATAGACTCGACCACCACAATGGCATTGTCGACGAGAATCCCTAAAGAAATCACAATGCCGATGACGGCAATTTGATGAAGAACACCACCACCCAAGTTGTAGAGAGCCAGTACAATGATGGCCACAACCGGTAGAACACCAGCGACGAGCAATCCATTGCGCCATCCCAACGCCGCAATCACCGTAATAGCAATAATTAAAATACTGCCCAACAGATTAAACTGCAGCCCTTCGAGTCGATCAGCAACGTAATCAGGCTGGAAAAATGTTTCAACAATGTCGAGTGGTTGATAATCCGCGCGAACCGCATCAATACGTTGACGAATTTGTTCGCCAAAAACAATCGCATCCACTTGTCCGCGCTTGGCATAAATTCCAAGTGATACACTGCGCATGCCGTTGTGGTAGGTCTGCGCAGCGGACGGCTCGCGCGCTACGAAGGCGATATGTGCAATGGCACTTAACGGAATGTACTGACCAGTAGCCAAGCGAATTGGAATACTCTCAACATCGGATTTTTGTTGTAAATCCGATCCTGTATCGACTCGTAAAGCGTGATCACCAATACGAACAACGCCACCCGGAATAATTTGATTATGCACCTGAATAGCCGCAACAACTTGATCACGGTTAATACTCAATTGGCTCAAAATCGCGCTATCGAGATCGATACGTAATTCTTTCTCAGGGTCACCTTCGATCTCGATTCGCGAAACACCATTAACCGCTAATAATTGCCGTTTTAATATTTCCGCTTGATGCGCTAATTCCAGTATATCCGCAGTGCCCACTATGCTGATCACTGCCGCCGGAATATCCATACGGCGATCTTCTAATACATACTCAACAACACCTTTAGGAAAATCCTGTTCAGCTTTCTCCATGGCTCGCCTGACTCGATCCCATGCCGCATCGGTGTCGTAAATGCGGTCGAGCAACTCCACCACAAAAATAGCGACATTATCGCGCGAGGTTGATTTAACCCGACGCAGCTCTTCTACCTCAGCCAACTGTTCGTCCAGCGGCTCGGTAATTAATTTTTCAATTTGCTCAGCAGAAACACCGGGAAAAACCACTCGAATAGTGCCGGTGCGGTAAGGAAAACTCGGATCTTCTTGCCGCGCCATGGTTAGCCATGAAGCAATACCTAGCAACATAAACATGGCAGTTAGCGCCAAAATCAAACGCTTATAACGATGAATATAGCCAAACAAATTCATGGCAAGACCTCTACATTGGCTCCATCAAATAAACGATGGCTACCCGCAACAACGATTTCTTCGCCAGCGTTTAAACTCAATTCCTCCGCAGCACTAATTACAATGCCATCAGCTTGCATTAATCCCATATTTACAGGTACTGCTTCTACTTTGTGAGTGGAATTAACACGATAGATAACAGCGCCTTCACCGTTGCGCACCAAGGCACTCATAGGGACTTTAAAGCCATCGCCTCTGTTGATTTCAAAACGCGCATGCACTGCAATTCCTGGGCGAACTTCTTGGCCGGGAAATGCCAGAACGATACTAGGCAAAGCTCCACGTTCACGAAATGGGCTAATTTCAGTAACAACCCCTTGGCGCTTGCTGTTTTGCTCAAACGGTAACATCACACTCACGCTGTCACCGACTTTTACGTTCGTTGCAATGTCATCGTTAATAACCATTTCAACTTCGGTTTGCGCTGGATCGGCAATACCCAACAAGGCTTGACCGGGTGATACCACTTCACCAATATCGGTATCAATCGTGGTTACCACCCCAGCAAACGGCGCAGTAATCCAACGCTCCATATTCAATTGCTGAGCGCGATTAAATTGTTTTTTTGCCGACAAGGTTGCATCGGTAAGCGCATCTAAATCAGTACGCACTTGCTCAAATTCCTGCAAACTTGCGGTGCCCTTGTCGTACAGCAAACTAATGCGATCAAAATCGCGTTGGCGCTGAGTTTGCTGCGACTCCAACCGACGCCATTGGCGCTCAGCCGACTGAGCTGCAGGGTTCGCCTCGGGGTTATAGAGCTCAAGTAATACATCCCCCGACTGAACTTTTTTGCCCAAAGTAACCGGCAAACTCGCTACTCGACCTGCAATTTGCGAACGCATGATGGCGCGATTCACGGCTCGGGTTGTACCTGCAAATACGCGCGATTCCAGCACAGGCTCGTGAACAAGCTCAACCACTCTTACCGGCAAGAATTTCGCCTGAGGCGCTACCTCCGAGGCACGACCAACCGCAGGTACAGAGGGCTCACTCGTTTCAGAGCAAGCCGTTAGCCCTGCACTCAATACCATCCAAATCAATAGAAACTGTTTCATAGTCGCACCGATATTAACAAACTGTCAGTAATTGACAATATGTCAATTAACGTTAGAGTGTCAATATATGCAGAGTTAAAAACAAGGCCTCACCAGCGTGCGATCACGGAACTCAGACGAAAAATTAGAACGCCGCGAAGCCATATTGGATGCCGCCGAAGAAGCATTCATCCAACAACGCTTCGACAAAACCTCTATGAACTCGATCGCGCAAAGCGCCGGATTGAGTCGCGCCTTACTGTATGTGTACTTCCGCGACAAAGAAGATATACACCTAGGTTTATGCGCCCGTGCCGCCGATTCCCTGCATCAACGCATGTCGCAATACACCGAAAAATGCACTAGCGGCTTTAGCGCTATGGCGGCTATTGGTGAGGCTTATCTTGATTTTTATTATAACGAGCGCGACTACTTTCGAATTATCACGCTAGCCAGTGGCCTAGGTAACGTAAAACACGATACGGTGAAAGAAATGACCCCGTCACAACAGGCTTATATAGCCGCAGAAAAGCGCATCATGGCGCTCATGGCCAGTTGTGTGCAGCGCGGCATTGAAGACAAATCCGTCGACACCAATGTTATTACTGATCCAATGAAAACCGCCATGTATATGCGCGGTTCATTACACGGCTTAATCATGCTGCAAGATGCCGGCGGCAGTTCGTTATTTGATTCAGAAGGCATGGACCGCAAAACGTGGCTAATTCAATGCAAAGCGCTGATTTCGCGGGCCATGGCACCGCATAAAAACTGATCATGGCGATCAAAGAAATTCTTAGCGGTATCGCCATGCTGCTTACCTTTATTGCCTTCGCCCCCTATATTCGCTCCGTGCTTAACGGTACTGTAAAACCGCATATTTTCTCTTGGGCGATATGGGGAATTACCACCTGCTCCGTATTTTTTGCTCAACTGGCGGATAATGGTGGCGCAGGTGCTTGGGCCATCGGTTTTTCCGGTAGTATCACCCTATTTATTGCCATCCTCGCTTATAATAAACGCGGAGATATCAGCATAACCCCCAGTGATTGGGCGTTTTTCAGCGCAGCGCTTGCAGCCCTTCCCATATGGTTTTTCACCAACAATCCAATATGGGCTGTGATGGTATTAACCACCGTCGATTTACTCGGCTTTGGTCCAACCATTCGTAAAACATGGCACCACCCTTACTCTGAATCATTGACCTTTATGGTGTTATTTTTACTGCGCAATTTACTGGTGTTAACGGCTTTAGAACATTACTCCGTTACGACAGCACTATTCCCGGCGGCAGTTGCAGCGGCTTTAACGGGGTTGATTGCAATGATGGTGTGGCGGCGGGCTAATACATAAATGTGGTATCAAGCACTTACAAATCGTGCATTTAAAATTCGCAGTAATTCAAAGGTAGTAATGCAAGGTACACCGAATTCAGCACAGATATTGGGTACTTTCACTTTTTTAGTCTGAGGGACTCTTTGGGCTTCATGAGATACCACAGTTGCGCCAGAGGCCTTCGCTTTCGCAATCAGCCAGGGATCAGCCCCTTGGATAAAACCGTCTCGATTACCAACATTATATTCATGCGTCATCAGGTAATTTACAATATCGGCAAGTATCGTCTGAGTAGCAGCATCATTATTAGCAATAAAATGTGCACGATGCGATTTACACCAAATTCTCAGTTCGTCTTCCTTATTGCCTTTCTCCAATTCCAGACGAACCGCATCAATACTCGCAATATTGCCAGTTTCAAATTCTGCATCTAACCAATCCCAATAAGCAGGGCAAAAGTCCATTCCGTAATAGCGATTTTTCGCTTCGATATAAGTATTTGCATCTAGTAAATACTTCAAATGCCGACCTCCTTGGCAAATTTAACGACATTAGCAGCGCTCATATTCAAAAGATGCCCTGCGTCACGCAGCATCATCTGACCATTCAACGCCTGGGACGTCACAGCCCGACTAAATCGATCACTCAGCCAAGACTTCTGATTTTTATAATAACCACCGCTACCACCAGTTCGTTCGCGGTCGTCATGAGCTTTTCTCTGCGCCAGAATATAATTTGAATAATCGACTTGACTGATAAAGCCTAATGTCAAAGCACGCCGCGCCAATGCCCAAGTACTCACATGAAAATGCGCCTCTAACGGGCGAAGGTTATCGCGCCAGTCCTCAAAAGAGGTGTCCCATTTCTGACGAAACTCCACTTCCGGCACTAAGAACTCAGCTGCTACAGCGTTACAGAGCACTTCAATCTTGTTTTGAGTATTAGCATCGCCATCAGACACGCCAGATTGCCCAAGCAAGATATGGCAAAACTCATGGATCAAAGTAAACAGACGAGCGCCCGGTGCATCGGCATGATTAACAAATAAAAGCGGTGCTATCGCATCAGCCATAGCAAATCCTCGAAATTCCTCAACTCGAAAGCGACGATGATAACTACCAAGATAAGGCAACCGCATGACCATAATACCCAGTTCTTCTATGCGCTTTACCAAATCACGATAATAGTCTTCCCAATCGTTTCTTTGCGGATGTGCAGAAACACCCAACTGCTGACGCATGTACCCTACGATATTGGCAACGCTATCTTGGGTGGTCTTTCGTCCTACTACTTGACTACCAGACTCACCTTGCTCGGCAAGATACTCCTTATACCACTCCTGCCGCTCTTGCATTTGCTTTACTAAATCAAGTAATTCAGCGCTCGGTTGACGTACACCACCACTATCGACCGTGCGTAAATCAGGGATAGGAAATTCATCGGCAGGTGGCTGTGTTAGAAATAAATAACCGAATGGCACATAAGCCTTATCAGCAAACTGCATCGCTTGGTTAAACGTCAAAGGCCGACTGCCAGCCTCCCAAGCCAGCAATGTATCAGAGGTTTTACCCATTTTACGGGCAAAGTCAGGCACGGCAAAGCCCGCGCGCTCACGCGCCCAGCTCAGCATAATGGGATTAATTAGTGCCAGTGTCATACATCCTCCGATATTGAGACAGATTATAGACTGACCACAGAGTTCTTCCCAAGCAGAACGATATGTGAGCTACATGATAAAACAGCAATCATCCCCAGTAGAATCATTTTGGATGCCCCTGTATCTTATGGGCCTAAAGGCTTGCATCCAACAGCCTAGTGGCTAACAAATAGTCAATCATAAGATTCAAGTACGCATATGGGGATATCATGCCGCTTCTACACTGGCTTAATAAAGATTCAGCCACCAAAGCTGCCGCGAAAAGCGCCTACCGACTACTAGAAGAAGTTCCTGACCTATCCTATGGCGAGAAAGACAGTGAGAACCTGCTGATACAAGGCGACAACCTCGAAGCCCTTAAAGCCTTATTGCCGTTTTATGCGGGCAAAGTAAAGTGTATTTATATTGACCCCCCGTACAACACCAAAAGTGCGTTTGAACATTACGATGATAATTTAGAGCACAGCCAGTGGTTGTCTCTTATATACCCGAGATTGGAATTATTATGGGCACTACTTGGTGATGATGGATCAATATGGATTTCATGTGACGATTCAGAGTCGCACTACTTAAAAATCATTTGTGATGAATTATTTGGCCGTAATAAATTTATTGCGTCAAATGTATGGCAAAAAAGGTATTCGAGAGAAAATCGAGAAGCCATTGGTGATGTTCATGAATACTTATTTGTTTACGCAAAAGAGCCTAATTCATTCAAACAGCAAAGAAATAAAGTCCCCTTAACAGAACGGCAAGCTAGGGTGTATAAAAATCCTAATAACGACCCTAAAGGTCGCTGGAGGACAATACCAATGACCGCTCAAGCAGGTCATGCGACTTCGGAACAATTTTACCCTGTTACTACTCCAAGCGGAAATATCCACTACCCACCAGAAGGTCGTTGCTGGGGTGTTGCGAAAAAGACATATGAAAAGCTACTGGAGGAGGGGCGGATATATTTCGGTAAAAAAGGTGATTCCCAACCTAATACTATAAGATATTTAAGTGAAGTAGACGGTGTTGCACCTTGGACTTGGTGGCCCAGCGATGAAGTTGGACATACAGACGAATCAAAGAAAGAAATACATACGTTATTTGGAAAGAAAGATGCTTTTGACACTCCAAAGCCAGAACGACTTATAGAACGAATTTTCCAAATTGCTAGTAACGAAGACGACTTAGTATTGGACTCTTTTTTAGGATCTGGAACCAGTGCCGCAGTAGCTCTTAAAATGAACAGAAAGTTCATAGGTATAGAAATGGGGGGGCACGCAGAGAAATTATGCCAAAATCGACTCAAAAAAGTTGTAGATGGTGAACAAGGCGGCATATCAAAAGCAGTCAACTGGCAAGGCGGAGGCGGTTTCCGTTTCTGCAAACTCGGCCCAACGGTTTTCGATGAATTTGGCCTCTTGAATAGTGAGATTAAGTTTCCAACACTGGCCGCGCATGTTTGGTACATAGAAACACGCCTACCGCTGGGCAAGAAAAAACGCTCACCTTTAATAGGTATTCATAACAGTACCGCTTATTACCTGCTTTATAATGGCATATTGGGCGACAAGCGCCCTCATGGTGGCAATGTATTAACCGCTAAAACGTTAGAATTATTGCCCAAATTTGATGGTCCGAAAGTAATTTACGGTGAAACCTCCCGTTTAGGCAGTGCTCGTTTAAAGCAGGAAAACATCACATTTAAACAAATCCCTTACGATGTCAAAGCACTGTAATCGCGGTTAAAGATTTAATAGGACATGGAAACTATGTTTGCACTTAAAGGTTATCAACAACGAGCCATGGATACGCTGGCTGCATTTTTAAGCCAAGCCAAACAAAGCGGTAATGTGGAACAAGCCTACAGCGACTCATTAAAGGCCCAAGCGTTACCGCCGATTCCTTATCGTGACTTTCAATTTGGCACTGTGCCTTATGTCTGTATTCGTATACCGACAGGTGGCGGTAAAACAGTACTGGCCTCTCATTCGATTGTGACGGCGGGCCGTGAATACCTAGAAGTAGAGTTTCCGGTTGTACTTTGGTTAGTGCCCAGCACAACCATTCGCCTACAAACCGTTGAAGCACTTAAGCAGAATGGGCATCCGTACCGTGCTAAATTAGATCAAGCGTTTAATCATCAGGTATTGGTACTGGACGTTGAAGAAGTATTTAACATACGTCCGCAAGATATTGGCACTAAAACCATTGTTATTGTTTCTACACGCCAAAACCTAACCGTGAACGATACTAGCGGTCGCAAGGTCTATGCCTATCATGAAAATTTTGAACCGCACTTCGCTAAAATAGATCAAAGCCATCCGCGCTTTAATCAGTTAGAAACCGTCAGTGAAAGTGACCTTAAAGAAAATGGCTTAACCTCTCGTGAACTTGGAAAAGTTAAATATTCTTTTGCTAACCTATTAGCGCTGCACAATCCTTTAGTGATTATTGACGAGGCTCATAACGCCCGTACCAAGCTTACTTTTGATACCTTGCGTCGTCTTCATCCCGCCGCCATTGTCGAATTCACCGCGACACCAAATGACAGCTTGGACAATGGCAGCAATATTTTATTCAATGTGTCTGCTGCTGAATTAAAAGCAGAAGAAATGATTAAACTGCCGATAATGCTGGCAGAAGAGCCTCAAGGCTGGAAACAAGCCGTCGGGGACGCCGTAGCAAACCGCAATAGACTTGCCATTGAAGCGCAAAAGGATACCGACTATATACGTCCTATCGCCTTACTACAGGCAGAAGCCAAAAATGGCACGGTGACCGTCGATGTACTCAAAAATTACCTGCTCGACGAGTTAAAAATAGAGCCGGAAAAAATAGCGGTGGTGACGGGCAATCAACGCGAACTGGACAATATCAATCTGTTCGCAACGGACTGCCCTATCGAATACATCATTACTATTGAAGCACTGAAAGAAGGCTGGGATTGTCCTTTTGCTTATGTGTTTTGCTCGGTAAAACAAGTTAGCTCCAGTAAAGATGCCGAACAGCTTTTAGGCCGTGTATTGCGCATGCCCTATGCTCGTCGCCGCGTAATTGAAGACTTAAACCGCGCTTATGCTCACCTTGCGACCTCCAGCTTCGCAAAAGCCGCCACCGAACTAAAAGACAAGCTGATTACGATGGGCTTTGAAGAACTAGACATAGCAGCCTATGTTCGCCAATACGAGCAAGACACCCATCAAGATGATTTATTTGGTGACAGAACACATCAACCTCCTATGCCTAAGTCTATGGAGGTCGTTGTTGAAGTCGCTTCCATGCCTGAACTTGATAAGCTCAGTGACAGTGAACGAGCGCAACTTACCGCAACGACCACTGCAGAAGGCATCGTTGTTGTAAAAATACGCGGCGAAGTATCTGACAACCTTCAAAAAGTTATTGTGAAAAGTGCCGAAAAAACAGCAGATAAGAAGTCAATCGAACAAGATTTCCGCATTCACAACAAGCGTATTGAAATATCCCGCTCTCCAGCGGAAAGGGGCGAAGTCTTTGGGTCTTTACCGCTGTTGTGCGCTGTCATTCAGGGTGAGTTAGAGCTAGTAGAACCTGAAACTCTGCTCGATGTGAACGAATGGAACTTGCTGAATTACCCAGCCAAGCTACCTAGCTTTAAATCGGTAGAGACTAGCAATCTCTGGGAGATCGACGTTGAAGGTGAAAAAGTAGTCTACGGTACAGCGGAGCCGACGGGGCGGTACGATTTAAATCAATCATTGTTAGATGTAACGGAAAACGACCTTGTGCGCTGGCTGGATAGAGAGCTTCGTCAAGCGGATGTACCACAAGGTATTTTGATTAAATTCATCAATCTTGTGGTGAGCGACCTTTTAAGCCAACCAGAGCTGACTCTCACCGCTTTAGTGAGAAACAAGTTTCCACTGGCGAGGGCTATCCGTGACTTGATTGAGCGATATAGAAAGACGGCCCAGAAAGAAGGTTATCAACAAGCGCTATTTTCAACGGAAGCCCAACTCGATTTAAGTAGCGAATTCATGTATGAATTCAGCCCTTCCCACTACCCAGCCAAATCTCCGTTTTACAGTGGTAGCTACAAGTTTCAAAAGCACTATTACGGCAACAATCGTATAGAAGACCTGAAAGCCACCGGAGAGGAATTTGAGTGCGCTCGTGCGATTGACAGCCTGCCGCAAGTAAAACATTGGATCAGAAACTTGGTACGCCGCGACCACGGTTCATTTTGGCTACCGTTAGCTCATGGAAAATTTTATCCCGACTTTATTGTTGAACTGACGGATGGCCGTATGTTTGTTGTGGAATACAAAGGGGATGCCTATGCAACGAACGACGATTCAAAAGAAAAGAATCTAGTCGGCGAACTATGGGCCAAAAACAGCGCAAATACAGCGATATTTTTGATGGCTGTCGATAAAAAGACCGATCCTAATGGAAGAGATACAAGAACTCAGATTTTAGAAGCTATCAGCGCATAGAAACTGACGTTATAAGTAACTAGCAAAAATGAGACACTTGAAAAATTGAAATACCGGAGTAAGCTCTTTGCAGTGGTACCTCAGCGACGGCTCGCCGAGGAGCAGGCCGGAAAGGTTACGATCAGCAGCATCGGCTGAATTTAGCGCCTCTGGACTCCTACCTACCGCTCGGCTCATCCCCTGAATAGTGTCAGGGATCGATTGGCCGTTAAAAACGGTGCTGTTTAGTTTGTAACTAACGGTGCCGTTTTTATTTGTCGAAAATTTATTGGCAAAGGCTCAATAAGTGCAACTCGAACATTCTTGTTCTATTATCTGAGCTTGGCCGGAGGCAGGAAAAGGCTTCTGTTATCGGACGTTATGTTGGGTTTATATTTACCTTACATAACAGCGCGTTATATGTGGGAGACGCCGCCCCACCCGGCCATTCTACAGGTACCCCAGATTAATTGTAGGAGGTACGAATATTACCGAATATGTCGTGATAGAAGGTTTCAAATACGTTGGCGAGTTCGCGCGCGACGCAAGAGAGACCGTCGGGGCCGATGTATTCTTCTATTGGGATTAGTGTCTCGGTATTGAAGCCAACACCCTAACCGCTTAATATCACCCCTGGTTATTTTGCTACGTATGCAGCTCAATACCCGCCGCAATAATGGACTAGATGGGAATAATATAGGGATATGGCCGATTTCGAATTAGAAGATAAACACGGCAACCGTTACCGCATTCGCCAAGGCGCTGGCCCTAAATTTTGGCATCCCGAAAATCTGGGCGCTGGCAGCTCGCTACTGGCTGACAACTTACTCAGCGCCATGCCTGCCAATGGGCTTCAACAAGCGCACAATCACTTCTATTTCAATGTGCTCATCAAGATCCCCAATTTACCCTGTAGACCGCAAGATGCGCTTTGCACAGCACTAAGCAATTCGTATCTCACGATTGAAAAAATCAGCACTGCGCTCGCCATCAACGACGACGAACCAGATCCACGCAACGAACTACGAGTAAAAATCCGCAATGCATTAATGGCCATAGTCGCTGGCGAACGCGCCGAAGCAGCCATGTATCAAAAGCAGATGGATAAAGAAACCACCGTGATGAAAGGCGTCATTTACACCGGTGCGTTTATGCAAGGCGTTGGCTCATCCGCTTGGGGCATGGTGGTATGGCTAAAAGAAGTGAGCGACGTCGTAAACCCCTTTGTAAAAATGCAGCATGCCGCCCGCGCCCTGCAAGCAGCATGGGAATCGGACGACTTTTCTAAAACCTACTCCGAAACCTACGTAAAAGGCGAAAAGCGCGAACTAGTAGAAGCGCTAGGCTTCGACCCTACACAAATCACCGAACAACAAATTGACGAAGCCATGGCGATGGCCAACTTGGTGATCGAAGACCCAAGCCTGCGTGACATGCTCTATCAATTTGTAAAAGACTACGCCGAAGCTCAACACGCCATTGAAATTACCAATGTCGCGGGCACCGCCGCCTTTGAATTAATACTCACCATTATAATGGCCGCGGTTACAGGTGGTGTTGGAGCTGTGGCCGCCATTGGCAGCAAAGCGCACCTAATTAAGAAATTCCAAAAGGTTGGGGATTTACTCAGCGACTTCGCCAAAGCCACGCGCAAGCTAAAACTCGAGGGCAAAAAACGCAAGGCTAAAGGGAATAGCGCGAAGTTTTCAGACTTTGATATAGATGAAGTTCAAGCGAAGAAGACCAATGCGCATGGGGCTGAGACGGGAATACACTCTCCAGTTGCTAAAACTGTGGTCTCTTTTGACGACTTTAAAAATTCCGTTGATGACTTTGATAATAACCCGCAGTTAGCAGAACAATCATATGAACTATTTAAAGCTGAGAAATGGAGTGAGCTTGAGGAGCTATTCAAAACACATAATCTCAATGGCGGCTGGCCACCTAACCGAGGGGCTATATCCTCGCACACAACGACATTAAAACCAGGCCAAAAAATTGATCGATACGGTGGTTTTATAGATAACGGTACGGGTGAATTCAAAGATTTTGGTACATTTACAGCTAAGGCCGGAGAACCATTTGAAAATCGAGCACTACCAATAGACACTTTAACTAAACCCTATAAGCAATACGAAGTGCTAAAACCAATTCCCGAAGTTCAAGCAGGCGAGGCGATTCCTTGGTTTGGTCAAACAGGAAAAGGATTACAATATGAGTTACCATTGTCCGTTGACGATTTAATATCTAAAGGCTATTTAAAAGGTATTTAGCATGCTGAAAAATATAAATAAAGCTTCTGAAAAAGTTTATGATGGCGGCCCAGATCAAACATCTAATCAAATATTGAGTTTAAATATAGATGGTCGATTATTTAACATTCCTCTTAAAGAAATTAAACCGCTAGAACAAATAAATACATATTGCCACTCGATCACCCCCAGCAAAGTATCTAGCGATCTATCCCTCAAGATTACTAATTTTGATGGAATGGAAATATATCACGGGAGCAAAAAAGGGTTGAAACTATACTTCAATTATGCAGAAGAGATGGATGTAGTATTAATATTCTCTTTCGGTGAATTTCAATCAGGAAGATTTATCTGTCAATACGAAGGGTTTTATAAAGTTTAAGGCATGGAGTCTGAATTTTTAGAAATTCAAGGTGTTAGGCAATTCAAAACCGAGCAATAGTGGAACTATACCTTCATAAAGTAAGCGCTCAAACAACCCCACCTAAAACCCACGCCGAAATCCCTCTAAACTGTCTTCAAATTATTTAACGAGACAGCTCATGACCAAATCGGAACAATGGCAACAACACCTTAATCTCTGGCACGAGAGTGGTCTATCCCAAGTCGCCTTTTGTCAGCAGCACAACATAGCCGTTCATAATTTTCAGTATTGGCGTAAACGTTTGTCGCCCAAGACAGAGTCGACGAAAACCAAGGCTCTGATCCCTATCACGCTGACGTCTTCGGCTCCGGCACGACTACGATTGGGCTCGCAGGTGTTGATTGAACTGTCAGTCGAGGCCTTACCCGATCTATTGGTGGCTCTCAATGATCGAGGGCTTTTGTATGCTTCGGCCTAGCGCATCGGTTCAGGTGTATTTATACGCAGGCGCGGTGGATATGCGCAAGTCTATTAATGGCTTGTCCGCTCTGATTGAGCAGGAGTTAGAACTCAACCCCATGATCAATGCGCTGTTCGTCTTTTGTAATCGTAACCGCGATAAAGTTAAGCTACTGTACTGGGAGCGCAATGGCTTTGTGCTGTGGTACAAACGGTTGGAAAAGCAACGTTTTAAATGGCTAAAGCCGACCGACACTGCATCCCTTTGCATCGACGGTTATCAACTGAATTTATTATTGGATGGACTGGATATTTTTAATAATAAACCGCATGAAACGCTATTTTACTCTGCTATAAATTAACGGATTTGGTATAATCCAACCCCATGAAAACACCACCGGCTGATCACTTACCTGACGATATTGTTGCGCTAAAACAACAGCTTTTAGCGCAGAGTCAGTTATTGCAATCGCAACAGAATCAGTTGGAAAAAAAAGAACAATTAATTCATCACCATCAAGTACTGTTAAATAAAAAACAATCACGTATCCAGTTTTTGGAAGAACAGATCATTCTGTTTAAACAGCGTCAGTTTGGTAAAAGCAGCGAGAAGAGTGATCAGCAAGCCGAATTGTTTGATGAAGTCGAACATGAGAATGATGCCTCTGCTCCTGAAATCGCAGAGTCCATTGATGCAGAAGTGAGCACCGCAGAATCAGCCTCTGATGCTGTATCGTCTGCGCCTAAAAAAGCCTCCGGCCGTAAACCTCTGCCTGCGGTATTACCGCGAGTACGTATCGAACACGATCTTGCTGAAGTCGATAAACGTTGTGAATGTGGCTGTGTAAAAACCTGCATCGGTGAAGACACCAGCGAACAACTGGATATTATTCCTGCTGTGGTTCAGGTGCTCGTTCATGCCCGCAAAAAATACGCGTGTAAGGCCTGCGAAAACGGCGTGCACATTGCTGAACTTCCGAAACAACCGCTTCCTAAGAGCAATGCCAGCCCAGGCTTACTCGCCCACATTGCGGTTGCCAAATATCAAGACGGTTTACCTCTCTACCGGATGGAAACCATTTTCAAACGAATGGGCATTCATTTACCGCGTAACACCTTAGCCAACTGGATGATCAAAAGCAGTGAATGTCTGCAACCGCTCTATAACCTGCTGAATGATCAACTTCTGGATAGCGACTACATCCACATGGATGAAACTCGGGTGCAGGTGTTAAAAGAACCGGATAAAACGGCCGAAAGTCTCAGCTACATGTGGGTCCGAAAAACCGGTGATCGAGAACATCCCATCATCTTATTTGATTACGCGAGTCGTCGACGTACCGACGTTGCCGCCTCACTATTAGGCGACTATCAAGGCTACCTGCAAACTGATGATTACGCGGGTTATCACCGAATTGGGCAGCAACAAGGCATCGTAGCACTTGCCTGCATGGCCCACGCTCGTCGTAAATTTATCGAGGCGCAAAAAGTCAGCCCAAGCCTAAAAGGCAAAGTCAGCAAAGCCGACATGGCGATCACCATGATCAAAGGGCTGTACGCCATCGAAGCCAGCATCAAAGACCAAGCAGCCGAACAAAAATATCAAACTCGACAAGAAAAAAGCCAACCTCAACTCAACAAACTCAGAGCTTGGCTGGATAAAGCGTTGCAACAAACCCTGCCAAAAGGAAAAACGGGGGAAGCCTTAGCGTACCTCGATAAAAACTGGGACAAACTCACGGTATACATCAGCGATGGCCGACTGAATATAGACAACAACCCAGTCGAAAATGCCATCCGGCCGTTTGCGATTGGACGCAAAAATTGGCTGTTTAGCGATAGTCAACGTGGTGCAAAGGCCAGCGCCATGCTGTACAGCATAATAGAAACCGCCAAAGCGAATGGACTCGAACCCTACGCGTATTTACGTACGGTACTGACGCGATTGCCGCACTGTGAAACGGTGGAAGATATTGAAAAACTGCTGCCGGAAAATATAGAGCTGGCGGTTATTTAATTGGTAGGTGGGGTTGTTTGAGCGCTTACATTGCAATCGCACAAGCATAGAGATAAGCAGGTGATAAAAATTTCCTAACATACACTTGAATCGCCCCTAGTTTCCTAGACACCCATTTGCTTCAAAAAATAATTCTTTTCATAGTCCCTTGGCGACAAGTCATTATTATTACCATGGCGACGTGTGGAATTATAAAACAGCTCGATATAATTAAATATATCCGCTTTTCCTTCTTCTCTTGTGCGATAAATTTTACGGCGAATACGTTCTCGCTTTAGCAAGGCAAAGAAGCTTTCCGCACAGGCATTATCATGACAGTTCCCTCTACGGCTCATGCTGACGGTTAAGTTATTGGCTTTTAACACGATTCAAGGGGTCAGAGTCGTTGATTTCTTATACGCCTTCGACTTCCGATCACCACCATGCTCCTTAAAATGACTGTCTCGATTATTATCGAGGCAAAGCTCTGACCTTGGATCAGGACTCAGGAATAAAGAACGAGCCGATCAATCCAATTAACATTGCAGAGTAGAAAGAGACAACCAACGCCGTACCTATCAGCTTTTCCGCTTTAAGCGCGTAAGGTCTGATACTCCGGGCATCGATAAGAGGGTTCCCATCATGGTTCAACGGATTACCCATAGGTACGCCGATTGCAGTCGCAATCATCAAAACTCTTAATCCCATGATATCAGTAGAACAAGCCCTACTCTCCCCCGCGTCCTCCATCCTTTTATCGATTTTTGGTATAACGCCGTAAGAGAAGACAAACCAGAGAACCGCAGATACAAGAAATAGCGAGAAAAAGCTTGTGAAAACTACCGCCTCAATCGTCATTTTAATCCACACTCCTCATGATCCATTCTGCGCCATCTTGGCTCAGGCTATCGACCTTAGAGCCAACAAAATACCCGACGGCCAAGCTTCCCGCGAATATTCCACCAAGAGATTCAAGGGGTCAGAGATTCAAGGGGTCAGAGTCGTTGATTTCTTATACGCCTTCGACTTCCGATCACCACCATACCCTGCTGTTTTACGGATTAAAATGGTGTGTAAAACCGTCTGCCCCCACCAGTCACGAATATACAAAGATTGACAATCTTTGTATGGCGACCTAGCATAAACTGCATAAACATCTGCCTTTGGAGATCATTATGCATGTATCCCTGACTGCCGAACTGGAGTCTCGCGTTAAAGCCAAAGTTGAAAGCGGCTTATACAACAACGCCAGCGAGGTGATTCGTGAAGCACTACGCTTTATGGATACACACGAAGACTGGATTCACGAAGTAAAACTGGCTCACCTGCGCGAGCAACTGAAAACAGGCACGGATGAACTGGATCGCGGAGCAGGCATCACCATTGAATCAAAAGCCGCACTAGACTCATTGTTTGACGACATCAAGGCCTGAACCAAATGCCAGCACGCCAACTTGTTATTGCGCCTGCCGCCAAGACTGATCTTAAGGACATTTATCAGTACGGACTTAGGCAATGGGGAGCAGCCCAATCCGACAGTTATCTAGAAACTCTCAAAGAGCACTTTTGGTCTCTTACCGAACAACCGTTGATGGGCGCTGAGCGAACCGAACTCTTGCTTGATGTCAGAAGCATTCCTATTGAAAGCCATACTCTGTTTTACAGAGTCACTACCAATACAGTAGAAATTATCCGCGTACTTCATGGCCGCCAAGACCCACGGCGACACCTGACATAGATTCAGATTCAAGAGATTCAATGGGTCAGAGTCGTTGATTTCTTATACGCTTTCGATTTCCGATCACCACCATGCCCTGCTGTTTTACCGGCAACTCCCACTCGGCGTTCAAATTGCTCAATAAACTTCTCACTACCTAGCACCCAAGATTTATTGGTTGCGAAACGAATAGCGTTTATATCCATGTCGGGAATGTGAGATTGAAATAGATCTCGATACGCACTTTCTCGCAACGCTGATGTTTTGCCAAGGGCGAGATAACTCTCGTGTGGCGTCAGCATTTGAATCTCCACACTCGCCGCATTGTAGGAGTAACTCGACCAAGGATAATCCGCCGGGTGCCCTACCATTCCTGCCCGCACAGGGTTCAACTCAATATAGCGATACACAGTCAATAGATAATTATCTGTATCGACAAGCGTCGACTTGTAGCGCCCTTCCCATAACGTTCCCGTGCGTGAATATGCATAATTAAAATGCTGAACATAGCGTCGGCCAATGGATTGCATCATACGGCTCACAGACTCTTCTGTTGAAGGAGTTGCCAAAATATGAACATGATTAGTCATGAGAACAAAGGCATGAATTGCTACACCATATTGTGTAGCAGCTTCACGCATGAAATGCAGATATGCCTTGTAGTCCGAGTTATCACGAAAACAGGCATCGCGATTATTTCCGCGCTGAATAATATGTAGCGGGCAACCTGGCAAATATAGTCGCGGTCTTCGAGCCATCGTTTCTTCCTTGAAACAAGTGATGTCAGCATATTAATAAAATCTACAAAGAGTACGCAAATATTGAGAGCTTTTATCTTCCAAGAAATCAACGACTCTGACCCCTTGAATTTTGACCCCTTGAATTTGACCCCTTGAATTTTTAATTCCAATTTACTTGAATTCTTCAGAATTCTTCATAGCGCAGATCGAAGAAACTATTTATCCGGGATATAGAATGAGGCGACAATCGTCAACGTTAAAAATGTATATATTGAAAGCGAAAGAATGAGCCCCAGCCTCTTTTCAGTTGGGGTTACATACTTCCGCACTGTATCGACGTCAATAAAGGGATCATGCCTATGATTAAGCGGATTCCCTACAGGCAATGAAATAGCATTAGCTATCGTAAACACTCTCAAACCCATAATATCTATGGGGCAAGATTTTGGTGCGCCAGCCTCGGCCATGCGTTTATCTATTGCAGGTATCGAAAACCGGCTGAATATCACCCAACTAACGGCAATAACCAAAAATGAGAAAACCCAAGATATTAATAAAATATCGAATACATTCACGCTAGAATATTTCCAGTAAACGATCTGAAGCTATCTGGCCAAGATCATCCGCTTTAGAACCTACTACATAGCCAACCGTAAAACTTGTAGCAAAAATAGCCCCCAATACTAACCATCCAACGGGACCGGCCAGAGTAAGACCGGCTTGCAGCGCAATAGCAGTTCCCCCTGCAAATGTTATCTTACCAAAAAACATCCCTGCCGCAGCTCCAAAACCAAACCCCGTCATCTGCTTAGCCCCTTCCCGCATCCAGTCGCCACCTTCGGCTTCAATATCCATAACTTTAACTACACGCAGGCCTGCATCGACCACAATGGCTGTGTTACCAAGGCCATTCACTAGCTTACCCATACGCGCTAGTTGGCTGGCTTGAAGTTGACCTTCGACGTTTAGTCGCACATCAGTTTTCGGGGAGTTGGGATTACGCGTTGCGAGTGTAATGCCGCGCTCGGCATTGCTGAATGCGGTGCCGCGATTTTTAGCGCGTACCGCTTCTGGTGAAAATTTTTGTAATTCGATGCCATAACGAGCTTTTAACTCTGCATAAGCTTCACGAACGCGTACTTTGGCTTGCTGGACTGCCGCGGATTGCCCTCGCCCGTGATTATTCGACGCGATTAAAGTACGTAGTCCATTCAATGATTTCTGGTAATTAACGATGGCTTTCTCAAAGTTATCTAAGCGAGCAACCGCTGCTGTGCTGGCTGATCCGATAATAGAGTTTAGTTTCTGCGTATTTTCATCACTGAAATAGCGATCAAAAAAAGCGGCTAGCGCTAGGGGGTCATTCTAGGCATCTGCGATTAGTGCTAAAGCCCTAAGAACTTCCGCAGCAATTTTGCATTACGTATATTCGCTTTAAAGCCAATGTCAAAAATGTCACCCAGTATCGGCACCGAGCCGATGACGGTATCAATGGCGATGTTCAACATCATTTTAGCGATCAAGCCAAAACCAGCCCCCATGCGTCGCGCCTCTATCACTGGGTAGAGTGCCAGTAAGAATGCAATGCCGTCGCCAACACCTGGTATTAAGCCGATCAGTCCGTCGATACCAATGGAGATATTGGTAAAAGGAATACGGAATTGGGCATCCATTAGATGCGCAAAGGCTTCAATGCGCTTTAGGCATTCTGCGTTCGATTTAGTCTCTGACATTCAAAATCCCTCCTGTATACTTGAGCCTTCTGAGATTGTTGATTTTATTATGCGCTATTTCGCAATATTAGCCTTATCGGGTCTTGTTTGGGCGAGCGGTTCTGCTGCCGAACAGGCACGTACGATGGATGCTGGCAGTGGCTCAGAAACTGCCCCATCTGTTGCTATAAACGAC
Source organism: Thalassolituus oleivorans MIL-1 (assembly GCF_000355675.1). NCBI lineage: Bacteria > Pseudomonadati > Pseudomonadota > Gammaproteobacteria > Oceanospirillales > Oceanospirillaceae > Thalassolituus > Thalassolituus oleivorans. The sequence continues at coordinate 472,605 of NC_020888.1, read as the reverse complement.
GTTCCAACCAAGGTGGTGGAAAGCACGTGTCCTGTGGTTTCGTTTGCGGATGTGTTCGCAGACCCCGACAACATCCGCCTAAATTATTGTTATCTTCGGCAAAAAGTTGATGGCGGCGAACTAAAAGCCGCTCTGCCAGTAGTTGAACGCCTTTTGCTGTTAGAGCCACATCAAGAGCAAGTACGAGTTCTATACGCCAGTTTGTTATATCACAACGATATGATGAGCGATGCTAAACGAGAATTTACAGGCGTCGACCGTGTTCGCCTGCCACAAAACAATCAAACCTTAGTTATCGACTATCTACGCAAAATCGACGAATTAGACAAACGCTTAAACCAATCTTTGGATTTCTCTTTAGGCGGTCATTTCGATGACAACCGTAATGCTGCGCCCGAAGGCGATACAATTCTTTTCTATGGTTTTGAATTCCCATACAAGATCGAAAAGGTCGATGATTACGGCACTCAAGGCACAGCTAGATACGATATAGCGTATAAGTTTGGCCAGTATCGCAGCCACCGACTACTGGGGTCTTTAGAGTACGCACGTGATAATCAAGCATACTATGACAATGAAGATTTCGCGTCGCTCAACAGTTCCGCCGGTGCGCGCTTTGATCTAGGCGGCTCAGACCTAACGACACTCGGCTACTACTCATTTCATCGTCTAAATGGTAATTCGTTTCTGCGCAGTGTTGGCTCGCAATTGAGCCTTAGTCACTCGTGGTATTTACGTGAGCAGAAGCTCACCTATCGCACGATAGCTTCGAGTGGTTGGTTTTCAGATACCTATATGAATAGCGACGCCAGCCAGAATGCAGAGATGAATTCTGGTGATCGCGTATACGCACGTCTGTATGGCTCGGTAACGTTTAATAGCAGCCAACAGTTATCACTAGGGCTTAATTACACCAATAAGAATACCGATGCTCCCGATACAACAGATTACGAATATGATGCTTGGAGCGCTAGCATTGGTCATTTATGGATGTTCGGCGCAGGCCATAGCCTCTCAAGCTATGTCAGCGGTGGTCGAACAAGCTACAAAGGCAGTGCCGAAAGCGTTACGGGGGACCCGAGAAAAGTTCGCTTAGATACGCCGGTGCGAGTTTCAATAACGCTAGAATCTCCAATTGCTTGGTTTGTTGATGCTATGGCGATTGGCGCTGGCAGTAAAACAGCAGCCAACTTACCGGGGTTTAAGAATTTCACCCTCGCTTTATCAGGCGAATATTTAAGTAATCATTCAAACATTCCTAATTATGACTACAACAATGTCCGTTGGCAGGCGCTTTTACGTAAGCGTTTTGAATTTTAATGGTAAGGGGATGATGACAATGAAATTATTTAGAGCACTGAGCCTAATCGCCCTTTCCATTCTTTGTAGTATTAACGCAGCAGCAAGTCAGGTAGGGGTGATTGCAGGGTTGCGTGGCGATATATTTATTGAGCGCGATGGCGTCGAAATCCCTTCCGTTAGTGGTACTGCCATCCTAATTGGTGATCATATTCGTACTCGTCATGATCAAATATTTCAGCTCATTTTATTGGACGAAACGGTATTCACCTTCGCAGGCGATGTCGATATCTCATTGGATATTTATGAGTACGATGCAACTACTAATATTGGGCGTTTACAAATAACCCAGTACGCAGGCCTGATGAAGTTTTCTACCGGGCACATCGCCAATGGACAAGCTGGGGTCTTTCAAATTAAACAGCCTAATACAGATATTGCCGTTTTAGGCACGACAGGCGTTGTCGGCATGCTGAGTTCTGAGCAAGCGGCGACTTACTTTCCTCAGATCAAACTCCCTGCAACCACCGAACCTGTGAGTTACGCGGCTTTAATGGGGCCGGGTCCTCGTGCTGCGCGCTGGGTAAAAAGTGGGGCCTTTCGCTATACCAGTGATCAAGGCACAGTAGACTTAACCAAACCCGGAGGTAGTGTCTTAGCCGTTAAGGGGAACGCTCCTATCGTCTTCGTTGCACCAGCATTAGATATTAGCCAAGCCGTGTCCTATGACAGCGATAAAGATGACAGCGACGGTAAGAACAGCAGTGGAAGTTCGTCTACTGCACAAAACAATCAAGCGATGGAATTCGGTAACTTGTCCGATACCTTGCCTTCAGTAACAGACAAGGGTTCAGCCAATAGCGATGCACACTTAGGCGGTGATTCTGTTAATGGGGCCTTGTTAAGAGATATTCGTAATTTATTGAATAACGAATCAATGAATAGTGTTATTCAGCGCCTTGAACAAACAGAAGGAATGCCTGGTCAGATTGATCCTGCGCCGATTAACCAGATTCCAATTAAGCCGATTGATTTAGCACCAATTGAACCGATTGATTTAGAACCGATTAAGCCGATTGATCTAGAACCGATTAAGCCGATTGATCGAGCTCCGATTAAACCGATTGATCGAGAGCCGATTAAACCCATTGATCTAGATCCAATTGCTCCGATTGATCTAGAGCCAATTGCTCCGATTGAGCTAGCGCCGCTTGAGCCGATTAATTAATAGACCAATTTCACTGACACCGATTTAAACGCAGGCGTATGACTGCGTTTATCACGCTCTAGTCCAATCAATACATTGGCCTCTGGGTAGTAAGCCATGACATTGCCTTGTGGAATGTCGAAGGGTTGCGCATGCACGGATTTCATCACTCCGTGGGCAGACACCACATCGATCTTATCACCGGCACTCAGCGCCATGGCTTTCATGTCATCGGGATTCAGCAGCACCGTCCAGCGATTATCGACGCCGCGATAGCTATCGTTTTCCTCATAAATAATGCTGTTAAATTGCCCTTCACTGCGCACGCTCATCAAGGTGAAAGGATAATCGGCCTTGCTGTTATCGATTAATGGATGAAATACAAACTGCCCTTTGCCATTATCGGTTTTAAATTCCGGTGTGTGCATCACACGATTACACACATGAAATTCGTGTTTAGCCACAGAAATATCCGCTAGCTCTTCCATACCCGGTACCACATTAGCGATGGTTTCGCGAATGCTTTGGTGTGATTTAAACACACTCATATCGAACTGTTCTGGTGGCAGGGTTTTTACCGCGATACTAGTGAGGATATCAACCTCAGAGCGCACGTGCGCCAGACGAGTAATACCCCCATCACTTAGCCGCACATAATTAAACATCGATTCTTGAGTGGTGGGTTGAGCTTCTTCGTCGCGTGCCATGACGGGTAAAATTAACGCGTCGCTGTTATCACAAACGTGTACATGGCCGGCATTCAGCGTGGTGGTTAAATAGACTTTAAAACCGACCTTATCTAACGCCTGCTTCGCCCATACCGAGTTCGGCGTCGCCTGATATAAATTGCCGCCAAGAATTAACGCCGCATCCATTTTACCTTCTGCGGCTCGCTCTAAACACGCCAGCGTATCTAACCCTTCTGGTGCTTCTGGAAAGCTGACGTTCAGTTCGGTCTGCAATCCTTGAAAAATATACTCGGGCAATACCGGTTTCACCCCGATGGTGCCAATGCCTTGCACATTACTGTGGCCGCGCAGTGGTAACAACCCACGCCCCGGCGCGCCGATCATGCCACGCATTAAGGCAAGATTGGCAATGTACTCAATATTTTCGACACCGTTCAAATGATGGGTCATACCCATTCCCCAAGCAAAAACCGCATTTTTAGAACGCGCATAAGCCTGTGCCACGACTTCGATATCGACTTTAGCGACACCGCTGAGTTTCTCAATTTCGGTCCAAGACGTGTCATTAATATCGGCTAAAAACGCATCATAGCCCTGCGTATATTGCTCAATAAAAGATGGCGCTGTGTGATTATTCTCGATTAAGTATTTGGCGATGCCTTTAAATAAGGCTAAATCACCGCCAATCTTTGGCTGTACATAAACCGAGGCTATATCGCTGCCACCGGTAATAATCGAGCGCATACTTTTGGGTAACGCGAATTTAATTAAACCCGGTTCTTTCGCTGGATTAATCACGATCACTTCACCACCGCGATCACGACAGGCTTTTAATTTATGAATAAAGCGCGGATGGTTAGATGCTGGGTTCGCACCAATCACAAAAATAGCATCGCATAAGCTGAGGTCTTCTAGTTCCACCGTTGCAGTGCCCGCGCCTATGGTAGTACCTAAGCCTTCACTCGTCGCCTGATGGCAGTAGTAGGAGCAGTTAGTAACGTTATTGGTGCCGTACAAGCGGGCAAACAGTTGCAGAACAAATCCGGCTTCGTTGGACGAGCGCCCTGACGAATAAAAGAACGAACGCGCGGCGGATGTATTGGCAAATTTTTTTGCGGCGTAATCAATGGCCCAGTCCCAATCCACCACACGAAATCTATTGCTGCTTTTTTCTTTAAAGATGGGTTTTCCCAAGCGCCCTAGATGTTCTAACTCATGCGGTGTTAGGTCTTTAAAATCGTCGAGCGGGTGATCAAATAATTCATCCGGAATCGGCGACTGCAAATCGGTCGATTGTGCTTGAATACTTTTATTACACACGGAGGGGTATTCGTGCATTTCATTAATCATGCCGCCCTCTTGGCCACCCATGCCCAAACCACAGGCTTTAAAGGTGTTATTAGCGCGCAGGGCTTTTTGCGAATTCATAAGTCCCATACGGCGCATGGTATTCAGCGCATACACTATTTTCTTAACACCGCCACCAACCGGCATGGCCTTACCCGACGAGCTCTTCATGCTTAAACATACCTCAACCAGATATCACATCATCACTATGCCTGAGGGCTCTAGTAGCTGCCAAGGTCGATTCCTTATAACACTAGGATGAATCAGTAAGTCAGCGAGCAATAAGGTCATTTGGCCTGATAATTGCGTATTACCTCTTGTCATATTTGGAGGGTGTTCATGTGGATATCAATAGTTCGTCATCTAGCTACCAAAATTTATTAACCATGCTTGGTAAGAGTTCGTCTGCCACTACCGGAGCAACCGCAAGCGATAGCACGGCAATAACAAGCTCCGCTTCTGGCAAACGCTCCCTACAAATAGGCAACGATAAGGTGTCCCTATCACTGCATGCGGAAAAACTTAGCCGCATTAATGCCGAATTTTTCTCTGGCCGTATGAGTTCAAGTGACATTCCAGCACTTGCTCAGCGTTTGTATAAAGATGGCTTTATTTCCGCTAGTGAGTATCAAAATCTTGGTGGCCAAGAAGATGATATGTCGACCATCACTCAAGCTTCGAATTTTCTGAATACCTATATTCTTGATGAAGAAGTCGATGGCGATAACACGGCGGCAAAAGCCATATTAAATGTCATTGATGTAATAGATCGCATGGATGAAAGCATTACACCAACACATCGCCAAGCTGAAATCGACGCATTCGACTATGTCACCGCATACACCGAACAACTGATAGAGAAAGGCGCACCAGAGAGCGTGATAACCGGTTTTGAAAACGTTTTCGACGTGCTCAGCGCTTTAAATACAGTTCGCAATAACGAACAATCAAACGATGCAACCGCGAGCTACACGAGCATTCAGGATGCGTAGCTGGCACGTAAAATGCCAGTAACTAATACACGTTCGCTGCATCTGCAGCCGATCCCCCCAAAAAGCGCCACACTCCAAATTGTGTCGCACTCATTATGATCCATATCAAGATCCGAACGTGTATTTCCAACACAAAACTTTAATTATTAACTATTAAATTCCTTGGATTTTCATATAGTTAACCCGAAAAGCAATCATTAATACCGGTGAAAATGATTTCGAACAAGCGATTGCACCTGCCATAAACGCGCCGTAGCCTAAGTCCGCTGATCACGTCCTGTGGTTGGTTGAAAGGAAGCAGTCCGGATAATTCCGAGTCCTTTGTCGCCCTTAATCCGACAGAAGGAGAACACCATGGCGATTGGTGACGAACTCTCAAGTATCGACTTTAAATCCATGATTGGCGGCCCGCTAGATGCCGTCGTTCGCGCTCAAGCGCAATCTGCCCAAACATCTGTAGACTTCATTAAGTCGGTTGGTTTCGAACAAGATACCAACATTCCAACGATGGTAACCTTCAGTTATATGAAGCCCATTGAGACGACAGATGCTCAGGGAGCGGTAACCGTAACACCAACAAAATATGATCTCACTGTACCTATTTTGACGATGTTACCTATTCCATTTATTCGCGTAGAAGAAACGACCATCGACTTTAATGCGAAAATTAATTCGGTGCAGGAATCCACGACAACGTCGTCGCATGATTTAAATACGAGCCTTTCTGCGAAAGGTGGTTGGGGCCCAGTTTCAGTTAAACTAAGCGCCAGCTATTCGTACAAGAAATCAACCTCTGCTAGCTCGAAAACCGAGCGTACTTACAGCTTGGCTATCCATGTAAGAGCCGTGCAAGACGAGCTACCAGCAGGTACAGAAAAGCTGCTGGGGATTTTAGAAAATGCGATTAAAGAAGTACCAAGCGCTCCTTAATAATTAGCGCTAGGTTCAATGGAGCTGGGCGAGCGCTGGTTCGCCCAGAGTTAAATCAGGAGAGATTGGTATGGCAGAATTAAGTGAAGTTCTTGGGGCATTAATGGTGAGTCTTGTGCATGCAAGACGTATGGCCGATGAAGAAACTGCCGCAGTCGCCGAATATTATAAAGACAACCCATTACTTGAAGGCATGAGCTTGCCACGAGTACGTGTACCTCAACTAACCATTGATATGCCGATTACGATTGATGGCCACGTCGGCGCAAACACTGCCGAGTTAAATTCTCCCGCAGTGATTCACAAGGCGGTTCTTGATGAATTAAAGCAGCATGTCGCTAGCGAAGGTTTAGAAGCAAGCAGTATGCGTAAATTCCAAGCAACATTTAACACAGACGCTAAAACTGCATTAGAGCGCGTATCAAAACTAGAGCAACAAAAACAAGGGCAAGTTAGCCGCGAAGCCATCGTTCGTGTCGTCGATGATGCACTGCAATCCGCCATGAAAAAATCGGGCTTAAATAATGAATTACAAAACACACAAAAGAGCAATTTGATCCAATCGATTCGCCAACGCGTTAGCTCTGTTTCTCTTAAAAAAATCTCAAATCCAACCAGCCTTAAGGCGTCAGCAATTACCAGTGAAGTAAAAGAAAAGTCGACGCACGAATCCAGTGTGCGGCTTAGTATCACGCTACGCGAAGAAGGTTTGGAGTGGTCAACATCAGAAACAGAAAGTGGCTCTATTCGTAATCGCCTACAGCCGGAGTAAATGGAATGCAGTCGATTATTCGCGAAACCATTCTGGCACAGTTACTTTATGTTCCGACGTTGGTTGATCAGTACAGCCAACAAGAATCTAGATTCACCGACAATACGGTTGATTGGTTGCGGAAAACCGAGAAGGCCTTAGAGCCATTTCGGCTGCCGCTAGTATCACGTCTATCGGGCTTTCGTGGTTTAGTGGTTGCAACCAGTGAAGGTCTTGCTGAAGGGGCTAATTGCAAAATAACGCGCAAGCAAAAACGTGGGCAAACCATGCAAATGGTGCAACAAGCTGAAATCGCTCTGCGCGAACATGTAGAAGGGATTGATCGTCAGTTTGAGGAATATCGCGATAAGTTATCGCAAATACTAGCCGTAGCCTCAAGTCGCGAACCGCTACCAGCAACTAGCACGATAACCACTGGATATTTAGATAAAATCTGGGAACAAGCGAAAGCTGCACAAGACAACCCTACTCTAGCTCTATACCTGCAAGGGCGTATGGCAGAAACTGATCGACGCTATCTACTTGGTGACATTATTGGGCATTTATTGGCGCAGCCAGCCACAAACTAATCGCTTGCCTAATTACAGATACTCTCACTCCGCTACAGCCTAAACGCTGTAGCAAACGCATCTCTCGGTGCCAATCCGATATATTGTAGAATGCTCAGCATTAATCATTAATCGCCATATGTTAATAAACTGCGCCACACTCTAAAATAGCACTATATTTATGTTCACGTGTTTCGGAGCAGTACAATGAACAAGTCGATAACAGACAAGGACACTAGTCCAAGTATTTTGTCTTTAGACGAGCCAGCAGCAGTTAAACCAAACACTGGTGGCATAATTGACTTACTCAACGCCGTACATAGAAGCCATCTGCGACTTAACGCTATGGCCGATCAGAAGGCGAATATTCTGATGGGTATCATAGGTATTATGTTTACAGTGGTACTCACAAAACTCACGAACACTGAGTCTTACGCAACCCATGTGCAACTCATCTTGATAGTCTTCATATCTTTAGAGCTGATTGCCTTCTCCTCTAGCTTAATGGTGATAGCTCCAAAATTTCATGGCAAATTCGCAATAAAAAATATTGAGGAAATGCCCAATCCATTCTTTTTTGGTTTCTACACCAACTTCACCGAAGAAGATTACGTAGCCCACATGCTGAATACCATTGAAGATAACGAAAAGGCTAAAGCGCTATTTTTGAAAGACATCTATCAGATGGGGAACATACTAAAACGGAAATACAAACAGCTTAGACGCGCATACCTTTTTGCCTTTCTTGGCGTGGCGACTTCGTTACTGTTATTTATTGCGGATGTTGTGGTCAATCTAGTCAGCGCTGCCTAATAGCGCCTTAAAAATAAAGCATAAATTGAGAACCACATTGGCAGCTCTCAACTTATGGGTTTCGACAACGTAATTTCCTAGCTATAAACCAGGAATCTTATGCGCGGCCAGTAAACTTACATTCTTCAACGTTCACGCGAATGCGATCACCCGTTGAGATGTGCTCAGGAACCTGAACGACCAAGCCAGTGGTTAATGTAGCTGGCTTAGTGCGAGAAGTTGCCGATGAACCTTTCATTGCTGGGGCGGTATCAACGATAACCAACTCAACAACACCCGGCAAATCAACACCTACGGGCGCATCGTTCAGAACAACCACTTGCAGGTTCTGCGTATCCTCTGCGATAAACAATGCTTCATCAGCAATCGTTTCTTTGTTCAGGCTATACGACGTGTAGTCTTCGCTATCCATAAATACGTATTCATCACCATCAATATACGACAGCGTTACCGGACGACGAGTTAGATCAGCTAGGTTTAGCATATCGCTGTCTTTGAAAGACTCGTCTAGCTTTGCACCAGTAACCACGTTGTACATGCGCATACGATAGATAGAACCACCGGCGCGACCTTGCGGTACAGAGCGTTCAATATCTTTAACAAAATACACGTTACCGTCGTATTCAACGGCGGCATTTTTCTTAATTTCACTGACCTTTGGCATTGTCCGCCCTCTCTTAAAAACCCGAAGGTTACTATATAGATACAGCACCTGAAAAGTACCCAGACATACCAAGCAAAAACTTCACTTAGTGATCCAAGAAAGCATGGTGCCAGATTAAACGCTTGGCACTAAAGACCAACTCAACCGTACTTTAAAAATACCATCAGGTATAAAAAAGCCGCCTTGCGGCGGCTTCTTTGGCATACAGTTACTACTTTACTACTTTCAAAGAAGGTCGAATACCGCTTGGTACTACGTCAGCTTTCTTTGCTGACTTAGGCGGAGGCGTTGGATCGCTAGGATCGGGCGCACCCGCTTCAGAACCAAACACCATTCCTTGACCGTTCTCTTTGGCGTAGATAGCAAGTATGGCAACCAAAGGCACGAAGACGTCCATCGGCACACCACCAAACCGCGCATTAAACGACAACCCTTCCTGAGTCATCGACAAGTCACGTACAGCACCGGTGCTAATATTCAGCACGATTTGTCCGTTGTTAACAAACTCCTGGGGAACTTGTACATTCGGCAAACCGGCATCAACCAACACATAAGGCGTGCAATTGTTGTCGAGAATCCACTCATGCAGCGCCCGCATCAAATACGGGCGGCTAGGTGTCATTTTATCAGCCATTAGTCACGCATCTCGCGTTCTGCTTCAGACAAGCTCGCCTGAAAAGATTCACGCTCAAACAAACGCTCCATGTACTGCAACAATGGTTTTGACGCTTTCTCTGGCAGTTCAATGCCGAAAACAGGCAAGCGCCACAAGATTGGTGCAACACAGCAATCAACGATGGAGAAATCTTCACTCATGAAGTAAGGCATCTCAGCGAAGATCGGCGTAATCGCCATCAAACTATCGCTAAGTTCTTTACGAGCTTTATCTACATCTTTGCCTTTACCAGACACAATAGTTTCAATCAGACCGCACCAGTCTTTCTCAATGCGGTTGATCCACAAACGGCTCTGCGCGCGCGCAACCGGATACACCGGTAATAACGGCGGATGCGGGAAGCGTTCGTCTAAGTATTCCATCATCACATTTGGTTCATACAGAACCAGCTCACGGTCAACTAACGTTGGCAGTGAGTTATATGGGTTCAGGCTTGCCAGATCTTCTGGCTTGTTATCTGGATCGATGTCATGAATTTCTACCGCAACACCTTTTTCTGCCAGTACGATACGAACGCGATGGCTATAGTGATCCGCCGCATCTGAATAAAACGTCATGGAAGAGCGTTTCGCCACAACCCCCATAGTTTCCTCTCTTTTTTCTTAGCAATGCCAAAAATAAATATAGCCCGACCGCTAAAAGCGGCCGAGCTGCATAGACTTGCGATGTCTGAATGACGTTATTTAACGTCGCGCCAGAACTCTTTGTTCAGCATGTACACTGGTACAAAGAAGATAGCTAGGAACAGAAGTACCCACCATCCAAGACGCTCACGCTCAACTGCGATAGGTTCAGCCATATAGGTCAGGAAGTTTACCAGATCGAACACCAACTTATCGTATTCGCTTGCAGACAAAGTGCCTTCTTCAGCTAAATACAAAACATCATGATGTTCTTCGGTGATTTCCTGACCCGTTAACGTGTCAAAATCAACAGCAACCTGAGCAGTGCCACGCATCTGCACGCCCTGCAAACCAGCCAACACATGCGGCATACCAACGTCTTTAAAGACAACGTTGTTAACCCCCCACGGACGGCTTGAATCAACATAGAAGCTGCGTAAGTAGGTATACAACCAATCCGGACGACGAACACGAGCCACCAAGGTCAAATCCGGTGGCGGCGCACCGAACCATTGCTTAGCGTCTTCAGTCGTCATGGCAATTGTCATTAAATCGCCAAACCGCTTGTCCGTGTCTGCAACTAGATTTTCCATCATTAACTTTTCAGGAATTTCTAAATCACGTGCTACGCGGTTATAACGGGCGTGTGATGTCGCGTGACAACCCATGCAGTAGTTAGCAAAGGTTTGAGCACCACGCTGCAATGAAGCAGTGTCAGTGAGATCAGTCAAATGCTTGTCTAGGTGTACATCGCCACCAGAAGCCAAAGCAAACGCAGGGATAACCGCTGCAATTAACGCAAATATCTTTTTCATTATTAATGGCCCCCGGTTACGCGTTCTGGCACTGGTTTGGTTTTTTCCATACGGGTATAGAACGGCATTCCGATAAAGAAGCTGAAATAAATAACCGATGCAACCTGTGCGATAGACGTTAGCGTTGCCGTTGCCGGCTGAGTACCCAACCAAGTCAACAATACAAAGTTGAAACCAAATACGACGATGAAAATCTTGCTGACCCAACCTTTATAGCGCCAGCTCTTAACAGGGCTACGATCCAACCAAGGCAGTACGAACAAGATGGCGATTGCTGCGCCCATTGCGATAACACCTAGCAATTTGTCCGGGACCGCACGCAAAATCGCGTAGAACGAACCGAAGTACCAAACCGGGGCAATGTGAGCTGGTGTTTTCAAACCATTCGCAGGTTCAAAGTTAGCGTATTCGAGAGCAAAGCCATTGCCTTCAGGGAAGAAGAACAATACGGTACAGAAGATCATCAAGAACACAACAATACCCACCAAGTCATGCACGGTGTAGTAAGGGTGGAACGGGATACCATCTAATGGCTTACCGTTTTCGTCTTTCAATTTCTTAATATCAACGCCATCAGGGTTGTTAGAACCCACTTCATGTAACGCCAACAAATGCACAACAACTAAACCAACAATCACTAAAGGCAAAGCAACAACATGCAATGCAAAGAAGCGGTTAAGAGTCGCGCCAGAGATCAAGAAGTCACCACGGATCCATTCCGTCAGCGCATCACCGATACCGAAAGGAATAACCGAGAATAGGGAAATAATTACCTGCGCCCCCCAATAGGACATCTGTCCCCATGGCAGTACGTAACCCATGAAGGCTTCAGCCATAAGAGCTAGGTAAATCAACATACCGAAGATCCAGATCAATTCACGCGGCTTCTGATAGGAACCGTACAAAACCGCACGCATCATGTGCAGGTATACCGCGATAAAGAAGAAAGTAGCACCCGTAGAATGTAGGTAACGAATTAACCAACCCCACTCAACGTCACGCATGATGTATTCAACAGATGCGAATGCACCTTCAGCGCTTGGTACGAAGTTCATAGTCAGCCAAACACCGGTAAGGATTTGGTTGGCCAGCATCATCATGGACAATACGCCGAAGAAGTACCAAAAGTTAAAGTTCTTCGGTGCATAGTATTTAGACATATGCTTTTCATAGGTCTGAGTAACCGGTAAACGGTCATCAATCCAGCCCATGAGCGTATTTTGTTGCTTGCTCATTATGCATTCTCCTCGTCAACGCCAATCACCAGTACGTTATCGCTTTCATAGGAGTACGGAGGTACAACTAAGTTGGTTGCTGCTGGTGAACCATTGAATACACGTCCCGCCAAATCGAAACGTGAACCGTGACACGGGCAGTACCAACCACCTTTCCAGTCAGAATCAAACGGCTCAGGCTTAACTTCAGCGAAATACTTAGGAGCGCAACCTAGGTGAGTACATACACCTAGCAAAACCAGCAATTCTGGCTTACGTGAACGGAAACCGTTATCTGCATACGCTGGTTGCTGTTCTTTATTGCTGTTCTCGGGATCTTTTAAACGACCAGCCAGAGTACCAAGTGTGTCCAAGGTTTCTGGTGTGCGACGCACGATATAGACAGGCTTACCGCGCCATTCGGCGGTGAGCATGGCACCTGGTTCAATTTTACTGACATCGACTTTAGCCGGGGCACCAGCAGCCTTCGCTTTTTCACTTGGCAACCAAGATTTTACGAATGGCACTGCAAGGAAGCCTGCACCAACTGCACCGACAGCACCGGTCGCACCCACGAGCAGAGTACGCCGAGTCTTATTCACGCCGTCTTGACTCATTACCATCTTCTCCCATCAAAAAAATTCTTTCGTCGCCAGCCGGTCAGGAGCGCTTGCACAATTTTTGTACAGACCAAGCGTAGCATACAGAGCGGCGCTCATAGTAAAGAAAATAGGGGCCAGAAACAACCGGAAAAACCCATAGATACTAGGGATTTAGACATAAAAAAAGCGCTTATTGATCTGTGCCAATAAGCGCTCTTTATTATTCTGCAGCGGATTAACGCTTGGAGAACTGTGGCTTCTTACGTGCTTTACGTAGACCCACTTTCTTACGCTCAACTTCACGAGCATCACGAGTTACATAACCCGCTGCGCGTAGAGAAGGACGCAATGTTTCATCGTACTGCATCAATGCACGGGTAATACCGTGACGGATTGCACCAGCTTGACCACTACCGCCGCCACCTTGAACGTTAACGATAACGTCAAATTTGCCTAGGTTTTCAGTCAATTCGAGTGGTTGACGAACAACCATACGAGCTGTTTCACGACCGAAGTAAACGTCCAAAGACTTTTTGTTTACTACGATGCTGCCAGTACCTGGACGCAAGAAAACGCGTGCAGTGGAAGTCTTACGACGACCGGTACCATAGTATTGAGAGACTGCCATCATATTATCCCAGTTTCAGTTCTTGCGGCTGTTGAGCAGTATGAGGATGCTCGCTACCGGCATAAACTTTCATTTTTTTGAACATGGCACGACCAAGAGGATTCTTGGGCAGCATGCCTTTAACTGCAGTTTCAATAACCATCTCTGGCTTATGATCAATAAGTTTCTCAAAAGAGATAGACTTAAGACCACCAGGGTAACCAGTGTGACGATAGTACATCTTATCACTGGACTTATTACCGGTTACTTTAACTTTGTCCGCGTTGATAACGACAATATAGTCGCCAGTGTCAACGTGTGGAGTGAATTCTGGCTTGTGCTTGCCTCTCAAATGGCGAGCAACCTCAGTAGCCAGACGACCCAGCGTTTGTTCAGCTGCATCAACTACAAACCACTCACGTTTTACGGATTCTGGTTTCGCGCTGTAAGTTTTCATCAATTTCTCGCCTTCAAGGGCATGTTGATCCGAAAAGAGGGCGGCATTCTATAGGACACTGAAACATTCTGCAATACCTTCTTGCTCGAATCTCAGCCGAATTCTTTCGTAATACGCATTCCTGCCCGCAGACCTGCATATCCGATTAATACTGTTCGGGTTCCTTAATCACCACTAGCCCTACAATGAGCGCTAGCAATGCCACCATAACATCCAGAAGTAGGGCTAAGCCCATCGCTTCTGACGTATTTTCCTGCTGTTGATATCCCAGTTGTTGGCCAACGGCAAAACAACCGGCACTCACACCAAAGCCAACGATGATACAGGCAATCAGTAGATAACCCTTGGCATCATGGGCCGATACGGTCTGTTTATTGACCCTATGCTGTAATAGCCAGCAGGCAGCCGCGCATAGTAACAGAGTTAGGGCACTTCCTGCGACAAAAAATAACGTCATTTTCTTCTCCGACAGACCTTTGTGGAAAAGATTAGTCGAATCTTTCGTCACCGCAAGGCAAAGCCGAGCCAAAGCTTAGCTAAACACCCACTTAGAACTCGCTATCGCAACACCCAAATTAGTGTTCGCGAGTTGAGCGGAACTCAATATCCGGCCAGCGTTCTTCGGTCAAAGACAGATTCACGCGAGTTGGAGCCACATAGGTTAAATGACCACCGCCATCAATCGCTAAGTTATCACCCGCTTTGCGCTTAAAGTCTTCCAGCATCTTATGATCCTTACAGTAAACCCAACGTGCGGTATTTACGCTGATCGGTTCATAAATACATTCGACCTTATATTCATCGCGTAAACGCTGTTGAACCACGTCGAACTGCAGCACACCCACCGCCCCTAAAATCAGGTCGTTGTTGTTCACCGGCATAAACAACTGAGTGGCACCCTCTTCCGATAACTGCTGCAAACCTTTTTGCAACTGCTTCATTTTCAGAGGATCTTTTAACCGTACACGTTTAAACAATTCCGGTGCAAAGTGCGGAATACCGGTAAATTGCAAATCACCCGAGCTGGTAAAAGTATCACCAATCTGAATCGTGCCGTGGTTGTGCAAACCGATAATATCGCCCGACACCGCTTCTTCAACCGCCGAGCGATCACCCGCCAAGAAAGTAACCGCATCAGCAATTTTAATGTCTTTACCAATACGCACATGACGCATCTTCATACCCTTGGTGTAAGTGCCTGAGCAAATACGCATAAAGGCAATACGGTCGCGGTGCTTAGGGTCCATGTTCGCTTGGATTTTAAAAATAAATCCAGTGAAGTCAGTCTCCGTGGGTACGATTGCACGCTCGTTCGTTTCTCGCGGAATCGGCATAGGTGCCCACTCCACGAAGTAATCCAACATTTCACGGATACCGAAGTTCGCTAATGCCGTGCCAAAGAATACCGGCGTTAGGTTACCGGCAAGGTATTCCTCTAAATCGAACTCATGGCTCGCGCCCTGTACTAGCTCGATCTCATCCTGCAGCTCATCAATCAAGCCCTGAGTTAAGTAGGCTACCGACTCCGGCGAATGCAAACCCTCAATGCGCACATCATCAGGAACAACACTGCCTTTGCCCGGCTGAAATACATGAACGGTATCCGTGAGTAGGTTATAAACGCCTTTAAACGCCTTCCCCATACCAATTGGCCAAGTGACGGGCGCACACTTGATCTTAAGAACGGTTTCAATCTCATCCATCACTTCGATGTGATCACGCACTTCACGATCCATCTTGTTGATGAAGGTAAAAATCGGCGTATCACGCAAGCGGCAGACATCCATCAACTTGATGGTACGATCCTCAACGCCTTTAGCACCGTCGATCACCATCAACACAGAATCGACCGCCGTTAAGGTGCGGTAGGTATCTTCCGAGAAGTCTTCGTGACCAGGCGTGTCCAATAGGTTAACCATGCGGTCCTTGTACGGGAACTGCATCACCGACGTCGTGATCGAGATACCACGGTCCTGCTCCATCTTCATCCAGTCGGACGTTGCCATACGGCCCGTCTTACGGCCTTTAACCGTACCGGCTAGCTGAATGGCATTCCCGAACAACAACAGCTTCTCGGTAATGGTTGTTTTACCCGCATCAGGATGCGAGATAATGCCGAAAGTGCGTCGAGAGGCGACTTCCTGATAGAACGGTGTGTCAGACATGATTACTCGAAACTGGATAACAGAAAGGCCGCTATTCTCGCTGAAAGCGGCCCATTGTTCAAAGGTTGAACGTCTTTTATATGGGCTTTACATCTCAGCCCAGAGCAAAGGGCCAAATGCAACGATGATTAAAGCCGTTGCCATGGTCACTAAGGGCAGCAAGATCTTCTCATTGCGATACCAAAAGTTGTCGCCGATGGTTTCAAGCTTTGCCAACCGGATCTCCTCTTCACCCACCACTTGCCGAGTCAGGAGATGGTTCAGTGCGACCGGTGGACTCAGATAGCCCAGCTCAAAGGCCACCAGCGTCACCATCCAGAAGTGAATAGGATCAATCCCTGCTTTATAAGCAATACCGGCGATGGTCACACTCACCAACAACACAGCGCCGTAGGGGTCCATAACCATGCCAATCACTACCAAAATAGCGACTAACATCAACATGGCCATCCATACCGAACTGAACTCGACTGGTAAATACGCCATTAACTCTGCGCGCTCGACTACGCCACCAATAGTCATTGTCGTACCCATGAGCATGAGTAGCGCGCCAATATGCACCGTGGCTTCTGAGGTCGATGATTGCAGCGTAGCAAATAGACTCGGTTTTTCTTCGACATCAGGCGTCGAACCTTGTTGACGCACCTCTTGATTGGCAAAGCGTTCGTACGCAAGAATGACGATCAAAAGCACAGGCAAAATAGTCGGTGCAGAAAATTCATCTAAGTACGCGGCCAATACCAATGCGTAAATAATTAACGTTCCCGAAATTAATAACACATAAGGAATCAATGGTTTTAACGCCTGAAGAAACTGAGGAAAAACCTTGGTGCCATGATTCCGAGTACTTAATGTTTCGTCTCCGCTGGTCGATACTTTCTTACTGGAAATGAAGGCATAAAATGCAAACAGTGCGGTCGTTAACAGGAACACTTTGACGCCCCAGCTAAATAGCTGATCGGTCGTGACTTCATTATTCAATGCCGCAACAATCACCACTAAAAGGCAGGGTCTTAATACCACCCCAAGTGAGCCCGACATAGCCGTCGCAGCCAAGGCTAATTGCCGACGAGCGCCTGCTCGACGAACTTCCATATAAACCAAACTACCGACCGCAATCACGAAAATACCCGAACCACCCGTGTATGCCGTCGGTATGGCTGACACAGCAACAGCCACCACAGCCAACATCTCAGGACGAAGATTAAACGGACGAAATACATCGAATACTTTCTGTGCCATATCGGTACGTTTAAGCAACATACCGATGAGTACATAGAGCGCGACATTTAACATCAGAGGCGCCAACTCCATCATCTGATTAATATAAATACCGATGCCCGAAGCGTGCCCTTGAAAAAGAAAATAACTGCCGGAAATAATCGTGAAAATGGCGTACAGCGGAGTAGCCAAAATTGCATTACCGATATGACCGCCGCGCTCTGCATCTGCCGGTACTTTAATCACCTGATACAGACAAATAGCAATCGCCGAACCAAAACCAATAATCCAAATCCAAAGCAACGCCAGATGTTCAGGAACGACATTAACACCTGCAGAGAGCGCCACCCCTTTAAAGCTGCCCATGGAATAAAATAAAATTCCAAAAGCCGCCATCTGAGCGAGCGCAGACACACGAAAATCCAGTACCGTTAACGCCGGACGCAATGAAATATGATGTTTACGGAACAGTGCCGTACCACCGCAAATAAGGAGAAGTACCGCCAGCATGATGCCAGAAGCACGCATTCGAAATTCACCTAAGTCCGCCACCCATTGCTCAACGGCAATGTACATAGCCACACTGGAGGTCTTTCGCTCTAATATTTCGTGGTAACGATCGACGCGAAAACGACACTCTTTTTGAGATGCAATTAACGACTCCCTAAGCACCTCGGGCGCAATCGGCTCCATCGCAAACAGATCCATCTCATCGCCTGCATTGGCTTCCTGCTTTTGCAGAGTGCGCTGTAATGCGACTTCAATATCCTGAGAGGGATCACAGGCCGGAGCGACAGGGTCTAATCTTAACTGGTAATACCCTTTCCACGTATGCTCGCCCAACAGCAACAGCTGTCCCTGAATCGCATTACTGGTATCAAGGAGAACAACGAGAACCAAAATAAGAAAGGCAGGCATGGTCGACAGCCAGCGATAAGCGCTTGGCTCTTTGAGACTTGCAACCTGATCCATGGAAGTTCCTAGGTATTATTTTTATTAGGATCTGATCATACATAAAAGACAGTTGTCTGTGAATTGACCACAAGCACACCACGGATATAGCGAGCTTACACTTTCACTAAGCCGCCTTGTTCATAACCCAATCGTCCCGTGCGGACTTTTTGCCGTTGAATATGAATGTGCTGGAACTCGATTTTTTATTTTCAAATACTGCAAATAAAAAAATCGAAGCCAGAATCTATTCTGGCTTCGATTTAAGATCTAGCTAAAACACGTGTTAAAAGCTTAACCCGCAAACACCACACGGCGCTGACGTGTATACACCAAGCCGCCACACAGCATCAGCCAGATTAAGCCTAATGCACCGCCACCGCCTTTTTTACCTGAAGAGGTATTTTCAGGAGCTGGCTCAGGAACATAAGCCGAATAAACGGTGAACGTAATTTCCGCTTTATCGCTCAGTGAAGGATCACCGCTATCAGCCACTTTAACTGAAACAGTATAATTACCAAGAACAAGCTCATCAGAACTGAAACTAACGCTAGTTGCGGACTCGCTCATAACCGTAATACTACCAAGAGCCCAGGTTAACGTGTGTGTATCGTTTACATCGGCATCTGCAACGATTGCTTCGAGTGTGACATCACCAGCACCGAGTGTAATATCAGAAACCTGCTCGCCATTCTGCAGCAAAACTAAATGAACTGAGGGCGGTAAATTGCTATCTAGACTGCCATTACCATCTATGTCCCGATACACCACGCCATCTATTCTTAAACCCGGTAGCTGCTCAAAAGTACCGAAATCCCAAACACTGCTATCCCATCCAGCATAAAGCGTATTACTAATGGCACAGTCGTCTTTATTATCGCTAGACGTTGGACATTGTAATTCAGCCAGTGTGGCACCGAAGTAGTTGTCGAATTCCGATTCCAAAGCACTATTAGGTTGGCGGGTAGTGTCGGTAGCCCAATGGCTGTTAGTAATTACGGTATCGGTATCTCCATTACCAACTAGGCCTCCACCATAACTATCGGTTGCTGTCACAAACCCCGAGGCGAATGATCTGGTTATTACGGATTCACCTTCAATACTCCCCAGAAGAGCACCAACAGAATACAAAGCACTTACGGCACCGGTTGCAAAAGAGTCAGAAATAGAAACTTGCCCTTCGCCTCCCCCAACTAAGCCGCCAACGTCCTCATCCCCAATAACTTCGCTTATAGCAAAACTGCTGCTAATACTAGACCGCTCAGATAAATACCCAACTAATCCCCCTACGTAATCAGAGCCACTCACTACACCCGTGAAAAAGCTGTTAGTGATTGCACTATTAGCAGAAAGACGCCCCACTGAACCGCCTACGTACCTATCGCCGGTAACAGCACCAGTAACGTAGCTTTGACTGATCGTTTCAACGTTATTGGCATGACCCACAAGCCCTCCAACATAGTCATCACCAACAACACGCGTCAATTCGCCTGTTAATTCGATATTGCGTAGCTCAGCGGATTTTCCTGAAATATATCCAAATAGTCCTACGTAATCGGTGCGGCTACGATTGATATACAAGTTTCGAACTTGATAGCCGTTGCCATCAAAGATTGCTTTAAACGGGAACAGCGAGGACGTGCCGATTGGCAACCAACCTTCCTCGCCGTTCCAGTACGTGTCATTCGCACTCATACGCCCATCGGCATTGGTATCAAAATCCAAGTTATTGGTGAGTTCATACCCAGAGCACTGCAACTGAAGCACACCAGCGAGTATTACAGCAGGGCAACCTGAACTATCAATTTCCTCACCTTCACTTGAAGTACGACCAGTACCCGCTAGGTTGTAACGAATAGCATTAAGCTGTTCGAGTGTGGAAACCTCAATCAAGCCATCAGAATCGGCATCCGCATCCATGATGCCGTCGTTATTATCGTCGGTGTCGTCGCTATTACTAATACCGTCGTTATCAGTATCATTCAGGAAGTCGTCAAGTGCTAGGCCAGACGAGTTTTGGCAGCTGGAATCACAACCCTCCGCCCAACTATCGGGATAACCATCGAGATCCTCATCCTGCCAAGCAGCCGAGTTACCCAGGAACTGATCAAGTGTTAGACCGCTGTTATTAATACAATTGGCATCGCAGCCAATCGTCCAAGTATCCGCATAGCCATCACCATCGGCATCGCTAGACGCCGCATATTTATTGGGGAATGCATCATCTTCATCCAGTAAGCTATCACCATCACTATCTCTATAGAGAATCCCATTAATGATTAAGCCAGGCAATTGCGTAGACGTACCGAAATCCCAAATGCTGCTATCCCATCCAGCATAAAGCGTATTACTAATGACACAGTCGTCCGTATTATCGCTAGACGTTGGGCATTGTAATTCAGCCAGTGTGGCACCGAAGTAGTTGTCGAATTCCGATTCCAAAGCACTATTAGGTTGGCCGGTAGTGTCGGTAGACCAATGGCTGTCGGTAATAGTGCTATCGCCATACATATAACCAACGAGGCCCCCTACGAGACTTTCACTCGAGGTAACTGAACCAGTTGCAAAACTATTAGAAATTGCGCTTTTATTTGCTATTTCACCGACTAAACCACCACTAGATCGACTAGCAGCATTGACTCTTCCGGTGGCAAAGCTGTTGGTTAGATTAGTACTAGATGATATACGCCCAGCAAGTCCTCCGACATAACTGGAGCCGCTGACAGTTCCTGAAGCAAAACTGTTAATGGTTGTATTGTTTTGGGATAGGTTCCCAGCTAATCCACCTACGTTTTCACCGCCAGCAACATCTCCCGTTGTATAGCTTCGACTAATCGTCGCCCCCCGGTAGGCAACCCCTACAAGCCCAGCAGTATTGTTTCCACCAATAGCACGCATTAGCTCGCCGGTTAATCCAATATTACGTAGCTCAGCCGTTTTTTCAGAAACATATCCAAATAGTCCTACGCCATTGGTACTGGGACGATTAATGTATAAGTTGCGGATTTGATAGCCGTTGCCGTCAAAGACTGCTGTATATGGCAAATCATAATCACCTACCGGCACCCATCCCTCCCCGTCATTCCAATACACGTCATTCTCATCCATTACGCCATCAGCATTGGTGTCGAAATCCAAGATATTGGTTAACTCATACCCAGAGCAATGCAATTGAAGCACGCCATCCAATATCACTGCAGGGCAGCCCGAACTATCAGTCTCCGCTCCTTCAATTGAAGTACGACCAGTGCCAGCGAGGTTGTAACGAATCGCATTGAGCTGTTCGAGACTCGAAATATCAATCAAGCCATTAGAGTCCGCATCCGCATCAGTAATGCCGTCGTCATTATCGTCGGTGTCATCGCTATTATTGATACCGTCGTTATCGGTATCGTTAGGATAGCTATCAAGCGTTAGACCTGACGTTGCTTGGCAATTAGCATCGCAGCCATCTGTCCAACTGTCGGGATAACCATCTAAGTCCTCATCCTGCCAAGCAGCTGAATCACTAGGGAACTGATCAAGTGTTAGCCCGCTGCTTGAAATACAATTGTCATCGCAGCCAATCGTCCAAACATCCGCATAGCCATCACTGTCATCATCGCTAGACGCCGCATGGTTGTATGGGAATGCATCATCCTCATCCAACAAGCCATCGCCATCGCCATCCCTATAAATAATTCCATTAATGATTAAACCAGGTAATTGCGTAGAGGTACCGAAATTCCAAATACTACTATCCCATCCAGCATAAAGCGTATTACTAATGACACAGTCATCTTTATTATCACTGGACGTCGGGCACTGTAATTCTGCTAACGTGGAACCGAAGTAGTTGTCGAGCTCTGATTCTCTCTCGCTATTTAGTTGGCCTGTGGTGTCGGTAGCCCAATGGCTGTTGATAGTTGTACTGTTGCTATATCCAAGTAGACCACCTATACCGTAGCTTACGCCAGCAACGTGTCCAACGGCGAAGCTATTCTCTAGGGTAGAGAAGTAATCGAAATACGCCACCAAACCACCGACCCCGCCATTGCCCTCAACACTACCTGAGGCAAAGCTATTAGTTAGTTCTGACCGAGATAAATGCCCGACTAAACCACCAACGTAAGTAGAGCCACTCACTTTACCTGTAGCAAAGCTTTCACTTATGACGCCATAAATGGAGAGGGATCCCAATAAACCGCCCACATAATCATCACCGATCACCACTCCGGTGACGTAACTCTGCTCTATCCTTGCGGCGTTCTTGGCATAGCCCACTAGCCCACCAACGTAGTCATTCCCCACAACACGCATCATCTCGCCGGTTAATCCGATATTGCGTAGCTGAGCAGATTCACCCGAGATATATCCAAATAATCCAACGTAATTTGTGCTGCTGCGATTAATATATAAATTGCGAATTTGATAGCCATTGCCATCAAAGATTGCTTGAAACGATAAAGATGATGAAGTACCAATCGGCTCCCACCCATCGCCTTCATTCCAATAGGCGTCATTCTCATCAATTACGCCATCGGTATTGGTATCAAAATCCAAGGTATTGATTAACTCATAACCCCAGCAATGATGTTGAAGCACGCCGGCAAGTATAACTGCAGGGCAGCCAGAGCTATCCGTTTCTTCACCTTCAATTAAAGTACGACCAGTGCCCGCTAGGTTGTAACGAATCGCGTTGAACTGTTCAAGACTAGAGATATCAATCAAGCCATCAGAATCTGCATCCGCATCCATGATACCGTCGTTATTATCATCGTTATCGTCCGTGTTATTAATACCATCGTTATCAATATCGTTAGGGAAAATATCTAGCGTCAAACCAGAGTCATTTTGGCAACTAATATCGCAATCAGGAGCCCAGCTATCGGGGTCGCCATCTATATCTTTATCTTCCCAAGCAGCAGACGTCGTCGGGAATTGATCTAGTGTTAACCCACTCGTTTCCAAGCACTCGGTATCACAGTTTATGTTCCAAGCATCAGGGTAACCATCACGGTCAGCATCTATAGTCGCAGCCCAGATATTCGGAAAAGCATCATCGCCATCAAGAGATCCATCACCGTCACTATCACGATAAACTACGCCATCGAGAATCAAACCCGGTAGTTCTGTATTGCTACCAAAATCCCAAACACTGCTATCCCATCCGGCATACAGCGTATTACTAATAACACAGTCGTCCGCATTATCGCGAGCCGTTGGGCATTGTAATTCCGCCAACGTGGCACCGAAGTAGTTATCAAACTCCGATTCTCCCGCGCTATTGAGTTGGCCAGTAGTATCGGTTGCCCAGTGGCTATTAAGAATGTCATTGTCGAAAGGGAAATAACCAATCAGTCCGCCGATACCGCTAATTGATTTTGCATAAACTCGACCTGTGGCAAAACTGTTATTTACAGAAGAATCATGTAAAGAACCAAGCAAGCTACCAACATACCCATTGGCAGTAACATTTCCAGTAGCAAAACTATTATTTATAGCTGAGTAATCTAAATTTCCTACCAGTCCACCTACGTTATCCCTCCCTGTAATCTCTCCTGTCGAGTAGCACTCGTTAATACTTGAGCCAACCAATGCAAAACCCACTAACCCACCAACATTATCGTAACCTTCCACGTTCATCAGCGGCCCAGTGAGGCCTATATTACGAAGATTTGCATTCACGCCTTCAATAGCGCCAAATAGCCCTGTATCTGAACCACTTTTTATATAAAGGTTAAGTATTTGATAACCTTTACCATCAAATATTGCTTCAAAAGGTGAAGTAGAATTACCTATTGGCTCCCAGCCTTCACCATCGTTCCAATAAGCATCGCGCTCATCCATCGTATCATCGGCGTTGGTATCAAAGTCTAAATTATTGGTGAGTTCATACCCAGAGCAATGCAACTGAAGCA
This sequence comes from Thalassolituus oleivorans MIL-1, assembly GCF_000355675.1. Lineage (NCBI taxonomy): Bacteria > Pseudomonadati > Pseudomonadota > Gammaproteobacteria > Oceanospirillales > Oceanospirillaceae > Thalassolituus > Thalassolituus oleivorans. Next base: position 448,113 of record NC_020888.1, on the reverse strand, counting down.
CTCCATCAAGTATCACTGGTGGACAACCAGAACTATCCGTTTGCTCACCTTCGCTTAAAGTGCGGCCAGTACCCACTAGGTTATAACGAATCGCGTCGAGTTGTTCGAGACTCGATATATCAATCAATCCATCAGAATCAGCATCAGCATCAGTGATACCGTCGTTATTATCGTCGGTGTCTTCGCTATTATTGATACCGTCGTTATCGGTATCGTTAGGATAGCTATCGAGTGCTAGGCCTGATGCTGCTTGGCAACTCGTACCGCAGCTATCTATCCAGCTATCTGGGTAGCCATCTAAATCTTCATCCTGCCAAACGGCCGGATTACTGGGGAACTGATCAAGAGTTAGACCACTGTTTGAAATACAATTAGCATCACAACCTATTGTCCATATATCAGGATGACCATCATTGTCCCTATCCAAAGACGCTGCAAAATTATTTGCAAATGCATCGTCGCTATCCAGCGAACCATCGCCATCACTGTCTCTATAGGTAATGCCTTCTAGAATCAAACCGGGAAGCTGATTACTTGTACCAAAATCCCAGACATTGTTATCCCATTCGGCATAGAGCACTTTATCGGCAATGCAGCTAGTATTACTAGCGCCGACTGGACATTGGAGTTCAACTAAAGTAGTTGCTTTAATTGAGAAGCTATCAATGTCTGTTCCATTCACGGCAACGATTGAATAACTATTTTCGATAAAGGAGCCAAAAAACACCGCCCCCCCTATACCTCCATAGTAACCGACTCCTCGCACATAGCCTGCGGCAAAACTATTGACGATGGAACTACCGTTTAGATACCCAGCCAGTCCTCCAATACGGACATTGCCACTGACTGTACCTGTGGCAAAGCTGTTTCTAATAGTGCTATTAGTGTCGAGGGTCCCTGCTAAGCCGCCTACGTATCTGTCGCCAGTAATAATTCCGCTGACATAGCTTTGACTAATCGTTGCAGAGCTACCGGCATAGCCCACAAGCCCACCAACGTAGTAATCTCCCAGCACTTGCATCAGCTCGCCGGTTAATCCGATATTACGCAGCTGGGCAGATTCACCTGAGATAGCCGCAAACAATCCAATATAATCAGTGTTGCTGCGATTGATATACAAGTTACGAATTTGATGCCCGTTACCATCAAAGGTGGTGGTAAATGGTGTTGAGGAGCTAGAGATTGGCATCCAGCCAGCTCCCTCATTCCAATACGCATCATTCGCATCCATGACACCATCGGCATTGGTATCAAAGTCCAGCGTGGTGGTTAATTCAAAACCAATACAACCGTCCATTGGGCAGCCGGTGCTATCACCGTACAGGCTTGTGCCATCTAGGTTATTTCTAATTTCATTGAGGTCGGCGAGGCTATTGATTTCAATCAAGCCGTCGTCGTCAAGGTCATAGTCGGCACGGCCACTTTCAGCGAAGGCCGAAGGCACAATGAGGCAACCGAGAATCATCGGCATAAGTAGGCGGAGCGGTGTGATGGCCATAGCTGGGTAACATCCTTTTAACAGTTTCATGACCATTTAAATGAGTGGCCATGCTAATACACATATCAGCGAGTTACTGATTGCTAGCGAATATCAATGTGCTAGAACTCGATGTCTGATTTTCAAATACTGAGGATGTCGAATTAACGCGAGGAAAGTAGCCAGCATCTCTGCGGCTGAGCGAATTCCATTCGAAAAATCATCATCCTTGGTGCTCTTAGATATCTGACGATACCAAAAGCTGTAAATCTGGGCTTCTTAAACCAGCGCAATTATATAGAACACGCACCGCTACGTCAGTGTGGCGGCTAATTATTTTCTCATTAAATATTGCATATAAAAAATCGAAGCCAGAATCTATTCTGGCTTCGATTTAAGATCTAGCTAAAACACGTGTTAAAAGCTTAACCCGCAAACACCACACGGCGCTGACGTGCATACACCAATCCGCCACACAGCATCAGCCAGATTAAGCCTAATGCACCGCCACCGCCTTTTTTACCTGAAGAGGTATTTTCAGGAGCTGGCTCAGGAACATAAGCCGAATAAACGGTGAATGTAATTTCCGCTTTAGCACTTAATGGTGAGTAGCGATTATCTGTCACAACGACAGAAACCGTGTATTCGCCCGCCACTAAATTATCCGACTTAAACGTAACGCCAGTGTCGGTTTCGCTCATGACTGTGATTCCGTCATACGTCCAGCTTAATGTATGGCGATCACTTGCATCAGGGTCAGTTATTGTTGCTTCTAACGTGACATCACCATCACCCGCGGTAATGTCAGACACCACATAACCGTCTTGCTTTAAGGTTAGAGTCACCGTCGGCGCTTGGTTTTCATCAAGGCTGCCATTACCGTCTTCATCGCGATAAACAATTCCATTAATGATTAAACCGGGTAATTGCGTAGAGGTACCGAAATCCCAAACGCTGCTATCCCATCCGGCATAAAGCGTATTACTAATGACACAGTCGTCGGTATTATCACTGGATGTTGGGCATTGTAATTCAGCTAGCGTAGCACCGAAGTAGTTATCGAATTCCGATTCTCCATCGCTATTTAGCTGGCCTGTGGTATCGGTAGCCCAATGGCTGTTGGTGATTACATAGCTATTGCTATAACCAGCCAAACCGCCGACAGAAGAATTACCCGTCACCGCACCAGTAGCGAAACTACTATTAATGGTACTACTAGAGAAGTAGCCAACTAGGCCGCCAACAGAAGAATTACCCATCACCGCGCCGGTGACGTAACTGTTATTAATGACGCTACTCGATAGATAGCCAGCCAAGCCGCCCACATACCGATACCCTGTAACGACGCCAATAACGTAACTCTGCTCTATCATTGCCGCGTTCTTGGCATAACCCGAAAGCCCACCAACGTAGTAATCTCCCAGCACTTGCATCAGCTCGCCGGTTAATCCGATATTACGCAGCTGGGCAGATTCACCTGAGATAGCCCCAAACAATCCAATATAATCAGTGTTGCTGCGATTGATATACAAGTTACGAATTTGATGCCCGTTACCATCGAAGGTGCTGGTAAATGGTGTGTCATAATCGGTACCAATCGACTCCCACCCATATCCCTCATTCCAATACGCATCATTCGCATCAATAACGCCATCGGCATTAGTATCAAAATCCAAGGTATTGATTAACTCATAACCCCAGCAATGATTTTGAAGCACGCCGTCAAGTATAACTGCAGGGCAGCCAGAGCTATCCGTTTCCTCGCCTTCTATTAAAGTACGACCAGTGCCCATTAGGTTGTAGCGAATTGCATTGAGCTGTTCGAGACTGGAGACATCAATCAAGCCATCAGAGTCCGCATCCGCATCGGTGATGCCATCATTATTATCGTCGGTGTCGTCGCTATTATTGATACCGTCGTTATCCGTATCATCAAGGTAACGATCAAGTGTGAGACCCGTCGCTGCTTGGCAATTGGCATCACAGCTCGTCCCCCACACATCGGGATAACCATCTAAGTCAGTGTCTGGCCCTGCCCCCGCGATCGCTGGGAACTGATCCAGTATCAAACCACTGTTTTCAATACAGGTCGTATCACAGTCCGCCGCCCACACATCCGGATAACCATCCAGATCGGTATCTTGCCAAGCGGCCGCAGTTGTCGGGAATTGATCCAGTGTTAACCCACTGTTTTCAATGCAGGTAGCATCACAATCAAGCGCCCATGCATCCGGATAACCATCCAGGTCGGTGTCTTGCCAGGCGGCCGCAGTGGCAGGGAAATGGTCCAGTGTTAACCCACTGTTTGCGATACAGGTCATATCACAGTCCGCCGCCCACGCATCGGGATAGCCATCCAGATCGGTATCTTGCCAAGCGGCCGCAGTTGTCGGGAATTGATCCAGTGTTAACCCACTGTTTGCGATACAGGTCGCATCGCAGCCCGCAGCCCACGCATCCGGATAACCATCCAGGTCGGTGTCTTGCCAGGCGGCCGCAGTGGCAGGGAAATGGTCCAGTGTTAACCCACTGTTTGCGATACAGCTCGCATCGCAGCCAATGGTCCATGCATCAGCATACCCGTCGTGATCACTATCCCAAGACGCCGCGCGGTTGTTTGGATAGACATCGTCGCCATCGAGCGAGCCATCACCATCGCTATCACGATAGGTAGTGCCACTCAACATTAAGCCGGGAAGTTGCGTGTTAGTGCCGAAATCCCAAACGCTGCTATCCCATCCGGCATATAGCGTATTACTAATGACACAGTCGTCCGTATTATCGCTAGACATTGGGCATTGTAATTCTGCTAGCGTAGCACCGAAGTAGTTATCGAATTCCGATTCTCCATCGCTATTTAGCTGGCCTGTGGTATCGGTAGCCCAATGGCTGTTGGTAACTGTGCTATTACTATAGCCAGTCAAACCGCCCACATAAGAATCACCTATCACCGCCCCAGTAGCGAAACTACTATTAATGGTACTACTAGATGAGTAGCCAACTAGGCCGCCAACAAAAGAATTACCCGTCACCGCACCACTGGCAAAACTGTTGTTAATAGCGCTAGCATTATAGCTCCCACCAGTCAAACCGCCCACATAATAATCACCAGTCACCGCGCCGGTGACGTAACTGTTGTTAATGACACTAGCATTGAGATAGCCAACTAAGCCGCCCACATACCAATCACCGGTCACCGCACCGGTAACGTAACTCTGCTCTATCATTGCCGCGTTCTTGGCATAACCCGAAAGCCCACCAACGTAGTCATCTCCCAACACTTGCATCAACTCGCCGGTTAACCCGATATTACGCAGCTGGGCAGATTCACCTGAGATAGCCCCAAACAATCCAATATAATCAGTGTTGCTGCGATCGATGTATAAGTTACGAATTTGATGACCGTTACCATCGAAGATGCTGGTAAATGGCACTGAAGAGCTACCGATTGGCATCCAACCTTCACCGCCATTCCAATACGCGTCATTCGCATCCATTACACCATCGGCGTTGCTATCAAAATCAAGGTTGGTGGTTAATTCATAACCAATACACACTAATTGCATCACGCCATCAATAACTGTGGCAGGGCAACCAGAGCTGTCACTATCACCACCGTCAACAAGGGTACGGCCAGTGCCGGCTAGGTTGTAACGAATCGCATTGAGCTGTTCGAGACTCGAGATATCAATCAAGCCATCAGAATCAGCGTCGGCATCGATGATGCCATCATTATTATCGTCGGTGTCGTCGCTATTATTGATACCGTCGTTATCCGTATCATCAAGGTAACTATCAAGCGTTAGACCCGTCGCTGCTTGGCAATTGGCATCACAGCTCGTCGCCCACACATCGGGATAACCATCCAAGTCAGTGTCTGGCCCTGCCCCCGCGATCGCCGGGAACTGATCCAGTATCAAACCACTGTTTTCAATACAGGTCGTATCACAGTCCGCCGCCCATGCATCGGGATAGCCATCACTATCATCATCGATAGACCCCGCATGGCTATATGGGAAAGAATCATCTTCATCCAGAAAACCATCGCCATCACTGTCCCGATATACAATTCCATCAAGTATTAATCCAGGTAACTGAATAGAAGAACCAAAATCCCACACAGCTTCATCCCAATTGGTATACAACGTATTACTAACAACACAGTCGTTGGTGTTATCGCTTGATGTTGGGCATTGTAATTCGGCTAGCGTGGCGGCGAAGTAGTTCTCGAATTTTGAATCGTCAAAACTATTTAGCTGACCTGACGTATCATTAACCCAATAACTGCTGGTAATCGCAATGCTGTTATAGCTATACCCAACTAATCCTCCCGCATTACCATTACTCGCAATAACTGAGCCCGTTGAGAATGAATTTGTGATTGCACTTGATTTAGTATAACCAACCAAACCTCCGACATTATTACCACCGCTCACAGCAGCAGTTGCAAAGCTATTAGTCATTGTTGAACCAGAAATTAATTTTCCAACCAAGCCACCAACTTGAAAATCGCCCGATACCCCCCCTGTACTATAGCTCTGCTCAATACTTGCATTGTTATCAACAGAACCGACTAAACCACCTACATAACCAAAGCCAGAAACACTCATTAAACCGCCGGTCAGTCCAATATTTCTAATCACAGCATTTGCGCCGGAGATATAAGAAAACAAGCCGACATCGTAAGAATCGAAGCCCAAGTTTATATAAAGATTACGAATTTGATGCCCATTACCATCGAATATAGCCGTGAATTTCGATGCTGAATGGCTACGGCGCTCCCACCCGATAGGCACCCACCCTTTGTTACTATTCCAGTAGGAATCATTCTCATCAATAGCACCGTCGGCATTAGTGTCGAAATCAAGATCAGTAGTTAGCTCATAGCCCTTGCAATGGAGCTGCAAAATACCCTGATAAATAGCAGCAGGACAACCGGACGAATCTGTTTCATAGCCTTTAGCGAGCGTACGACCTGTTCCAGCAAGGTTGTAACGTATTGCACTTAGCTGTTCGAGGCTGGATATCTCAATTAAACCGTTAGAGTCTGCATCCGCATCTACGATGCCGTCATTATTATCATCGTTATCTTCGCTGTCATTAATACCATCATTATCGATATCGTTAGGATGACTATCTAACGTTAGCCCAGATGCATTTTGGCAACTGCTGTCGCAGCCATCCGACCAACTATCGGGATAACCATCGAGATCTTCATCCTGCCAAACAGCGGCATTACTAGGATACTGATCCAGCGTTAAGGTACTACGTGCAATACATTCAGCATCACACCCAAGCGTCCAGGCATCAGGATGGCCATCCTCATCGCTATCATATGAAGCGGCATATTCATTAGGAAAAGCCTCATCATTATCTAAAAAACCATCGCCATCACTGTCCCTGTAAACTATTCCATCGAGAATTAAACCGGGTAATTGCGTAGAAGTACCGAAATCCCACAGAGACTCTCCCCAAGCGGTATACAGCGAATTACTAGCAACACAGTCATCGATATTATCGCTTGATATTGGGCATTGTAATTCGGAAAGAGTAGCACCGGAGTTGTGGTCTACTACTGACACTTCACTACTAATTATTTGGCCAGTAGTGTCGATAGCCCAATAGCTGTTAGTTATATTACTATCATAGCTGTAGCCCACTAGGCTCCCAGCATCGCTATCTATGGCCGTTATTAAAGCAGTAGAAAAAGAATTCGAAATAGAAGAAACATTATATAAAGACCCAGCTAAACCACCGACATTAGCAGAACCGTTCACAACACCCGTAACAAAACAGTTGCTCATCATTGACCCTAAAGATAACTCTCCAACTAATCCACCAATATGCCTGCCCTTACCGGTGACTAAGCCGCTGAAGTAACTTTGCTCTATTCTTGCGCTATTTGAGGCAGAACCAACCAATCCCCCCACAGAATCGCGGCCAATAATATTCATCAAAGCACCAGTTAGTCCTGTATTTCGAATCACGGCTTTTGAGCCATAGATAACTCCAAACAATCCGACATAACTGATACTGCTGCCGTTGATATACAAGTTACGGATTTGATGACCTCTGCCATCGAAAGTGCTGGTATATGGTATTGAAGAACTACCAATTGACTCCCACCCTTTACCGTCATTCCAATAGTCATCCTTATCATCCATCACGCCATCGCCGTTGGTATCGAAATCTAGATTGCTAGTTAACTCGTACCCAATACAATGCGATTGAAGCAGACCTTCAAAAAGCACAATAGGACAACCAGAATTATCCGTTTCGTCGCCTTCGATTAAAGTTCGACCTGTACCCGCTAGGTTGTAACGAATTGCATTAAGTTGTACTAGACTAGACACATCAATCAAGCCATCAGAATCAGCATCAGCATCTGTTATGCCATCGTTGTTATCATCGGTATCTTCACTATTATTAATACCGTCGTTATCGCTATCATTAGGATAACGATCAAGCGTTAGGTCTGATGTATTTTGACAATTACTGTCGCAACTATCCGCCCAGCTTTCGGGGTAACCATCTAAGTCCTCATCCTGCCAAGCAGCCGGATTACTGGGAAGCTGATCAAGAGTTAGACCACTGTTTGACATACAATTGGCATCGCAGCCAATCGTCCACATATCAGGATGACCATCATTATCGCCATCCCACGATGCCGCATGATTATTCGGGAAGGCATCATCCTCGTCTAGCAAGCCATCACTATCGCTATCACGATAGGTGGTGCCACTCAAAATCAAGCCGGGTAGTTGCACATTGGTGCCGAAGTCCCATACACCACTATCCCATTCAGCATAAAGCGTTTTATCTGTCACGCAGCTTGTATCGTTGCCACTAACAGGACACTGCAGTTCGGCTAGGCTGGCCGCCGATGTCGAGGTACTGCTGATACCGGTTGTATCAACCGCCCAATAACTGTTGGTTATGACAGAGCTAAAACTATAGCCAACCAGACCGCCGACAGAAGAATTACCCGTCACCGCACCGCTGGCAAAACTGTTGTTAATGGCGCTACTGCTCGATAGATAGCCAGCTAAGCCGCCGACATAATAATCACCGGTCACCGCGCCCGTCGCGAAACTGTTATTAAGGGCGCGACTACTCGATAGATAGCCAGCCAAGCCGCCGACATAATAATCACCGGTCACCGCGCCGGTGACATAACTCTGTTCTATAATTGCCTCGTTTTTAGCATAACCAACAAGCCCACCAACATAGTAATACCCCTGCACTTTCATCAGCTTGCCGGTTAATCCGATATTGCGAAGCTGAGCGGATTCGCCTGAAATAAAGCCAAATAATCCAACATAATATGTACTGGTGCGATTGATATATAAATTGCGAATTTGATGCCCGTTACCGTCGAAGGTGGTGGTAAATGGCGTTGAGGAACTACCGATTGGCATCCAGCCATCTCCACCATTCCAATACGCGTCATTCGTATCCATCACACCATCAGCGTTGGTATCAAAGTCCAGCATGGTGGTTAATTCAAAACCAATACAACCGTCCACTGGGCAGCCGGTGCTATCACCGTACAGGCTTGTGCCATCTAGGTTATTTCGGATTTCGTCGAGGTCGGCGAGGCTGTTGATTTCAATCAGGCCGTCGTCGTCTAGATCGTAGTCGGCACGGCCACTTTCAGCGAAGGCCGAAGGCATAATTAGGCAGCCGAGAATCATCGGCATAAGTAGGCGGAATGGTGTAATGGCCATAGCTGGGTAACATCCTTTTATAATGAGCTACGCCCAAGCAATGCTTGGGCGGTAATTTTTATTAATTAATGGCTGCTTTAGATTACGGCAATGCCACTTCCCTTCTCAACGATGCTGGTAGAGTCGCGCTATTGCCTTCTTTAGAAATCCCGCCAGCGCTAATTGCACTCTTTAGGATTTGGCCGATTTCATCGCTAACTTTTACAACCACTTTAATGATTTGGCCGTCGGCGATAGACGATGGGTTTTTAATACTTGGATTTTGTTTTGCAATTTCGGTCCAAGCAAAGCCATTACCCAAATAACGTTTTGACAAACTCCAAAGCGAATCACCTGCTTGGAAAACGTAGTCTTTTACAACACCCAGCATTTCGCCCGATTCGCTATAAGCAACTTTAATATCGCTATTATCGTCGGCTACAAACGTACCGGCTTTGCTCAATTTCTTGGCTAACTTCTTCTTATCATCATCTTCTTCGGATTCGCCATCCAGTTTGTATTCGTCGTAATTCACGCCGCCTGCTGCGGTTGGTTCATACGACGATAATAAAGCGGCTAGTTGCGCAGTATCCAACGTAGATGGAACTTCAGAACTCGCATAATAATTGTCGGCACCGGCAATGGAGTTGGCGTCGGCAATATACGGCGTTAATGATTCAAAGATCGCAGGGTCAAGTTGCGCTAAATTTTGCACAGTATCAGTGACGATTAATGCCGACTGCTGTGAGCTGATCAAAGAGTCCGATTCAATACCTTCTAGCTGCGAGGTAATCGGCGCACCATTCGGGAAGAACGGTGTTACGTAGTAAAGTGCCTCAAGGTCTAGATTAAACGACACGTCGAAGGTTAACTGACTTGCATCCGCCGCCGAACCAACGCCTTCCCACAAACCAGCACCTTGGCGATCCGATTTACCGGTACCAATCGATACCGATTTCGCAACAAAGTTAACCTCGTTACGGGTCTCAGTTGTTAACAGCCCCGTACCTTCAACGGCACTATCCAAAATAACAGTACCGCTATCACCCACATCAACCGTGCGTAACACCAGATCACCGTTTTGAACGAAGGTGGCGTTGATCGAACGATTGTCGTTGGTGCTGACATTTAAAATGTCGATCTCAGTATCAAGGTCGATATCACCGGATGCGTTAATGTCTGCTAGATGGGCAATTAAATTACCCGTAATCGCATTTTTACCAACGTAAGTTGAATTAATGATCACATCTTCCTGACCATTAAAGTTCAAATTCATGTCCGAAGGCACTGCTTGTATAGATGCGGTTGAAGAGTTGCCACCAATGAAACTGACACTCTCACCGGCAAATACAGCTTGTAACGAAGTCGATAGATTCAAATTACCGACATTATTGTTCAGCACTTCAAACTGGCTAAATAGGAAATCACCAAGAGAATTAACACCGTCTGAAGCTTGGTTAATAATCCAAGCGAGGCCATCAACATTGCTGATTAACGTATCTTGGCCTTCTCCACCATTCAAATTCTCCATGCCGTCGAAAGTGGTCGAATTGGTAAGGACTGATGTATCGCTATTTACGTTGAATACATCATCGCCGCTCGTGCCTAACAAGGTATCGTTAAGATCTGCTGTCACGGTTGAAACATTGCTCAAGGTTAATTGATTAACAATAACTTGGCTTTCTTCAGTACCTAGCTCGAAGGTCTCTGCGATTGCAGACCCTGCAACCCCTTCACTAACCACATCCACATTTTCAACATTTTTAAACTGATAACGTACAGAGTTAATTTCGCCATTTGTGCCGGTTAAGGTCCAATCAACACCAGCTCGGCCAATGACCGTATCGTCGCCACCTTGAGTATCAACAGCGCTATTAATGAGATAGAAATTAATTTCGTTGGCTGCCATACCAGCGCTCGTCAGCTGAATGGTGTCCGCCTCGTCACTACCAGACAAACGACCACCACTCATGTTCGCCGAACTAATATCACTGAAAGTAATATCCGAAACCAGCAGTTGCTTATCGGCACCGGTTAATTGCGCATCAACCGCCACACCGAGTGTTGCAATCGAGTCGATACTATCCACACCGCCATTAACTGCATTGACAGATTCAAACTGCATGTTTTTAACGGCTAACGCATTCGCGGTTGTGTTAACAACATACACTTCGTTCTCGCTATTAGAGCCATTTAACGTGCCGCCACCAAGGTTAACGGTATCGACATCATTAAACGTAATCGCTGAGGCAGAGATTTGATTATCGACAGCCGTTAAATCAGCGGTAGCTTGAACACCCGTAGCAACTTTAACAACGTCGTCCATGCTTGAGCCTGCGTTAACAGCCGATACTGCCGTTAAGCTCATTCCGTTAACGGTAACTGCATTATTCGTGTTACTGATTTCGAAGGTTTCGCTGCTATCGGTACCGGTAACGATGCCTTGAGATAAATTTGCACTATCGATTGCAGTGAAATTAATTCCCGCAACCATTAATGCTTTATTGGCCGCTGAGAGTGATGCATCAACAGCTAAAGTCGATGTAATGCTATCGTCATTGCTGCTGCCAGCAGCAACGCTACCCACACCTGTAAATTTAACGTTATCTGAAGTTAATGCATTTGCGCCGTTAATTTCAAACTCATCAGACACATCCGTACCATTCAAAGTACCTTTTACAGTGTCGCTGGCCAGATCTACCGATTCGATTTGCTGGAAGGTGATACTTGAAGCGATTACTTCATTGTCGATACCGCTTAACGTTGCACTATTGCCTTGAGTGTCGAGAGTATCAATCACACCTGACTTAGTTCCAGCGACAACGGTGTCTACACCCGTAAAGTTAATTGCATTTACGACTAACTCATTAACTGAACTGCCAACAACAAAGTCTTCTGCCTCTTCGGTGCCGGTTAGCGTACCTTTGATGGTAGTGCTAGCAAGGTCTGCAGATTCAATCTCTTTGAACGTAATATCCGAAACAACTAATTCATTGTTATTACCATTCAGCGCCGCTGCAGTACCATCCGTATCAACGGTGTCGGTCACATCCGTAGCAGTTCCTGCCACAACCGTGGTAACACCCTTGAAGTCGATACCATTAACACCAACGGCTTTCGATCCTGCGACGGTGAAGGTTTCAGCAGCCGCAGTACCGGTTAAGGTGCCATCTGCCAATACCGTTTCTTCAATACCTTGGAATAAATAGCCAGACGAAGAAACTTCGTTGTTCTCACTGGTGAGCGAAGCATCAAAAGTCGATGTTAGCTTGTCCACACCTGCCGCATTGCCTAATGCATTAATTGTCGCAATACCATCTGCATTTGTTTTCAAGCCAGTAACGACAATTTCATTGGCTTTTAAACCGTCGGCATTAACAACAAAGCTGTCAGAATTAGCGCTACCGGTGAGCGTGCCATTAGCGTTATCACCCGCGAAATCCGCTTTTTCAATTTCTTTGAATGTAATATCAGACGCGACTAATTGGTTGTTAGCAACATCAAGCGCTGCATCCGTACCATCCGTATCAACGGTGTCGGTCACATCCGTAGCAGTTGTAGCAGTTCCTGCTACAACCGTGGTAACACCAGTAAAGTCGATAGCATTCACGCCAACGGCTTTCGACCCCGCGACGGTGAAGGTTTCAGCAGCCGCGGTACCGGTTAAAGTGCCATCTGCCAATACCGTTTCTTCAATACCTTGGAATAAATAGTCAGACGAAGAAACTTCGTTGTTCTCACTGGTAAGCGAAGCATCAAAATCTGATGTTAATTTATCATTACCTCCAGTATTACCTGAGGCGTTGATCGTGGTATTGATATCCTCGAACACGATGTCGTTGGCTTTCAGCTGAGTAGCGTTATCAACGGTTGCAAGTACGAAAGTGTCTGCGCTGTCGCTGCCCGTTAATGTTTTCGTGTTTAAATCCGCCGTTTCGATATTTTGGAACGTGATACCATTAGAGATTAACGCTTTTGCAGCACCTGCCAGTGTCGCATCAAAATCGGACGTTAACTTATCTGACCCAGCGCCATTAGCACCAGCATCAATAGTGCTGTTGATATTGTTAAACACAATATCGTTAGCTTTCAGCTGAGTATCGTTATCAACGGTTGCAAGTACGAAAGTGTCTGCGCTATCGCTGCCCGTTAATGCTTTCGTATTTAAATCCGCCGTTTCGATATTTTGGAACGTAAAACCACTCGAGGTCAGAGCCTTGCTCGCACCGGTCAACGTTGCATCAAAATCGGACGTTAACTTATCTAATACGGTGACATTATCTCCAGCATCAATCGTGCTATTGAGATCCTCGAACACGATGTCGTTGGCTTTAAGCTGAGTAGCGTTATCAACGGTCGAAAGTACGAAAGTATCCGCACGGCCACTGCCCTTTAATGAATTTGTATTTAGATCCGCCGTTTCAATATTTTGGAACGTGAAACCGTTAGAAATCAGAGCGTTATTGGTGTCCGTCAATGTCGCATCAAAATCGGACGTTAACTTATCTGACCCAGTGCCATTATCTCCAGCATCAATCGTGCTATTGAGATCCTCGAATACGATGTCGTTGGCTTTAAGCTGAGTAGCGTTATCAACGGTTGCAAGTACGAAAGTGTCTGCGCTGTCGCTGCCCGTTAATGCTTTCGTATTTAGATCCGCCGTTTCGATATTTTGGAACGTGAAACCATTAGAGATTAACGCTTTGGAAGCACCCGCCAGCGTCGCATCAAAATCGGACGTTAACTTATCTGACCCAGTGCCATTATCTCCAGCATCAATCGTGGTATTGATATCCTCAAACACGATGTCGTTGGCTTTCAACTGAGTAGCATTATCAACGGCTGCAAGTACGAAAGTGTCTGCGCTGTCGCTGCCCGTTAATGCTTTCGTATTTAGATCCGCCGTTTCGATATTTTGGAACGTGAAACCATTAGAGATTAGCGCTTTGGAAGCACCCGCCAGCGTCGCATCAAAATCGGACGTTAACTTATCTGACCCAGTGCCATTATCTCCAGCATCAATCGTGCTGTTGATATTGTTAAATACAATATCGTTGGCTTTCAGCTGAGTAGCGTTATCAACGGTCGCTAATACGAAGGTATCCGCACTGCCACTGCCCGTTAATGCTTTCGTGTTTAAATCCGCCGTTTCGATATTTTGGAACGTGAAACCACTCGAGGTCAGAGCTTTGCTCGCACCGGTCAACGTTGCATCAAAATCGGACGTTAACTTATCTGACCCAGAGCCATTAGCACCAGCATCAATAGTGGTATTACTATTGTTAATTACAATGCCGTTAGCTTTCAGTTGAGTATTGCTTCCAACTGTCGCCAAAACAAACGTGTCTGCCTTAGAGCTGCCAGAAAAAGATCCATTATTAACCTCTCCACTCTCATCAGCACCAGCCAAGTCCGCTACATCGATCGACTGGAAAGTTATTCCCGATACTTTTAGCTCATTACTGGCCCCCGTTAATTCTGCCTTATTCCCTGCGGTTTTAACGGTATCGACAACTGAGTCAGCACCTCCGGCAACGACTGTGGCAACATCCGTAAAGACAATATCATTTACATTAAAAGTATTTGCATCTGTAAATGTGAAGGTTTCTCCAGCATCAGTGCCCGTTAATGCTTTCGTATTTAAATCCGCCGTTTCGATACTGTGGAACGTGAAGCCTTCTGAGATTAACGCTTTAGAGGCACCCGCCAACGTCGCATCAAAATCGGACGTTAACTTATCTGACCCAGAGGCATTATCTCCTGCATCAATCGTGCTGTTGATATTGTTAAATACAATATCGTTGGCTTTCAGCTGAGTAGCGTTATCAACGGTCGCAAGTACGAAAGTGTCTGCGCTGTCGCTGCCCGTTAATGCTTTCGTGTTTAAGTCAGCCGTTTCAATATTTTGGAACGTGAAACCACTCGAGGTCAGAGCCTTACTCGCACCGGTCAACGTTGCATCAAAATCGGACGTTAACTTATCTGACCCAGTGGCATTATCTCCAGCATCAATCGTGGTATTGAGATCCTCGAACACGATGTCGTTGGCTTTCAGCTGAGTAGCGTTATCAACGGTCGCTAATACGAAGGTATCCGCACTGCCACTGCCCGTTAATGTTTTCGTGTTTAAATCCGCCGTTTCGATATTTTGGAACGTGAAACCACTCGAGGTCAGAGCCTTACTCGCACCCGCCAACGTTGCATCAAAATCGGACGTTAACTTATCTGACCCCGTGCCATTAGTACCTGCATCAATCGTGGTATTGAGATCCTCGAACACGATGTCGTTGGCTTTCAGCTGAGTAGCGTTATCAACGGTCGCAAGTACGAAAGTGTCTACGCTGTCGCTGCCCGTTAATGCTTTCGTATTCAGATCCGCCGTTTCAATATTTTGGAACGTGAAACCACTCGAGGTCAGAGCCTTGCTCGCACCGGTCAACGTTGCATCAAAATCGGACGTTAACTTATCTGACCCCGTACCATTAGTACCTGCATCGATCGTGGTATTAATATCCTCGAACACGATGTCGTTAGCTTTAAGCTGAGTAGCGTTATCAACGGTTACAAGTACGAAAGTGTCTGCGCTGTCGCTGCCCGTTAATGCTTTCGTATTCAGATCCGCCGTTTCGATATTTTGGAACGTAAAACCACTCGAGGTCAGAGCCTTGCTCGCACCGGTCAACGTTGCATCAAAATCGGACGTTAACTTATCTGACCCCGTACCATTAGTACCTGCATCAATCGTGCTGTTGATATTGTTAAATACAATATCGTTGGCTTTCAGCTGAGTAGCGTTATCAACGGTTGCAAGTACGAAAGTGTCTGCGCTGTCGCTGCCCGTTAATGCTTTCGTATTTAAGTCAGCCGTTTCGATATTTTGGAACGTGAAACCACTCGAGGTCAGAGCCTTACTCGCACCCGCCAACGTTGCATCAAAATCGGACGTTAACTTATCTGACCCCGTGCCATTAGTACCTGCATCGATCGTGGTATTGATATCCTCGAACACGATGTCGTTAGCTTTAAGCTGAGTAGCGTTATCAACGGTTACAAGTACGAAAGTGTCTGCGCTGTCGCTGCCCGTTAATGCTTTCGTGTTTAAGTCAGCAGTTTCAATATTTTGGAACGTGAAGCCTTCTGAGATTAACGCTTTAGAGGCACCCGCCAACGTTGCATCAAAATCGGACGTTAACTTATCTGACCCCGTGCCATTAGTACCTGCATCAATCGTGGTATTGATATCCTCGAACACGATGTCGTTAGCTTTAAGCTGAGTAGCGTTATCAACGGTCGCAAGTACGAAAGTGTCTGCGCTGTCGCTGCCCGTTAATGCTTTCGTATTCAGATCCGCCGTTTCGATATTTTGGAACGTAAAACCACTCGAGGTCAGAGCCTTACTCGCACCGGTCAACGTTGCATCAAAATCGGACGTTAACTTATCTGACCCCGTGCCATTAGTACCTGCATCAATCGTGGTATTGATATCCTCGAACACGATGTCGTTAGCTTTAAGCTGAGTAGCGTTATCAACGGTTACAAGTACGAAAGTGTCTGCGCTGTCGCTGCCCGTTAATGCTTTCGTGTTTAAGTCAGCCGTTTCAATATTTTGGAACGTGAAACCACTCGAGGTCAGAGCCTTACTCGCACCGGTCAACGTTGCATCAAAATCGGACGTTAACTTATCTGACCCAGTGGCATTATCTCCAGCATCAATCGTGGTATTGAGATCCTCGAACACGATGTCGTTGGCTTTCAGCTGAGTAGCGTTATCAACGGTCGCTAATACGAAGGTATCCGCACTGCCACTGCCCGTTAATGTTTTCGTGTTTAAATCCGCCGTTTCGATATTTTGGAACGTGAAACCACTCGAGGTCAGAGCCTTACTCGCACCCGCCAACGTTGCATCAAAATCGGACGTTAACTTATCTGACCCCGTGCCATTAGTACCTGCATCAATCGTGGTATTGAGATCCTCGAACACGATGTCGTTGGCTTTCAGCTGAGTAGCGTTATCAACGGTCGCAAGTACGAAAGTGTCTACGCTGTCGCTGCCCGTTAATGCTTTCGTATTCAGATCCGCCGTTTCAATATTTTGGAACGTGAAACCACTCGAGGTCAGAGCCTTGCTCGCACCGGTCAACGTTGCATCAAAATCGGACGTTAACTTATCTGACCCCGTACCATTAGTACCTGCATCGATCGTGGTATTAATATCCTCGAACACGATGTCGTTAGCTTTAAGCTGAGTAGCGTTATCAACGGTTACAAGTACGAAAGTGTCTGCGCTGTCGCTGCCCGTTAATGCTTTCGTATTCAGATCCGCCGTTTCGATATTTTGGAACGTAAAACCACTCGAGGTCAGAGCCTTGCTCGCACCGGTCAACGTTGCATCAAAATCGGACGTTAACTTATCTGCCCCAGAGGCATTACCTCCAGCATCAATCGTGGCGAAGCCATCTGTATTTACCGCTAACCCCGTAACGGCAATTTCATTCGCTTTTAAGCCGCCTGTATTAACAACAAAAGTGTCCGCGCCATCACTACCGGTTAAAACACCACCTTTAAGATCGGCACTATTAATGTTACTGAAATCAATATGCGTAGTTGATAGCGAATTATCAATGGCAACAAGTTCTTCAACGCCAGGATCAGTAATTTTATTTTCAGCAACTAAGGAAGCGCTCGTCGCAACACCAAAGGTTACACTGTCACCTGAACTTGTACCGGCATCAATAGCTGACACAGATGTAAGGATCATGCTATTAACACCAACCGTGATACCGTCAGAATCAATACTAAATGCCTCGTTAACATCGTCTTTTCCAACCAAGGTTCCGTTGGCAAGATCGGCTTTTTCGACTTCCTCAAACGTAATACCTGACGCAACTAATTCATTATTGGCACCATTTAGTTGTGCTCCAGCCGCCCCCGTATTAACGATGTCGACCACACCCGCATCGGTTCCGGCCACAACCGTGGTAACACCCTTGAAGTCGATAGCATTCACGCCAACGGCTTTCGATTCCGCGACGGTGAAGGTTTCAGCGGCATTTGTGCCGGTTAAGGTGCCATCTGCCAATACCGTTTCTTCAATACCTCGGAATAAATAATTGGTTAGGGAAACCTCATTTTCCTCACTGGTAAGCGAAGCATCAAAAGTCGATGTCAGTTTGTCCTTACCATCGGTATTGCCGGAGGCATTAACCGTCGCAATGCCATCTGCATTTTTTTCCAAGCCTGTAACGGCAATTTCATTCGCTTTTAAGCCGCCTGTATTAACAACAAAAGTGTCCGCGCCATCACTACCGGTTAAAACACCACCTTTAAGATCGGCACTATTAATGTTACTGAAATCAATATGCGTAGTTGATAGCGAATTATCAATGGCAACAAGTTCTTCAACGCCAGGATCAGTAATTTTATTTTCAGCAACTAAGGATGCGTCCGTTTCCGCGACAAAGGTTACGCTGTCGCTTGCGCTTGCGCCGGCATCAATAGCTGCAACAGATGAAAGGCTCATGCTATTAACATCAACCGTAACGCCATCAGCAGCAATCTCAAATGCCTCGCTAACAGTATCAGAGCCATTCAGAATAGCATTATTACTTGTAACAACAGAAACACCGTCAACTTTTATCGATGAAGAAGAGTCTCCTATATTAATATTTAATTTCTTTTCTATTGATACAGAGTCACCGCCATCGATTAGGTCAAAATTATTATACTTAGCACCAGCCTCTGAAACATCCAGCGTACCCGTATTTACTGTAATAGAACCGGCAGGCACCTCTGAGGTCGTATCTGTAGCTGCGGTTCCTGTCGCCGAAATTGCGGTACCTGAAGCCAGAGTCACTTTATCAGCTTCGATAACAATTGAAGCACCACTAGTAGCGCTTAAGCTTCCACTATTCGTAACGGATGCCGCAACATCGGCATCGCCGCTACTAGCGATCAAACGAATTTCACCACCAATAGTTGAGATACCAGTAGCTTGTAAGGTGCCACTGTTTACTGCAGAAGCTAATATATCTGCAGCGGCATAGGCTTCAAGTGTAATTTGGCTAGCAGTAATAGTACCGCTATTTTCTACAGATGGAGCGACAGAAGCATCAACAATACGTTCGATTCCTAAAACGTCAGAGCCAAAAGTAATCGTCGCGCCATCTGCCCCGACCATATTGACGAGCCTAGCGTTGATATCGCCGTTGTTAGTAACTTGACCCCCTAAAAAAACCACAGAAGATGTTGCGTTAAGGCCGCTGGCTGTAATTACAGCATTACTAGTTAGCTCACTAGTACTACCACTGTCCTTAAAGACTAAACCAACGGTATTTTCGGTATCATTAACAAAGTAAGTTAAATCATAAGAGGTATCGAGGCTTAATGTAGATGCAACTAAACCGCCTACATTGATTATTGCTCCATCAGAAAAAACAAGTCCATTTGGGTTTATTAAAATAATATTTCCCTTAGCAAAAACACTCCCATAGATGGTAGATAATTTCGTATCTAAAACATTATTAATCGCAACATCTGTAGTATTAATTTGATCAAAGGTTAAAGTTTCAGTACTACCTATATCGAAAGTACTCCAATCAATCACTACTCGACTTGATGTTTGATTTACCTTATTAATTCCGGTATTTGGATCGCCAATAAAATCTGCACTGCCTCCTTTAACTTCTGGCAAAGTAGGCAAAGCCAACACCGCCACCGGCATGACAATCTGCCCGGCAATTAAGCTACCTAACAAACTGCCTCTTATTCCTGCTGCAATTAAATTCGCGTTGCGAATGGCTTCGGCGAGTTGTTTCAGCTTAGGTAAAAATCCTGTCGCTGCGGTGGTTACATTTTTGCTAGTGTTGGTGTTCTTAGTCATGTCGCTATTCTCAACATCAAGGGGGGCGTCCCCAAATTCATCCGTTCATTCACACGTATGTGAATAAAATCCTTTTATTCGTTTTCGTCGTCAGTTGTTAAAACACGAAATTAATATCGGCAAACACTTCTACTGTGTCTGGCTTTTCGTTTAGTTTTTCAACTGAGCTATCGCCTTCTGGGTCTAGGCTTGATTTACCTTCAATCGGTGTCGCTATCGTAATTTTCGAGCTAAAGGTGTTACCCCATACGGCTTTAATTACAATACCGGCGGCGCTCATACGCGCCCATTCGTCATCGGCAAGGCTACCGCTATCGGTAGTAAAGCCGCCGTTTTGTACGCCGTAGGCAAAGTCTAATAACAAGCCTGCTTGAAATACTTCGCCGAATGTACGATTTCCAATGAAAGACCAGCGCGGTAAGTCGAAGTACCATTCGTTAGCGATATAAGCCGAAGTGTCGGCAGAGAACTTGCCTACATTGAATGCGCGCACGCCATTAGCGCCACCTAAGCTAAATTGCTCAAACGATGGCAGTGATGCTGAGGAGTATTGCATTTTTACGGTAGTAATTAATCGGGAGTATTGCTCGCTAAATGGCAGAGGAACGAAGAATAGCGAGTTCGTATCAATACCAAATTTCGTGAAGGTATCGTCACGCCCTTCGGCGACTTCGTTTTTATGCTCGCCATACTGCAATGTCAGGTTAGCAACGTTCAACATGCGCAAACCTGAACGGTTTAGGCCGTCGATATAGAAATTAAATTCACCACCAACAGCGTGATCACCCGCAGGAATAAACTCACTGTCGATTTTTGTTTCTTTGTCGGTCAGAGTGAAACCTGTCGACATGTTAAAATCGCGACTGCGCTTAATCTTATGATCGATATTTAACGCATAATTAGAGCTGGTGCCTTCTAGCTCCAGCGCGTTAATCACGCCGCCATCTTCATCAACAATCGAGTAGCTATTGTAATCGGCAGAAAGGGTTACGCGTGTTCTTAAACTGAAGAATGGGAATGAGTAAGAAAACTGGCCAAGATTGGCGCGCGATTCGTTATCGGCTACGTTTTTACCTTCAATATCTTCTGAGCGTAAGTAACCCACTTTTAAGCTGTCGCCAAAACCAATCGGGTTGTACCACTCCATGCTGGTAAATAATCGTGTGTCACCAGTAAATGCCGAGCCATGATTATCTAAACGAACTAAAAATCTTAGCGCTTCTTCATCGCGCACGTTTAGCTTAAGCTTTGTTTCTCCTGGGTTTTCGCCAGCGGTAAATGCACCGGTAATATTCAAACCAGGCAAATCATTAAGAACATACAAAGACTCTTCAATACGAGTGCCACTAACCGCTTTATCCATTACCGGTTCAAATGGAGAACTGAGCGTTTTCAAAGTGTACTTTTTATTGTTAATGGCTTCGACTTGCCCTAGGCGCCCTTCAAGAATCGAAAGACGAACGATGCCGTCTTTAATATTTTGCGCTGGCAATTGCACACGAGTGAGAAAAAGACCTTTTTGACGATAAAATAACGTCAATTTATTGGTTACTTCTTCAAGGTCAGCGTAGCTTAAGCCGCGATTACGGTTTTGTTGGCGAACAATTTCTACTAGGTTTTGCATGTCTTCATAAGTCAAATTATCCGCATCGCCCTGACGGCCAATTTCACTAAGGTATTCAATTACTTCGGCTGATTCATCAATAGTAAAGCCACCGGCGATGCGCTTTTCTTCTTTCATATAATCGGCGCGTAAACGTTCTGCTTCTTGCTCTACGCTCTTTTTGGTAATACCAATTTCTGGATATTCGCGTAGATCATCGAATACAAATTGATTAACGATAATTCGCGGGCCAGCATCACGCTTAGCGGCATCAGGAATTTCACCGTTTAATTTAGGGGCCAAGTCATCTTTTTTCTGCCGTTCAGCATAGGCATCCGACACATCTCCTGCAGAATTAGGCGCATCGATACCAAAGATGGATCTCAGTGCATTAAGATCTGCCTGCGGTGGTGCTACAGCAGCACCTTCAGCCTGAACCGTCAGCGCTCCAGCTGTTAGCATTATGGTTGAAATCGCCACAGCCAAAGATTGCTTCATGCGATTTAGACTGGTAATCAACGTCAAACTTGCTTCACCCTTTAACATCTTATTCCTTAATTCTGTTAATTAGAGCCGCCGACAAAAAAGCCAAAAAACAAAAAGCCGACGGGCTCTCAAAAGGTGAGAACGGTCGGCTACAAAATCTATAGAAGAAATTAGAAGACATCCGTGCCTCACAGAAAAATCCATTAGCGATTTACGATCCTAAGATCATCGCGTGTCAGTATGTGTACTGACAGAGTGCCTTGCTACGCAATAAGCGGTCGATTCACGCCCCACAGCAAAATCGCGCGCATTATAGCAATATGATTGAACGAATAACACCCAACAAGGTGATGCAATGCGCAGCAAATTCTGAACGTATGTTACTTAATAAACCAACACATCAACAGTCAGAAATACTGGCGAAATCATGGCGAGTCAGTTTAGGCAGGATGCGCCATTCACGAATTAATTAGTGACTAGGTCGATCCCTACGCACGGTTGTGTCTTCTCCCGAGCCTGATGGAACACTCCCCGTTACGACAGGACTTACCGTGGAATTTGCCGTGAACTCAAGAATTCCAACACTGATGTTGTCTTTACCGCCACACTGATTTGCCTCATCAATTAAACGATAACAACACTCCAATGCAGGACGATGGGTTGCCAATACATGCTCTAATTCTGAATTATCGAAGTACTCGCTCAGGCCATCGCTGCACAGCAGTAGTAGCGAGCTTTTGTTTAACGTTAATGATTGAATCGTTGGCTCAACATCTTCAGTAACACCTAATGCGCGGGTAATGTGGTTGCGAACATTGCTGACCCTAGCCTGCTCTTCAGTTAGGGCACCAGCGTCTATCATATCTTGCACGACGCTGTGATCTTTCGTTATCTGAACGATACCAGCGGTACTCCACATATATGCCCGAGAATCGCCCACATGGGCCACTACGAGCTGATCCTGCCACACAACGGCAAGCACTAGAGTTGTCCCCATATGTGCAAACTGAGGGTTCTCCAGCTTGGCATCAATGATCGATTGATTAGCTTTACCAACGGTGTTGTTAATTGCAGAGTGAATCATCAAATTCTGCTGATCAGGCGTGCAAGCCAGAAAAATGGGAGTAATCAAGCCATCTAAAACCTGACTGAAGGTTTCAACAGCAATCCTGCTCGCTAACGAGCCGCCACTGTAACCTCCCATGCCATCAGCAATTACCACATAGCCAAACGGCAGGGTTGCATCCGCATGCCAACGAATAGCATCTTCGTTTTCTTCCCTAACCCGCCCAATATCGGTTTTGCCGTTAACTGCTAGGCGCACGCCTGCGGTATTGCTCATCATTAATTCCATGTCTTAGATTGACCATGCTAGCAATTTGCGAGTGTTCTGCGCGCTATTTGCGTGGCTCAAATGAGGTTTGGCAAAATTAAAACAAAAATAACTCGTCTCTGGTAGGCTGTTGTTGCATCCAGCGTAAAGAAATTAACCACGGTTGATTTTACGGAGGGGGTTTTGCATAATCCCGCCTGCAATGGAAGCATAGGTTATGCTACAGGTGTATCTAACAGAGTAGGGACGCGAAAGAGGTTATGGCTAGACTGCCGCGAATTAATATAGCCAACATTCCTCAGCATGTTGTTCAGATCGGGCACAACAACCTGAACTGCTTTTTTGACGACGAAGACTACGACTTCTACTTAACTTCGCTTAAAAAAGCTGCCGATCAATACGACGTCAACATTCACGCCTACGTATTACTCCCTAACGCCGTACAGATAATCGCTACACCTAATATCCCACAAGGCATCTCATCTATGATGCAATCGCTGGGACGTCGTTATGTACAGTACATAAACCATCGTTACCAACGTTCAGGAACCTTATGGGCTGGGCGCTACAAATCCAGTGTTATTGACTCAGATGCTTACCTGCTTACCTGTTATCGCTACGTTGAACTAAAGCCCATGTACGAAGGCCTAGTCGACAGCCCAGAGCTGTATGCTTGGTCTAGCTTCAACTACCACACAGGTCGAGAACCCAGCGATCTTATTGCCGATCACCGCTTATTTATGAACCTTGGCGATACTCACGAAGATAGAGCCGATGAATACAGCGCTATGTTCCGCTTCCGCTTTGACCGCATGCTGCTCGACTATATTGCCGAGACGATAAAACTTGGACAAGTATTAGGCGGAGATCGATTTACAGAAAAAATCGAACAAATTGCCAACCATCGCGTTCGCCCGCTAAAACGTGGACGCCCAAAAAAGAAAGATAAAGATGAGCAATCAAGTTCATCCGGCACCACCACAGCCTAATTCCGTCCTCGCTTAAACTCTCGCACCCAATTTACGACCATCACAGTAAGACATAACCCGCCATCTTCGAAATTAATTTTATTAAAAGGGGTCAGAGTCATTTGGGCGCAAAAACTCACCTTAATTCATCAATAATTCGCCGAAACTACAACTAAACCGCCGAATTTTGTTTGTTATTTATACAATCTATAAAAGGGGTCAGAGTCGAGATACTGGTATAAATCGCCCCAAATTTTAATTCGTGCCAGAGTCGATTAAATTAATGAAAAACAGGGGTTTAAACCACAAATTAAATTTGTTTTACTCTGCACCACTTGCCGTATGGGCAGTGGCTCTTTCGTTGCATTTTAATGAAAAGTCGATGACCGAGCCTGATGGAAATAGTCTTTAAATAACATAGAGGAATTGTTAAATGGCGATTTATATGAATTTCAACGAAAAGTCTCCAGCTGGTAACGTGACCGCAGCCGGCTACGAAGACTGGATTGAAGTTGACAGCATGAGCTTTGGTGTTGGCCGCTCTATCAGCATGCAAGCTGGTGCAATGGCTAACCGTGAAGCTTCTCGTCCAAGCATCAGCGAAGTGACTATCACTAAGCCTTTAGACGCTGCTTCTGGCGGTCTTTTCAAAGCATCTGTAACGGGTGACTCAGGCGTTAAAGTTGAGATCCACGTAGTTCAAACTGGTGCTGAGAAAGTTGAAAAGTACGCAGTTTACAAACTAGAAGACGTTATCATGTCTTCTTACAGCGTTAGCGCTTCAGCTGGCGGTGCTCCACAAGAGTCTATCTCTTTAAGCTTTGCAAAAATCGAAGCTGACCTGACTCACGCAGACAAGACCAACAAGAACACCAAGAACATGAAAGTTGGTTACGATCTAACGACTGCTAAGCCGTTATAATAAGAGAGCATTTCTCTTATTAAGCAGGGGGGCTCTCAGGCAATGCCGGGGATTGCCCCCTGTTCCGTTTAAGATTTACAGCATAAATAAACCATAAAGGACGCGCATTTCTCATTGCGCTAACAATCACATATAACGTGGTGACAAGGTCATGTCGGTACTCAGCCAGAATAAACGCCTCATTCAAGTCGATACTCCGGTAGGAAAAGACGCCTTTACTGTGTCGGAATTAATTGGTGATGAGTATATATCGGATCTTTTCCGCTACACCCTAGAATTGTTTTCAGACAACCATAATATCAATCAAAAAGATATTGTCGGTAAAGACATAACGGTGTCGATTCTTGCCGATGGCGAAACGACGACTCGCTATATTAATGGTTACGTCAATCATTTAGCCATGCTCGACGTCAACGACGAAGGATTGCGTCGTTATCGTTTGGAAATGGTACCCGGCCTTTGGTTTACCACCCTTGGTTCGAAAAATCGAATTTTTCACAAAAAGAACGTGAAAGATATTGTTAGTGAAGTTCTTGGCGAATATTCAAAAGTCGTTACCCATCAATTTAAACCGACGGGTTCTTATTTAGTTCGCGAATATTGTGTGCAATTCGACGAAACCGACTTTGATTTTATTTCACGCTTATTGGCCGAAGAAGGCATTAGCTATTACTTCACGCACGATGATGGCAAACACGAACTCGTACTCGCCGACGACATGCAAGACTACTTCGACGCGGCCTCTGAAAAAATCGAATACGATGGCGGTGGCACGCAACCGACTAAGCACACCATTCACAGTTGGCAGCGCAGCTTTAACTACCACACTGGCGGTTTTGAATTTAAAGATTACAGCGAATTCACCACGACTAAAGATAACAAGCAAGTCGTAAAAACTAAGTCACCGCTTAACAGCGTGTCTGACTTCACGACCAGCGGTTACGGTATCTATAACTACGAAATAGATGGTGAAAATAAGCACAAATTCATCGACGCGCAAAACAAAAGCGCGAGCGAAAAAGCCATGGAAGCCCACGAAGCAGGCTTCGATGTCGCCCAAGGCACCAGCGATGTCGTGACATTAGCTGCCGGTGGTCGTTTTGAAATCGATCATTCGATTACTTCGGAATCGGGTAAGTACTTACTTACGCAGGTTCATATCGTTGCTCGCGACGGCAATAATCAAGATACGCACTTCGCCAACCGCTTTGTGTGTGTACCTAATGGCGTTATCGTACGGCCTAAACACAACAACTTTGCAAAGAAAATCCATACGCCACAAATTGCAACCGTAGCCGAAGTGAAAGCCACCGGTAGCGATAGCTCTAGCGACGTACTCACCCAAGTAAAAGTCACCTTTCCTTGGAATACTGCGCAGAATTCTTGCTGGGTACGTGTAGTGCAGCAATTTGCTGGTAAAGGCTGGGGCGCTAATTTTGTACCACGCGTTGGCCAAGAAGTGGTTATCAGTTATATCAATGGCGATCCGGATCGCCCACTCGTCACCGGTGCGGTCTATAACGGCACCAACGATGGTCCGAATTACACCGCCACTCAAAGTGGCTGGAAAACCGCCATCAAAGATAGCAAGTTTAACGAATTGCGCTTCGACGATAAAAAAGGCGACGAAGAAATCTATATGGAAGCCGGTAAGGACCATAACTGGGTTGTGCATAACGACCAGACCGGTCTCGTCGAAAATGATCAAACCTTAACCATTACCGAAAACCGCACAGCCACGATTTCGAATGGTAACGATACACTAACGGTATCTAAAGGTGATCAGACCACCAAAATTGATGCGGGCAACCATACTCTAAAAATAGCGAAAGGCACCTCCACCATTGATGCAATGGGCGCGATTAAAATCACCTCAAAAACATCAATCGAATTAAAAGTGGGCGCCAACACCATTAAAATCGACCAATCAGGCATCGAAATTAAAGGCACTATGGTGAAAGCGAAAGCCAGTGCAATGGGCGAAGTATCTGCCGGTGGGATTCTCACCGTGAAAGGCGCTCTGACTAAGATTAACTAATTGAGACAAACATGAGTGATCTAATCAAAATTCAAGCCTTAACCGCTGATGAGTTGCTAAAAGAGTTCGAATTGACTGAACCCGAAGCCGAAGCGGTCGTTATTCCGGATACCGCACCGCAAATCAGTATTGAGCGCCTAATCGCCGCCGGCTTTTATGCCGATGCCATCAAATTACTGGCACACGGCTTACCCAAGCGCGAATCCGTTTGGTGGGCGTGCCTAGCAGCACGAAAAGCGCAAACCGCCGACACCAGCGAAGACAATATTAACGCCTTATTAGCCACCGAGGCGTGGGCGAAAAAACCCACCGAAGAAAATCGTCTGCGTTGCAAAGCATTGGGCGAAAAAACCCAATATAAAACAGCCGCTAGCTGGGCAGCGATCGCAGCTAACTGGTGCACAGGAAGCATGACGCCACCGGGCGAACCTGAAGTTCAGCCACCACCGTTCTTATACGCACACGCAGTGGCCGGATGCATCACCCTCGCCGCGGCAACCATAGACCCAGAAGCCATCGACGATTATTACAAGCACTTTTTAGCCCAAGGGATAAACCTCGCCCGTGGCGGCAATGGCTTAATTGAGGAGGCATAAATAATGGGAAAACCTGCTTCGCGTATCACTGATATGCACGTCTGCCCAATGTCATCAGGGCCAGTACCCCACGTTGGCGGCCCCATCGTATCGCCAGGCGCACCAACCGTATTAATTGGTAACCTCCCCGCCGCGACTGCTGGAAGCATGTGCGTATGCGTTGGCCCACCAGATACCGTAGCCATGGGAAGCACCACTGTATTATTAAGTAATAAACCCGCAGCTCGCATGGGTGACTCAACCGCGCATGGCGGGAAGATAGTGCTGGGGTGCCCGACGGTGTTGATTGGTGGGTAATTTTTAAATATTTGTAATTATATAGGGACATTAATATGAATAACGCGCTCAAAACTAACGCGCCTACGATTCAACACTCACTCAAGGGCTACCGAGCTTTTCAACCCGAAGGTTACCGCGGAGCTGGGCGATCCATTTATGTCAAAGAAACAACATTAAATAAACTTCTCGCTTTGCAGACGATGAGCAAAACACCCAGCAGTGAAGCTTACTACGCTCTAGAACTACTGCGCTCTATCGATAGCTTGCGCAGTCAAGTTGTACCAATCAATTCATTTATGCAGAGCGCGAAAAATAGTCCGCGCTGTATCGTCACATCAAGCTTTGAAATTGAGTACCACACCAATCCATCCTACGTAGATCACTACCAGACCGATGTTTTTATTACAGATGTACGGATTAAGGCGGCAGATCAGAAAAAGTATGAAAGAGCGGCTCTTTGGCATACATTACAGAATGACAGAGAAAGATGGCAGATTAACGAGGAACCCACCCTAACGCTTTCAGGTAGCTCTAAAGGCAAAGATAAATATGAGCCCATCCAGGTGGGTATTAATGGCTATTGTGGCGGGGAAATTCAAGACGCCGCTTCGATTCTACCTTCTCATATTGCAAGAGGAGATCAAAGAATCACAGCCCAATTACAAAATAATGGCTATGAACTTTTTTACGTACCGCATGACTCTTCAGCGGTAAAAGCAGGCTGGACTTTTGTAAAATCTCTTGCCAATCCTATGTCAGACAAGCGAAATCAAGAATCGGCTCGTATACTTTCGGGCTATATGCACGATGCTCACCAACAAGGCTTATATGTGGAATGGACCAGCCATAGGGGCGGTTCTTTAATTCTAACCGAGGCTATGAATCTATTGGCACAACGCAATATAAACTTGCAAAACAAACAATGGATATACTTGAGTGACCATACATCGAGCCAGCATGCCGCCGACAAAGCCCGCCGCGCGGTAGGCATGGATACAAAAGATAGCAATTGGCATCACACCAATAAATCTATGGGGGTTGCTCAATGGGCTGGAGGAAAAAGCTTTGGAACTTCAGGACTTGCATGTTCAATTGAATCTATAGCGCATAACCCAACCAATTTGAATAACTGGTATGATGCGACGATCGGAGGTGCTCAACAATTTGCTGCCAATCACAAATTATTACTAGGTTCAGCAGGGATAATAGGAGCCGCAGCCACAATGGGAATGACACCTGCATTAATCAGCATGATCTCTAGTGCTGGTTGGTTAGGAGCTGCTGGCGCAGTAGGAACCGCAGGAGCGGCTGCACTGGGCAACATACCGAAATTAAACCAAAATTATGGTGCTAATCCAGTAAAAGAGCTGATTAAAAAACTTCCAGGACAAAACTAATCATGTTTCAACTGCGCAGCCGTAAAAACCCTAAAGGCCCTAGTATGTCGCAAGCGCGACACATAAAAAAAGACTTAGGAATCGCTAGGCTAGCTTTTATGGCTCCAGCTCCTAGCCCGCGATTTGATAAATTGACGAATTGGGAAGGACAACCAGATAGCTTAGATGCGCTAGACTTGACTATCTACACTCATAAATTAGGCTCTAATGGTCACTTCCCTGACAACATCCAAAAATATCGCGTTTATAATAATGAGTGGCAATTTAAAGGGTTACCGATTATTCAACGAGCTTGTGGTGAGATCAATCTTGTCGTTGATGTGATTCGAATTGATGACTTGCCTATTAATGAGAATCTTTTTAATAAACGCGACTTAGCCCTTACTTGCTTAGAAAATATTAAATACGCTCATGCGGAAGTTCATACTGAACCCCCGAAGAACGACGTATTTAATCTCAATCCGCAGAAATGGCCAACCTATCTTGGGCCTATAAATAGTCAATGGATTAAAAAAATCAACACCGATTGGCTCTATTATGAATTTCAATCTCTCACTCACCATTCATCAACTGTCGCTTGGATAACGCCCTTAACAGATCAGCATTTTATATTGTTTAATTTTTCAGTCTCTCGCTCGTGTCCAAATAACAACAATGCCTACCGCATAGAAGAACATGTTCCTCGTAAAAATTTTCTAGACTATATCCATAAATTTATGGATACAGTTGAGATCGAGCTACAGCCCGAGTTTGAACAAAAACGAGAACAGCAAAAAAAACTGGAAGATGAAGCTAAACCAGTAATTGAGGCTACTTCTGAACATATTGCCCTAGCAAAAACGGTGATGCACGAATGGAGCGATTGCCAGTATAAAGATCCATCGAAAGATAAAGGGGAAGACCGCAGGGCTCCCTTTAAGGATGTATCTGATCGCATTGACTGGATAGTTACCCCTAAACCAACTCCGGGGAGCTACCCTCGCGGAGAGTTAATATATAACCACGCGATTATGGAAAAACTGAAACAAGATTCGGCACAGGCTTCTATGATGCAAACAGCACTTGAATCATCTACTAATGATAAACCCCTAGCTTAACCGAACAGTATATTCAGTGTCTGTCCGGTCAATGTATGTCTGGCTATACGACAGTTCGTGGGAGGAAAATGCATGCGTTCTACCTTAATGATTGGTGGTTAGAGCAATATGAATTCTAGATATCGTACTAAAAAGACAACCGCTTCCATTATTGCTCTTCTTTTTATGTTATCAGCATCAAGCGGCTGTTCGGACGAGAATACATCTTTAATACAGAATCAGAAGGAAAATAATATGTTTGGTTTTGGAAATAAATCTGAAGAGCGACATGTAACGTCTTCTCCTATCGAAGGAAGGATATTCGAAAATGGCATCCCTGTCAGTAATGCTCGAATTGTTCGCAAGGTGCGCTCGAACATCAACCAAGACTGGGTGTTAGAGGAATTTAAAACTGATGACAATGGGTACTTCAACCTTCCGATAAAGGAGGAAGTCTATTCTCTTGGATTAACACAGTTCGTTAGCGCTACTCAAATAGATATTGAGATCAATGGGCAATTAGTTAACTTTTGGTATAGCAATAACTCAAGAGGACATCTCTATTCAGAGTTTGGAGGTGCTGCTCTAGAGAATTTGATATGCGAACTTACCAACGAGGAAATAATTATCAATGGCGATGGCTACGGAATACTTACTAAATGCCTGTGGTCCAATATGCCAAAAACTAGTGATACAACTGATAATTAGGGGCTAGGGCATGTCAATTTTAACACCACATGAAGTTGCTGATCTTGCTGAAGGTGTCTATAGAGTAAATGAAGGCGATGAAATTAACTTAAAGATATTTCTCAACAACCGAGTTTTTAAGAAGACAAATATCAAGTCCGAGCCAAGTATACTTAAAGCTGATGTGGGCGGCAGACTATTTCGGGCAAAAAATGATAGTTTTGGTGTCATGGCTAGAGGAGAGAAAGACGTATTCTTGATATTCCGAGGCACTACCGATAAAAATAAAAATGCCGATAAAGTTACCGACCTTCGCATAGGTATATGCTTATCAAAAACCAATCTTCCTGTGCACATTGGCTTTAATCACACATTTAATAGCATGCTTCCTGAAATCAAGGAATTTCTTAACGATAACAAAACTGAAGGGCTGATTCACTGTATAGGTCACAGCCTAGGAGGAGCTGTAGCTTCACTTGCTGCAGACTGGATTTCAAAAAATAGATCGGATCTAAGGGGGCGCATTAAACTATATACATTTGGAGCTCCTAGAGTGGGCACACATTGGTTTGCCAATAGCACAACTAGCTCGATTGGAGATATAAATATATATCGAACTTACCATCGTACTGATCCTGTGCCTATGGTTGCAATTTACCCGTTCATCCAAGCTCCTATTAATAACACTGGATATTTCCTACCATCTAGCTTCCCATTGACTTCTGGTGTTGCACATAAAATGGAACACTATATATCATCAGTTAAAGGGCGAGACTGGAAGTCAATTTCAGGAAACCCTGTAGAACCGTATAACCTTGAAATATGCCTCGAAAACTGGCTCAAATCAAAGTTGCCCGTCAGCACATCAGATAGCAGTTTTTGGCAGTGGGTCGATTCAGCCTTAAACTATGTGATTAGAAAAATATTAATTAATGGTTTAGCTATGCTCCAAGGTGCTGTCATTGGACTTCACACTATAGTAGATAAACTAGCCTACATACTTGCTAAAGGCATTAACTTAGCCAAGGATATTTCTTCTTGGGTCGTTTTACTAATGAAAAAGTTAATGCAAGCGCTTCATATTATCGCTCCACCGACCAAGGAGGAGATTACCCAAGCATTAATAAAAAGAGTTCTTGTTCGCCTTACTGAAGAAGCAAATAAAAATGCTTCAAATGCGATAAAAAATATTTAAAAAAGATAGCGATGAAGAAATAGCTAATAAGCGGGAATTACGAACACATGATGATACTAAAATTTTTAGTGACGGTTTTTTTCGGACTTGCGCTAGCTCTAGTAGTTTGGTCTAGATACAGAAATCCTATTTATAGTAGGATTGCTGAAATGGGTAGTGCCGTCATTATAATTTCAGCGTACTTCATAGGCATGGGTTTTTTATGGGGCATTATAAAGTTCTAATAATTAGAAAAACGGGGCGAAAAGCCCCTTTTTATTAGTCAATACGAACTCAACTTTAATAACATCAACTCTCCTACAAAGAAAATCTAGGTTTCCTCGCCAACAACAACCCACTAATCAACATAAGCCAATAAAGGTTCATCGAGCCACCTCCGCTACTTTTCGAGGATGGCGTAACTTCAGGGCTAGGATTAGGTTCAACGGGCGCAGCTTCAACAGAAAATGTGATTTCTGAATTTCCGCTCATTACCGGATAGCGATTATCCGTTACCACAGCAGATACGGTGTAATCCCCGACAATTAAATTGTCGGAACTGAAAGTCACACTGGTATCAGTTTCACTGATGACGGTAACGTCTTCATAAGTCCAGCTAAGTGTATGGTGGTCACTAGCATCTTGATCGGTAATTACGGCTTCTAAAGTAACGTCGCCATCGCCGATTGTAATGTCATACACCTCATCACCATTTTGCGTTAATACAAACGCTACTTCAGGTGCGTGGTTAGCATCCAGTGCGCCATCACCATCGCCATCGCGATAGACAACACCATCAATAATTAATCCCGGTAATTCACTGCTCGTACCGAAATCCCAAATCGTGCTATCCCAAGTTGGATAGAGGGTATAGTTCATTAAGCATTCGGTATCGTCGCTCATTGTCGGACACTGAAGTTCAGCGAGAGTAGCACCGAAATAATTATCGATATCAGACTCTCCTCCACTCGTTTGTTGACCTGAAGTATCTGTAGCCCAGTGGCTATTGATAATAGTAGCTTTATCATACAATGCACCAGCAAGCCCACCAACTTTATATCCTTCTCCTCCATTGACACTGCTAGCTGAAAAAACATGATTAGCAATTGACCATGAAAATGCATTTAATGCTGAAAGTCCTCCTGCATTGTGCTCGGAATCAACAATCCCCGTAGAAAAAACATTTGAGAATATTGCGAGTTGACTTTCGGCTACTATTCCACCGACATTAAAACGACCTGTAATTACGGCTACCGAAAAACTATTCTCAATATTAGAATCCGACAGATACCCAACTAGACCTCCACTTTTAGATCCAGAGACATCACCAAGATTATAACTATCAACAATACTTATTATATCGGCCTTTCCAACAATACCCCCTCCAGTCCCGCCTAGAGTCCCTTGCGCGACCACATCTATAGTGTTGTAGCAACTAGATATACTCGTGCCCATCTGCGCGAAACCCACAAAACCTCCGACGTACGATACGACTTCATTTTTCCCTCCGGATACCATTGCCAGGTCTCCAGTTAATCCTAAATTTCGGATAATCGAAGTAACATCATTATCATAATCGCCGACACTGGCAAACAAACCAATGTATTCAGCGTCAGGTCTGTTGATATAAAGATTACGAATTTCATTGTGCCCGCCATCAAATATGGAGATGAAGGTATTATGAAAATCTCCAATCGGCACCCACCCTTCTCCCCCATTCCAATAGGCGTCATTCTCATCCATTTTGCCATCGGCGTTGGTGTCGAAATCCAGTGTGGTGGTTAATTCAAATCCATTACAGCCCGCTTCTGGGCAGCCGGTACTTTCGCCATATAGGCTAGTGCCATCAAGGTTATTACGAATTTCATCGAGGTCGGCCAGGCTGTTAATTTCGATCAGACCGTCGTCGTCAAGATCGTAGTCTGCACGGCCACTTTCTGCGAAAGCAGCGGGGACTATTAGGCAACCGAGAAGTATTGGTACGATTAAACGTGTGGTGCTGATAATGGCCATGATCAAAAACATCCTTTTATAATGTTTTATGGCCAATCGTGAAATTGGCCATGTGTATCCTGAGATCTATTTTCTATGAAGACTTAGCTAAACCGTGGTAGAGACAAAACAGAAATCACGTCTCTACTATGGCGCCAAAACCAAGGTTAGCTTACGGTGTAGGTAAATTCACCATCTTCCGTCGCACCAACATGCACTTTGGTAATTTCTTCATCGTTTGCCATTTTATTTAGGCATTCACTGGCCAATGAGGGTAGTAATGTCCGATTCAGTATGGTTTCAATATTACGTGCGCCGGTATCTGATTCTTGGCAGCGGGCAACAATATTGATTAATACATCTTCGTCATAACTAAACGCTGCGCCGTAGTTTTCAACAATGCGTTTTTCAATTTTGCGCATGTTAATCGCTGCGATGGCCATTAAGTTATCATCATCCAGAGGGTAATACGCGATGGTGTTCGCTCGGCCCATAAATGCAGATTTAAAGTGTTTAAGCAGATACGGACGAATATTATCAAGTAGCGTGTCTGGGTCTGGCTTTTCTTCTACTTGATTGAAAATCGCGCGAATAGCATCTTCACCCGCATTTGAGGTCATAATAATGACGGTATTTTTAAAGTCGATATCGCGACCTTCACCGTCTTTTATCGTGCCTTTGTCAAACAGGTTGTAGAAAATATCCTGTACGCCGGGATGTGCTTTTTCCATTTCATCGAGCAAGATAACCGAATACGGCTTGCGGCGTGCGGCTTCAGTTAAAATGCCGCCTTCACCGTAACCCACATAACCTGGAGGTGAACCCAACAGCATAGATACCTTATGCTCTTCTTTAAATTCCGACATGTTGATGGTGGTAATATTTTGCTCGCCACCATATAACTCATCTGCTAGCGCCAATGCAGTTTCGGTTTTACCGACCCCACTGGTACCGCAGAATAAAAATACACCAACCGGTTTGCGTGGATCGGTTAGACCGGCACGCGAGGTACGAATCACTTGAGCGACGGCTTCTAATGCATGGGGTTGGCCAATAACACGCTTGCCGAGTTTATCGGCTAAAGTTTGTACCGCTGTGATTTGATCGCTCACCATTTTACCAACCGGAATACCCGTCCAGTTAGCAATAACTTCAGCAATAGCTTGTTCATCAACGTTGGCTTGCATTAATGGGCGTTCGCCCTGCACACCGTTTAATTCTGTGGTTAATGCTTTTAGTTCGCCTTTTAAATCATTTAGCGCTTCTGGCGTTAGCTTATCGCCTTCTGCTTTTAAGAAATTTTCGTCAATTTGATCGCGACAGGTACGAATTTTTGAAATAAGAGCACTTTCTTGCTCATACTGTGCTCGAAGGATTACTAATAACGCCTCGGCTTGTTCTTTTTCTTCTTTTAGGGCAATTAATTTTTCTTCATGTTCACCGGTCGCTGCCGATTCACGCTCTAGTTTATTAATGGTTAGCGTTGCGCGCTGAATGCGGCGCTCGGCATCCTCAATAGCACTAGGGGTCGATGATTGACTCAGGGCGACACGGGCGCAAGCGGTATCTAATAAACTAACGGATTTATCCGGCAACTGACGACCCGGAATATAACGATGAGATAGAACAACCGAAGCAATAACAGCTTCGTCTAAAATACGTACTTTGTGATGCTGTTGTAACGACTCAGAAATACCGCGCATCATGTCGATGGCTTTCTCTTCTGATGGCTCTTCAACTTTAACGACTTGGAAGCGACGGGTTAATGCTGGGTCACGTTCAAAGTATTTCTTATATTCTGCCCACGTCGTTGCAGCAATAGTACGTAACTCACCACGTGCCAGCGCTGGCTTTAATAAGTTAGCCGCATCACCTTGGCCTTCTTTACCGCCGGCACCAATCATAGTGTGTGCTTCGTCGATAAATAGAATGATCGGCGTGGCTGAGGCGCGAACTTCTTCAATAACGGATTTTAAGCGATTTTCGAATTCGCCTTTTACGCTTGCACCCGCTTGCAACAAACCAAGATCAAGTGTGCGTATCGCAACACCTTTTAATGGATCAGGCACATCGCCAGCAGCAATACGCAGTGCAAAACCTTCAACCACAGCGGTTTTACCAACACCGGCTTCACCGGTCATAATTGGGTTGTTTTGACGACGACGAGTTAGGATATCAATACACTGACGAATTTCTTCATCACGGCCTAGTACTGGGTCAATCTCACCTTTCTGTGCGCGCTCAGTCAGGTTAACTGTGTATTTGTCGAGTGATGGCGTTTTAGTAGCTGCGACATTACCGCCTGCTACGGAAGTTGCACCAGTTTCATCCCCCCTTAAAAGATGATCGGTTTCACCTGTGGTGCCGTATATAGCTTTTGCCGTTTCACGAATGGATTCCGGTGCAATTTCTTTTAATTCTGGACAGCTTTCTAACAACTGACGACGTGAGTTATCGTCTAACATTAATGCTGCTAATAAATGACCGGAACTGATCACCGTCTGGCCATAATCCACAGACGCAAGCATCCATGCATTCTTTGTCGCTTCAACGATGCTAGGTGCTAGCGCTGCAGGACGACTGCTGCCAGAGCGGAATTTGGCAATGGTGTTTGCCAACTGCTTAGCTAAATTCGATGGATTAACACCATGCTTTTCCAGCAACTGCATGAAATCCGTATCCGATATATCAAGCAATTTAAGCAACCAGTGCTCTAACTCAACATTGTATTGGCTGTGGGCAAGACACAGACCGGCAGCGCCTTCTAGCGAGTCGCGCATGTATGGCGACATTTTGTCGACAAGCGACTTTAGGTTGATATTAATCATACGAATGTTTCCTTTTCCGTAATATTTAAAGCGTATATCTAAAGGATATTTAACCGTTAAACTTAATATGCCATTGGCAAATCGTCATTAGGAACGGCAATCTCCTGTGATAATTTAATTGAGATCGAGTCGCCACTCAGGCGATCTGGATCTATGTACGTATTCCAGCCCAGCAGTGGCTCGTAGTCTTCAGACTTCATGAGCTCTTTTAACGGTACATGTTCATCGGATAATTGAATTTCGATATCGAAATCTTGCTCACCACCGACGCTCATTTTAATAAAGGATTTAAGCTCCTCTAACGTACGTGAACCGGGAGCAAGCTGCATAAACTCCTGTTCGTTCATCGGTTTAATAACAACCGAGAATTTGTTCTGCGCTTGATAGCAGCGCGAGCCGATCACGGTATTTACACCAAGCTCGGTATTTGTTCCCAGAGGGTGTTCGCTATCGGGCATGCGGCAATGAACATCGGATGGCAGGTCGTACCACTCCCCCTGAAATTCTTTAATGCTAGTGTCTAAATTAAACATGCCGCAAATGCTGCTACGCAGCGATTCTGCAGAACAGATGGTTCGACCAAAATGACCCGAAAAGCGCGCCATTTGCTCATCGGGCAACGCCGAGCGAAATTTCTGTTCCGATAAGCCAATACCCGCAATAGACAGCAAAGCATCGGTAAAAAGGTCATCTTTTCCTGTTGAATCGTACTTACTGCGCTCGTAATTTGGCACCAATTGGTATTTATGCCATGCCTCGTAAAACATGGAGATGGTGCGGTGATTAAAAAGATCGAGGTAATCTTTTAAGGCTGAGCTCTTTTTACGCAGTTCGGATAGAACAATTTCACTGAGGTAATACGGCATCACGCCCTGACTGCCAGTCAATCCCATCATGGCGACTTCCATCTGCCATTGCAGAACTGAATTATCCTCTGAGTCGTAATTGGAAATGCGTTTTTGCGTTACTTTAGTAACGTCTGAACCGTTAAACGCTAAACTAGTGCGTGCGCGAAAATGCACGGCCTCTTGATCTGGGCGTGCCACGCCCCCAACACTTTCTGTTGCGATTTGGTCTTTTTCGGGATGTAGATTAGCTGCTCGCTCCAGTAACCTTGTCGCTTGAAAAAAATCAAACCGATAAGGTTCAGACTGGAGTTGTTCTACTAGATTAAGGCTTTTTCGCCGGCGCGAGGTGGCCATCTCTTAAACTCTCCGTCTTTACCATTAAGGGTGATAATCAAACGCGTAAACGAGTTGATCGAACCGTATAAACCAAAAAATCGTTCCAATACACTCGAAAACATTAAGGGGCTAGTGCCTGCTAACATGATTGGGTCGAGGGTTAATTCGATCTGCGTACCACGGCACATAGATACCAGCCCTTCAATCTGAATAGGCGCGGTAATCGGCTTTGTATGAATCGCCATTATCGAATCAATCATATTGCGTGTACTGGCAGAATCGCGAAAATCATAAAGGCGTAAAATTTCTTTAATCGCCTCTACTGAACCGCCACCATTACTCAACGATAAGTGATTTAGATTCAGATGCGATATCAGTCGCCAGTAGCCGCGTTCGCGCAATGGCGGGCGAATGGTTGATGTTGGATTAACCACACAGGATATCTTCTCTGTCGGGTATTCGTTATCAACCACTTGCATAAATGGCTGCCCCTGACCTGTTGGCAATTTACGCGGTAAATTACGATTAGTGCACAACAACTGTAAATCTAAACTCTGATCGCTTAGTTCATAAGGATTAAAATTAAGATCCACTAAGCGAATATTCATTTCAGAGGCCAGTTCGTTACGATGCTCACCTTCGAATATTTCTCGCCGACTGGTTAACCAAAATGCGGATTTCTGCTTTTGGTTTTGGCTATGATCGATACCATAAAAAGGACGGTACGGCGTGTACTTGCCATCGCTGTCCGTCGCGCCAGCATTAACCACAGAATAGATCTCTAGGCCTTCTCGACGACGTGCATCCGGCACAATAGGATATTCGGATTCGGTATGCGTTAGTGGAATAGGATCGGCAATTTGCTCGAATATATTTACAATCGGCGTGCAGCCTAAGGCAAACATACCGACATTCACTTGATGCTCTAATTCGATATCACTTTCACGTAGGTACAAATAGATATTTAGGGTGTCATCAAAGCTATTGTTAATGCCGATATCTAACTGCGTAAAATCGATAAACTGGAACTTCTCTTGGAATGAGAAAAACTCAGTTAGTAAACGGTAACCCATAAAGGATGAACTAGGATACGGCAACAGCCCTTCTGCAATATCAAAACCCACTTGCTTCAACGCGTCTGAATTTAAAATGGTGGGTTTGATATCCGCATCGCCATTGGCAATGACAACACGAAAACACTTGGTAAGAATCAGGTCGTATAACGGATGAACATGCTGCGCCTGCCCTTTTAAGAAGAGGCGAATCTTACTGAGATCCATATCGGCAATACGTAGATCAGCACTTAGACTTTTGAACGACAGCTTTAATACTGCGCTTGCACCTTGAATATCAAAACTACCGGGGGCAACAAATGGCTTAGGCATCAATTGCGCTGAATCCAATCGTATCGGTAATAATTCGACTGGATAGCGCGTAGTAAATAGGCACTCCTGATTTTGGCTAGTATCGGTTTCTAGCTCAGTGTTTGCAGGAATCGTGATAGCCGCATCAAGGTCATCCAAAGGCGAGAATTGAGCAATGGCCATGGATGGAATCGGACGCAGATAATGCGGGTATAAGGTTTCAAGCATAGCATCGGTTAACTCAGGAAAATCATCACTGAGTTTCTGCTGAATACGCGCATTTAAAAATGCAAAACCTGAAAGCAAACGAGCAACGAGCGGATCATCTACGGAGTCACTACCAAGCTGTAAATTTTCAGCAGCTGACGGATGCTGTTTAGCAAACTCAGAAGCCGATTGCTTAATAAATGCCAGTTCTTTTTCGTAGTGATAAAGCAATCTATCGCTCATTTAGAATAACTCCGAAACGTTGACCGTTTGATTGATCGGGTTTAACGTCGATTCAAATATCATGAGCTCTTGTACTGGGTTCATATGCAGTGTTGCTTCAACTCTAAAACGTATGGTTGGATCTTCGTTATCAAGGACCGCATCGGTTTTCACTTTTACGGTCTTGATTCTAGGTTCGTATTTAAGAACCGTTTTCTCGATTTTTCGACAGAAGTCATTGCGGCTATCAAATGAACTCATATTAATGGTCGATAAATCAGGCAGACCATAGTTCAACACTGAGTCATCTAAATTTTTATAAGCTTCTGGTGGCGATACACAGCAGTAGCGAGTGTTGAATAAGTTTTCTAAATCGCGACGAATACTTTCACGCAGGCAGCGTTGTATACGGTGGCTTTGGCGAAAATCACTGCTTTGATTTTGT
Source organism: Thalassolituus oleivorans MIL-1 (assembly GCF_000355675.1). Classification (NCBI taxonomy): domain Bacteria; kingdom Pseudomonadati; phylum Pseudomonadota; class Gammaproteobacteria; order Oceanospirillales; family Oceanospirillaceae; genus Thalassolituus; species Thalassolituus oleivorans. The sequence goes on along the minus strand of NC_020888.1, from coordinate 407,250 downwards.
TCTAGTAGGCGATCTAGCACGGGGGCTAATAGCCGCTTCTCACGCTTATTAACCATACTAAACCTTACCTGTTTCTATTTGATTTAGTGCCGTAGTTAACTTCAACTCCGACACTAAGTGATCAACGGTGTAATGCGTTTTTAAGTGTACGATACTTGAGTAATGACCCGGCTTCCCCGGCTCTTCGACAACCCTCACGCGGGCCTCACGTAGAGGATAACGAGCCATCATTTCCCACGATAGGTCATCGCGCCCTGTTGTATATTCATCTAGCCAATCTTGTAAAAAACGCTGACAGGCATCAGCAGTAACATAAGAACCGACTTTATCGCGAATGATCACTTTGATGTATTGCGCGAATCGAGAGCCGCATAATATTTGTTGCAACATAGAACTAATTCGCGCGTTGGCATTGGCCGATTTATTGCCGTAGTTTTTTGAAACTTGCAGCGATGGACAGTTATTAAATACTGCATATGGCGTTTGATAGCAGTGGCACAACGAAATCAAACCAAGATCACTCAGTTCCCGTTCCAATTGGTCGGTGATCGTGACCGAAGTCGACATTTTCACCATAGCTTTTGAGCTATCCGTTTTATAACTCAATGATGGAAATTGCGTTACTAAACCGCCACCCAAATAGTCGCGTGGTACACCGCGAATATGGCTAAACCAACCGACCTCGGAGAATTCACGGATCAAGACCGAGCCTAGCGCAAAGCAGGCATTGCCCCACAAATATTTATTGTTGTTTTTACCCGCTACGTCTTCGACAAAATGCATACCTTGGGGCGAGTTATAATTACGCTCGTAAGGTTTTCTCATCAATAAATTCGGCAATGTTAATGCTAAGAAACGACTATCTTCGCGTTCTCGTAGCGAACGCCACCGAATATATTCATCGGCACGAAAAACGTTATCTAGGTTGATTGGCAAGCCTAACGTATCGTAACTATCGAGGCCGAACAATTGTGGCGCAGCACTGCAAACAAAAGGGCAAAATGCAGCGGCAGCAGCTCGACTAATCCCCTGCAAGGTAAAGACATCGTCGTAGCGATGACCTTCGTACGGGCGATGCGATACGTAATAGTCACCGAGCAATACGCCAAATGGCTCGCCACCTGGAGTACCAAATTCTTCGTTGTAAATTAAATGAAACAGCCCGCTTTGATCGAAATCTGGAGCTCGTTCAATGTCTTTCGATAAGTCTTTCCAGTTAACATCCAACAAACGAATTTTGATGTTATCGGATGCGACGGCAGCCTCCACCAGAAACCATAGTCCTCGCCATGAACTTTCAAGACGCTGAAAACGAGCATCATGGAGAACAGCATTGACTTGTTCAGAAATGAGTTCGTCTATTTCGGCAATTTGCTGATTGAGCCAACGCTTAACTGAATAATTACGATTGATTTTGCTAACGGCGAAATGATTTAGCCAGAGGGAAAATGCGGCTACGTCATCTTTTTCAGCAAGAAACGTATAGATGTCAGCCAAAGGGAGTGTTTGTGTATCGGGAGAACCTAACAAAGAAGGATTCTTATGCACCCGATCAATGCTTGAAGAATCTGTCAGCACTTTAGTTCCCTTAAAATGAATAACGAATAAAAAGGGATGCGCAGAGCGCATCCCTTAATTGACGCTTACTTAGGTTGTGGAATGTTCGCAACCATACGAAGAGAAGTCGTCAGTTCTTCCATTTGCAGCCAAGGCTTGAGGTAGGCAACCGCGCTGTATGCGCCAGGTTGACCTGGAATTTCTTTTACCTCAACGCGAGCTTCAGCTAGTGGGTACTTAGCTTTCATCTCTGCGGACGCATCTGGATTTGAGTTGGTGTATTGAGAGATCCACTGGTTTAACCAGCGCTCGCAATTCTCTGCCTGCATAAATGAACCCACTTTATCGCGTGCCATCACTTTTAAGTAATGAGCAATACGAGAAGTCGCCATCAAGTATGGAAGACGTGCAGAGATAGAGGCGTTAGCCGTTGCATCTGGATCGTCATAAACCTTTTGCTTTTGTGCAGACTGCGCACCAAAAAATACTGAGTAATCGGTATTTTTGTAGTGACATAGTGGCAAGAAGCCTTGGTTCGAAAGCTCTGCTTCACGACGGTCAGTAATACCCACTTCAGTTGGGCACTTCTGATCGGTATCCCCGTCATCACTCTTAAAGATGTGTGATGGTAAGCCTTCAACACGGCCACCTTCAGCACCACGAATAGCGGTACACCAAGAGTTTTCTGCGAATGCACGAGTTAGGGTTGTGCCCATAACATAAGCGGCATTCATCCAGCAGTAATCGTCATGGCCAGCAGCTTTTGACATGCCGGACTCATCCAATTCGAATTCTTCAAAATTGAAGCTTTCAACTGGCTTAGAGGCAGCACCATACGGCAAGCGAGAAAGTACGCGTGGCATTACTAGCGTTACGAAGCGAGAATCTTCGCTATCGCGGAAGCTACGCCATTTGATGTATTCCTGAGATTCGAAAATCGCACCTAAATCGCGTGGCTTAGATAGCTCAGTAAAATCATCAAAACCAAACATACCTGCACCAGCGGCAGAGATGAATGGGCAGAAACCAGCCGCCGCAACGTTAGACATATTAGCTAACAAATCGACGTCTTCTGGGTGGCTAGTGAATTCGAAGTCACCGATCATAGCGCCGTATGGTTCACCACCGGCAGTACCGAATTCTTCTTCGTATAATTTTTTGAAGATTTGGCTTTGATCGAATTCAACCGCTTTATCAAGGTCACGGAACAATTCGCGCTTAGAAATGTTAAGCATGCGAATTTTCAGCGTAGAGCTGGTTTCAGAATTCATCACCAAGTGATTAAGGCCGCGCCATGAACCTTCCAATTTTTGGAATTTTTCGTCATGAAGAATTGCCGTTAATTGACGAGACATAGCTTCATCAATTGCTGCAACCGCTTGCTTAATGGTATTGGTTAGGTTGCGATCCCAAGTCACTGTACCCTTTAAAACCTGTTCAGTCAGGTTAGCCAAAAGGTCTTGAGTTTCTTCGCGCTCAGTTTGCTTAGTTGAACTAATTGCTTGTTCTAATAAGCTAAACGATTGCTCTTCGGCGACTGCGCCGCCAGAGGTTTCTAATTCAGTACTCATTATTCAGCTCCTTCCTTAGCTTCACCGATACCAAGCTCTTTCGAAATAGCGGTAATGTTGTCGGTATTTTTCAAAATTTCTTCAAGAACGTTTTCGAGATCTTCTGAACGATCTGCTTTGCTCAACAAGTCACGTAGTTTGTTACGCGCATCTAGTAGCTTTTTCAATGGCTCAACCTGAGAAACGATGGCTTCTGGTGTGAAGTCATCCATTTTTTTGAAGTCGAGATCAATTGCAACCTTGCTACCGTCACCGGCTAACGTATTTTCAACTTGAAGGTTAAGCTTAGGATTTACTTTACCCATCGCTTCGTTGAAGTTATCACGATCAATTTGAACGAATTTACGATCTTTAAGCGCTTTGCGGTTCTCAGTGTTATCACCGGAATAGTCGCCCATAACACCCGTTACAAATGGCAGTTCCTTCTTAACTTCTGCACCGTTAGTTTCAACGTCATACGTAATATGTACGCGAGGCTTACGAACTCGCTTCAATTTATTGTGAATACTTTCGGACATAAATAACTCCTTTTCGTGTGAGTAACGGTTTAATTCTCTGGGTTCAAATTAATTAACGCTTACCATCCCATTTTCGCAGCTGGTTCCGCCGCTGGCGCAGCGTCTGCCGCCCCTTGAGATGTAGGTGTCGTTTGGCTAGTGGCCGGTTTAACCACTGGTGGCGCAACATATGAATGGGTATCGCTGCCATCCAACATCACCCCGGTAAACTGCGAATAAAGGCTACGAGCTGTACTGTCTGGAATCAGCTCCATCATTAGCTCTGCTACTGTCATTCGGCCCCATGACACAATACGCTCTAAGCTAGGCGCAAGAGGCGTATGAGGTTCGTACTGACGGAAATATTTAGCAACTTCTTCAAGGCGCTTGAGGGCATCTTCGCGATTAGTAATTGGGCCTGCGGCAGCATTAGTCATATGTACGACCTGGCTTGTAGTAACGGTTTCGTCCGATGATACTTCGCTCGGTTCTGAGACAGCTGCGGCTGCAGCATCGGCGTCATCCGCCGCTTGGATTTTTTCTTTATAGGCGAAACGCGTGGTACGTAAAACTTCGTCTAATAATTCTGTAATTTTTGAGCTTGGAGGAGCATCGCCGCCACATAATTCACGTAATTTACTGCTGGTTTCTTTGTAGGCCGCTAATGCTTCTTCGATGGTTTCAATAAAATTACGGCAGGTCTGAATATCGGTCTGGGCGATCGTGTCATTTACTGAAGATAGACTGTATCCAAGCGTTGAAATACGCTCAGCTTTGCGATCTTCATCGTCGATTCGATCAGCATCACGAGCCTGCTGATATTGCCAAAAACTGAACGCCCCATGATCGCCGTCAATCGTAATTTCGATATTGCGTAATGGCGCTAATAAAGTACCTTCACCGCCGTCACCATTTAAACCTGTGAGTGGTGCAACACGAGTCTCAATGCCATCTTCGTCAGGCATTGGAAATAGACCATCCCAATGATCATTAACTAATTGATTAATTAATTTCATACCATCTCTTAGACCAGAAACGCCATTAAGGCGAATTAGGCTTTCGAGGTACCAAGTGGCAACTTCTAAATCCTTAGATTGAGAAGACAAAATCTTAGTTGCTAACTCAGAAACAGTAACCCAAGGGGTGTACAAATCAACTTCAACATCGCCAAACATCGCCGAGCGTTCTGCTGCTCGAGCATTATTTCGGGCGTCTTTAATGACATAGTAATCAGATGTGGGGGAACGATCGGCTCTTACATCGCTTCCCTGCGGCATATCATCACTAATGGGGGCAACTAAGCTATCAATATCGATAACATAACCAAATGGCATTGGTCAGAATCCTTTCTAAATTGGGGTTAAGCAATAATCTGAGCACATATTACACGCCTAGATTGCAATTTAACACCCGCGATAATCTTATTGGTCATTTAATGAATTAGTATTAGTTCGCTGTTGTATTAACCAGCTCACTGATTCCAACGTCCATCCAACATAAATACAAATTGATCCGGCTTTGGTAGTCCTTCAACAACTACTGTTGTCGCTGGGCTATTAGCCGTTTCTCCAGTACTCCATATACTGCAACTGGCTTGATGGCCAAATTGACTATTGAGCAATGCCGCATAACGCTCAGCTTCATTATGCCCACCCGTCATTACCATCGCATTGCCAAGGTTCCGACATTGCGCTGCTGGCGTCATTCCATGCTGCCACAGCGAGGCTGACTCATCGCTCACCATTTGAGATAACTGATCAGCATCCAAGGAATTCTGGAGCGCCGCAAGTGCTGCCGCTTCAAGAGATTCGAACCATGATTGGTTATTACTCATCAATGCAAAAACATTGGTTTTTGCATCAAATGGTTGCACCAATGACAGCGGGAAATATCGACCGACACTATCGACACTTGGAATTAAAATTCCGGCCCAAGCGTGTTCATTAATCACACCAGGACGTAAGGCAAAGCGCCAAATTGAGCTGGTTAAATAGATATCCAGCCAACTATCACCAAGTAGCTCTTTAGACCCCGACACCGAACATTGCAGCCATTCATCCCATATAGAAAGGAAGGCCGAAGACACATGGCGATTAACAAAATCGCCGTGCGCCGGTAATTTTCCGAATAATCCAATCTGATTGCTCATAAGCCCCTCTTTATAACGACTGAGGGCAGCTAAAGTTTCTTAGCAAGCCAAAATCAAAGGCATTAACACTACTCGGAGCAATTAAGTTGTAAACCGCATTATGGCCATTACCCGTAAACGTTACGGAATATTCACGGGCATTACTGGTCGCTTTCATATCGGCATCATCAAGCAATCTTAGGAATGACCAATCGCCATCAAATTGCTTACTGCTTACCGCTTCGTTTAAATCTTCAAAGACAACGCGCGAACGGTTACTTTCTGCAGCGCTCCACATCACATCTTTTTCAATGCGCGGACCATGGGAATAAGACATCCGAGAATCTCCCACTTCGAGCGTAAATAGACGCACATTAGAGTCCAGCTTATGCGGCTCTACCGCAAATGCGAAACCAGCACTTTCTCCCTTGGCATAAAAGGCCTTACGAATATTGTCGGCGCGGCGGAACTGCGCAAGTGATGAATTGCTGATACCTAAGGTTAAGCCATCGTAGCTTTTCGCCTGCCAACGACGCGTATCAACAAATGGCAACACATATTCGTCAACAAAGCTTTGCTGTATGCCACCCGGCTTAAAGAATTCATCGAAAGCGATCACTGTCGCTTCGGATTTTTTATCCGCCGACATTGGATAACGGTTATAGATATTTTCGCGATAATTATCATAAACCTGATAACGCCAAACGGTATCTATGTGAGTTTTCGCCTTGCCGACAATTAACGTCCATGTTGAATTTGCTAAATGATTCAACCACCCTTGCGCTTGTTCTGGTGCTGTCGCGGCAAGACTCTTCAATTGCTGCATAGCATCAGCACCGTTAGCGGTAAACTTAGCTTTCGCTACATCAAAAGCCGCGGCATTAGAATCAGGGGCACTGTTAATTTGTCGGAAGTACTCGTTTAACTGCTGAATGCCCAGCAAATACGATTGCATTTTCGACGGTACGCCGTTCTCGCTTTTCACCATACGCTGAACATCTTGAAATCTAAGATCGACGATATTGGGCTCGTATACTTTAGAGAACACTTTTGCAGCGGCCCCAGCGACAGCGCCTTTGTTTGGATCGAGCGATACTTGCGGCGTTAAGCTAGTATTTTCAGCAACAAGCTCGCTCACATGCACTAATGGCGATGCAATCGGATCGGATAACTGCTGCAATACGGCAATCGCTTGAATGCTGTTAGTAATACGTGCCAAGGTAAAACGCTGATAGAACGCCTGCCAACGCTTGGCATATTCGCTTAAATATAATTTTTCAACTTCGTCACTTAATTTCTCTAAATCTGCTTTAGTGAAATCTTCGCCATTTGCGCCATCACCATAAATCCAACGATCTTCCGCGATCTTGGTCATCATGTCAGAGTTAGCGCCGTACTCAGCATTCTTAAAGCCGGCTTTAGTAAACAAAAATGGCATTTTGAAAACAGGATCGGTTTCTGCAATGCCGAACGCTTGTTGTGTGTCGCCACCGATTTCGCGGTATAGATCAACAAGCTGAGCATTGTTACCGCTATTCTGCAATTGCGCATATAAACGCTGCGCAACGGGAATACGCTTTAACTGCAAACGCGTACGCTCAACCACTTGATCGTTAGCAACAACCTCAGTATTTAAAGGCGCGCCGAATAAGTTATCCAAATGGCGTAACAACTGCTCCTGCTTACCGGCTTCGCCCGGCAACATATCCTGCCAACGAGTTTTAGCATACGCGCGAATCTGCTGATAATCGCGATGCTCTTCGTCAAACAACATTAAATACACTTTAAATATTGGCAGCAGTTCACTATCGGTATAGGTCAGTGTGTTTAGATGTCTTTCCAACATGGTTTTAACCGCAGGGAAAAATATCTTATTCAATTCAACTTGATATAAAGCATCTGCCGATGAATCAACACGGCCATCATAAAGGCCAAGGTTGCTTAGGAATGGATGTTCATCCTGATCGTATACCAAGCTGGCATTTAGCAAAGGATTCATTACCGGTAATACCGCAGGGATATCGTCCCGCGTTACGTCAAACTTTTCAGCCTGCTGCTTGAAGTCATAAAACAGCGCATCAACATCCGTCATGAACGATTTATTTTTAGTAAGACCTCCAGCCCACAGCGCTGCACTGCCTAAGAAGATCAAAGAAAATACCGCAAGTGTGCCCCGCCTTAGCCAAAGTAAAATATTCTCAACTTTGCGATTAACACCCACGAGCTCCGATTCAGGGAAAATAACGTCATTAAACAAGCGCGTTATAAAAAAGCTCTTACCGCTATTTTGCTGCTGCTTGCCCATATTGCGCTCAAGGCCAAAGTTATTACTCACCTGAGCCATCATGCGATCAATCGGACTACCTTCTTGGGTGGCACTGGTAAAATACACACCACGCAGCATAGGCACTGAACCAAAACGGTCGGGTGAGAAAACCTGAGCGACAAACTCATCAACAACACCACCAAGACTTTCAAAATGCGCAGGGAAGCTTTGAATCATTGAACGTTTTTCGATATTACGCTCTTGATGAACTCGCCCTAGCAGCATGCCGTTTAAGCGTTTCGCCAACTCGGCAAATTCAGCTTTAAAGCGACCAATATCAGCTCCGGTCTCTGGACTGGTTTCCGCAGGGAAACTTACCCCCCAAACCTGCTCACGCTCGGATTGCGACAAATTAGCAAAAAACTCGGCAAAACCTGCCACTAAATCACACTTAGTGAAGGTCAAATAAACGGGGAAACGAACGCCTAATTCTTCCTGCAATTCGCCAATACGCGTTTTAATCGTCTTCGCTTGTTGATTGCGCTGTTCCGCAGTCTGAACCATTAAGTCCTGCAAACTAATAGCAACCAAAGCACCATTAATCGGACGACGACGGCGGTATTTTTTCAAAAGGGTTAAAAATGCATTCCACGCATTATTGTCGACAACGCGATGGCTATCTTGCGTGGTGTAACGACCCGCGGTATCAATTAACACAGCATCATTAGTAAACCACCAATCACAATTACGCGTACCGCCAACACCGCCAAGCGCTTGTTTACCGTGACTCTCAGCAAGCGGAAAATTAAGACCGGAATTGATTAATGCCGTGGTTTTACCTGCACCCGGCGGCCCAATAATAATGTACCAAGGTAGCTGGTATAAGCTTCGACTACCAAAGCGAGATTTAAAGCGAGTTTTTTTCAGCGTCGCCAGCGCCTCCCTGAAGCGCTGCGACATAGCCGTTAATTCTTCTTGGCTACGCTCATCGTCTGGGTTTTTTGCTTCTTCTTGAGACTCTTCAATGCTACCGATCAACTCTTTATTTTGACGACGCTCAACTAACCATTGCGCCATATTCCAGGTTAACCAAATCAACCAAAATAGGCTGATAATGATCCAACGAGTCGTTGTGCTTAGGGTAACGTTATCGCTACCAAACTTGATGAATTCAGCGCCAAACCAAATCAGCAAAGATAGAGCTGTAAGGCCTATGATGCCTAAGACCCACTTATTTGTTAGAAACTCAAGTAGACGTTTCATGAATACTCCATGTGAAATAGCCGGGGATATATATCACTACCCGCATTAAAATTTGATAATCAACAGAGCAAGTTCGTCGGCTAATAAAACCGTCTTTCCGTGTTTGGTTCTGGTGAAACTGTATTTTTTTCTAATATTTCGGACGTCGTCATTTCTGCCGCAATCTTACTCGCAACGGGATCGGTGGTCTGATACAGCCAGTAACGAAAGCCAGAAAAAGTTAACAACAAAGCCGCCAAGACAACGCTGGCAAAGACCCATAGCGGAATAAAATTCGCCATACGATCTTTTGCCTTAACGGTGCCTTCCCAATTAGGCGATAAATCATGCGCTGGCACTGGGCGATGACTTTCTATTGTCTTGTACAAATTATCTCGAATTTGCTCAATCTGCTGGCCGCCGCCAGATACAACACGATATTTACCTTGAAAACCAAGACTTAAACAAATGTAAAACAACTCCAGTACATCTAAATGAATGCCTGGGGTTTCCAACATACGCTGAAGAATTAAAAAGCATTTCTCGCCGCCGGATGTTTCTTGATGAAACAGGCTCAGCAAGGAATGCTGACTCCAGCCACTTGATGCGCCCCACGGCGTATTCAATACAACTTCATCAATGACGGAACAGAGTAAATACCGTGCAGCAATAACGCTATCACCGGCAATACCGGCATTACGGGTTTTACTCTCAAATGCTTTTATTTCCTCGGTAAGGCGTTTGTGTAAATCCGGTACATTGGCGTGCTGCATGGTCGAACGCAGCTTAATAACCAATGTCAGCAAGGTAGTTGCTGAATTAACCAATGGATTTAAGCCTGTCTTAATCTCAATACGCTCATTCGACTGCAAGCCAAAATTTCCTGCCGCAGGCGGTGGCGTTTGTGCGCCGCGTGCCGCTCCCGGCGTAGGAATTATAACCGTACGGTCAGCGCCGCCTGGAATTGGTCGATCACCGCTCATTGTTTCAGCTCCTGATTGCCCATAGTTCCATAATTAACCCCGGAAATTCGGCGCCCAAATGAACGGCAAATCCACCCGACTGTTGCATTGCAGTCCATAACGCACCACTCGCATCAATCTCAAAATAGGTAAACCCAGCGTGATATGGAATCTGACGAGGCGCTACGGGTAACGGGCGAATACGCAAACCCGGTAGTTGAGTCGAAATAAGCTCGCGAATATTTTCGACCGGTGCCAACTTAGCCTGAGAAGGAAAACGACTGCGCAATAATTCGGTTGGAATATCTGCTTTTACAGCAATAACAAATGCCGCAGTTTTGGTTAGCGATGGGTCGGTAATTGGTGCAACATGAATACCATATTTACGTTCAACCAAGTTCAACGAAACCGCCGACTGCTCAAGCACCATACTGAGCGACTGACGCAATGCAGAAAATAATCCGGCATACGTCTGCTGTAAATCCTCGTGATTATACGCAGGGATATCGGGCGGACGCTTATTACTAGCAGTGAAGGTTGATAATTCACCGGCCAATTGCAATAGCTCAGTATATAAAGCTAAAGGATGAACATTGGATAGTTGACTCAGGTGGTTGATCAAAGGCTCCACGCGATTGATAACTTGCAGTAACAAATAATCGGCAACCTCTGCCGAGCCCGAACGACCCGAGTCACTAAGACGATGGCTTAAAGCTTCGCCGCGCTGTTTTAGCAGGCCTTTAACTTCTTCAATGTAGCCCTTAATTTCTGCGCTGCTAGTACACTGTAATACCGGCGGAATAAAGGTTTTGTCGAGCTTAACGGGGCTACCTGGCAAGCGTTCGATAATTCGTGCAATACCAATACAGGCATAGCCACCCAAATCTTCTGATCCGAGCTTAAAGCACGTCGATAACTTACCAATTTGAATGCGTGATGACTCACCAGACGATGAAGCGCTATTGCGCGCATCATAGTTGTAGGTTTTGTAGCGCGCCTGCGGAAATTCTTCTTCATCACGCACAGATTCTTGCGAGCCAGGGCGACGCATAGGCACACATAGATAAACAATTTCATCCCGAGTATTTTCGGGAATATCGATAATATTCGGTAGCTCTTCTGACTCTGGTGCCAGAATAGGTGTGCCATCAGGGAATACCCCCTGAACCGAAGATATAGACACCTTGCCAAGAGCCAAAGCCTCGACATCGATGGTTATTTCTTGTACACCCCAATAATGCTGACCAATGACACCTGTCCTTGCATCAATTAGCCGTTCAACAAATCTATCTTGCTGCTGAAAATGCTGCGGGCGAAGAAACATGCCCTCAGACCATATCACTTTATTTTTTGAAGACATTTGTCATCCTTTTTACAACACTTAGGCGCAATCCTAATGGCGTATGAGACGGAACTCACAACGCATATATTTGCTTAATCACAACCAGTGTCTAATGAATTCGGTCACTTCTCACTGGCCGAGAGGCTTCGTGGAGGTCGTTGTTTTCAGGTTCTTGATATACCGACAATTTGTTACTATCAATCGCGATATCAAAGATATTTTGATTATGCTCTACGATTGGAAATACCATAATGGCGTCGGCATTGCGGTATTGAATAAACTCGGCCATCAGGCCAATAAATTTCACCTCTGGCGGCAAGCCAATCACCTCACTGCGTGATTCTCCGGGCGTGATTTCCTTCAGCACTACAGAACCTAGCAAGTCTTTACCTAAACGCGCTTCAGCACCCTCGTACAAACTCAGAAAATCTTCGCGACTAAACTGGCGGTCATCGGCAAGTTTAAACACATGCACAACCACAGGTGACGCTCGATCGTCGGAATCAGGATTGATATTATTTAATGCGGAAAAATTAATTACAGCGGAGGTATCAAAATTAAGTGCCTTACGGGCCGACTGACATCCACTTAGCGTCACAGCCAATACGGCAATTGATGCACAATAAAACAGCGATTTAAACATCATGTGTTTCCCTTTAACTCCCTATCCGTATCACTCAGACTTTACGAGCGGCGCTTTAATGCTCGTGCGTTTTTCAATTCAGCTAATTGCTTTTCATAGCTACGAGCAAACTCTTCACCAAATAACTTGTTATAGGTTGTCTCGCGATCACTTTTCAATGATTTATAGTACTGCTCGAACGCAGACCAATTTTTAGCATTTTTATTGCCTAGCAATGAATCACCCACGTTAATATAGCGCTTTAAACTTTCCGGATTAAAGTGATTCAACATGGCGGTATAGGCGGTATTCATACCCGTTAACACCGCCACTTGGTGGTCGGATAAATCATCAAAGCTATCTTGAATAGCTTCAGTCGGACGCATAAAAGCAGAACGATCTTTGCTAAACATCACTTTCAGTGCATCGGTCGCTGTTGCTGAAAATTTCAACGGATTATTATCCGTCATTTGAATCATGGTGTGCTGGACACGCAACTCATTTTTAATGGCTGTTCTAGCACGCAATAAATCAATTAGGCGAGTAACCGTTTCATTAATAATGCTCGACATCTCAGGAATAAGAGTCTGCAGCTGTGCCGGTTGAATATTGTCGATTCCTAACAATGTCGCCAGCTGCTGTAACTCGTTTGCATTATAAGATGGCGCTTCCGCAGCTTGCGGTTGCGACGGAGCTGACGGCATCACAGGCGCAACCGGTGGAGGCGGCGGCACTGGCTGCGATGCTGCAGGAGAAGAAATTCCTAGTAGGCTATCAATATCTTCGTGTTGTATGCCAGCACTGGATGCCGCAAAGGGATTATCGCCAAAAGCAGGGGTTGACTGCTGTGGCATTGCAAACGCAGGCGACGGCTGACTAGATGCAGCTTGCTGCAACGGAGGAGGCGTGGGCGCAGCGGGCGAAGGGATACGAATTTGCTGTTGATCAACAGGCGAATTATCAGCCTCGCTGCCGGATTTCCACCAGTCATCATTATCATCCCAGCTCGGCGCTTTCGGCGAGCCAAACGACTGTGAATTATCTAACGCGGCAAGCGGATCAACATTGCTAGCATCGTTCAAAATTGAGGCGTTTGCCGTAGGCGATACAGCAGCACCCCATGGATCATCTGCGGCTTTAGAGGCAGGTGCACTTGATGCAGCCGAGCCCCACGTATCGCTTTCAAACGACGGCTTAGGAACGGCTGCCGCAGGATCAAGCCAACGATCTAAGTCTTTCGCATCATTGGCCACTTGCTGCTTTGCTGCAGTGGCCGGATTAAATGTGGTTTTATCACCCGAGTCTAAAAAATCGACCGCGCCTAAATCTTTTGGAATACCCGGAGCTGCCGGAGGAGCTTTTAGCGTGACCTTTAAGTGATACTCACCACAATTAATAATGTCGCCATTGGCCAAAGGATGATTGTTGCCAGCCCCAAGAGGAACTTGGCTTTCATTGATAAACGTACCATTAGTACTGTGATCAACAACGAAAAACTGCCCAGCGGTAAAGCTAATTTCAGCATGCTGAGACGATAGAATCCGATCAGTATCCGGCAACACCCAATCGTTAGAGTCGGCACGACCAATACGACCGCCAACACCCCGAAACACTTTGGTGTGGTTGAGCATGTTCGCATGTGATGGACATTTAACCACTGTCAAAATTAAATCCATTTATCCACCATCAAAATCCCGTTTAGGCAGTCGCTAGCGTCGGCTTTTTAGTAAGTTTTAACTGGCCCGATCAGCACGATAAGCAAAAAAATAGGCTTTCGTGAGCGTCTTTAATTAGACGAGTATATGGGTAACCATCTTGAGCCATGAGTGCGTCTCCTATAGTATCTGCGCCATGCCCTCAGTTCAAGTGATTAAGGGACGTGTGCCAAGTAAGGATCTTGGCATGTAAGGGAAGCAAAATATTTAGACTGTCATCGATTTAATGGGCGCGATATGACCGACAATAGGGACGACAAGACTCGTTTGGTATCTACACACAAAACGAGCAAAAGTACTGGGAATGTTTCTGATAAAGACGGAAATGCAGGGAATAAACAAAACGTTAATCCCGCGCAAGGAACAGCCAAAACAACAAGTGGAACTGGCGACGACGCCACGGTTTACGTCGGCTCTCGCGTATCATCCTCTTCTCCAAACCCCAATGATGACTCAACAGTTATAACGTCTCGACCAACGTCCGCAAGCGCCGCCGGCAACAATCCTACGCCGCCAGAATTTGATCCTTCGTCCTCTATTTCACCTATGGGTCGCCAAGTTATTAAAGGACGGTTTGAATTAGTATCCTTGCTTGGTGCCGGTGGCATGGGGGCGGTATACAAAGCCCTAGACCGACGTAAAGTCGAGGCTAGCGACTCTGATCCTTATGTGGCGGTAAAACTATTAAACGACGAATTCCGCCAGCACCCCGACGCCTTTATTTCGCTGCAACGTGAATCGCGCAAGTCGCAAACCCTTGCCCACCCGAACATCGTGACGGTTTACGATTTCGACCGCGATAAAAATACCGTATTCATGACCATGGAATTCCTTGAAGGTTTTCCACTGGATGAATTACTGCGCCAGCTCCCGCATGGAATGGAGCAAGAGGAAGCTAATTCGATTCTTAAAGATATTTCGAACGCCCTTATTTACGCGCATTCGCACAATATTATTCACTCCGACTTCAAACCCGGCAACATCTTCGTTACCAAGAAAAAAGGCACTAAAGTATTTGATTTCGGCATCGCGCGTGCGGTGTCCGAAGGCAGCGCGGCGCATACCGCTGGTGAAAAAACCATTTTCGATGCAGGCACTCTCGGTGCTCTAACACCAGCATATGCCAGTAATGAAATGCTGCGTGGTGCAGAACCATCAGAGTCAGACGACGTATACGCATTAGGTTGCGTTGCCTACGAATTATTCAGTGGCGCCCATCCGTTTAAGAAGACCCCAGCAAATCAAGCGCTAGAGAAAAAGCTTAAACCAAAGAAATTAAAAAATCTCAGCCGTCGCCAGTGGAATGCATTATCCAGCGCACTGGAATTAACTCGCGACAATCGTACCGCAACCGTTGCGGAATTTTATGACGGCTTCTTCGGTAAACCACGCGTTTTATTATGGGCGTTAGTTGCCAGCGTTGCAGCCTTTGGCGTAGCTGGAGCACTTTATATTGAAAAATTTAGCGACCAAGAAAAAGCTCAAGAAGAATTAAAAGTACAAATGCAAGAACAGATGGCCCAGCAGCTAGAGCGCTCGACTATCGAAAACCAGCAACAAACATTAGAACGCTTGGTTAAGCTATCGGCCCTAACGCCAAATTGGGATAAAGAAGTACGCAAAGAACTTCTCGTGTACGCCAAACTGGTGCCCGAAGACACGGAAACCACAGACAAGGTGAGCAGTCGCATTGCCACGGCTTATTTAACTGAAGCCAAGCATTTAATGGCTGATGAACAACTTGATGCGGTAATACCTATGCTTGAGGCTTCAAGCGCATGGGGCGGACCAGAAGATGATATTAAAATTCTGACTAACCAAGTTATTACTCAGCAAGAGTCAGAGCGACTAAAAGCAGAAAACGCGCGCTTAGCAGAAGCACAAGAAGAAGCTGACCGACTTGAGGCTGAACGTCAAAAGCGTGAAACCGAAATGGAAATCGCTCGTCGTGCGCAAATTAAACAAGAAGTTACCAGCTTAGAAAACTCTCTTCGCTGCCCGAACGAAATTGATGTTGAAGGCCGTGTTGCTAGCCATCTGCGAGTATTAGACTCATTAGAGCCTGAACGTACCAATGAACTGCATAGCATTGTTGCTGATTCATTGGTGCAGTGCTTCAACAAAATTGCAAAGGTTAGCCCTTACTCGGCAGAACGTATGCTCAGTGAATCGCGCGCCTTATTGCCAGAACAGGCAGCCTTGAAAACATTAAAAGTTGATTATTGCGGCCACCTCGAACCCGGTTCTGGTAATAAAGGTCGTCGCTATACTTGTACCGATCCATTACCAAGACAAGCGAAAGGGCCGGTAATGGTCGTTATACCAATGCCTAACGGCAATCCAATTGCGATAAGCCAATACGAAATCACCTATGATGACGTATCGGATTATTGCACCGTCACGCAAATGTGCGACAGCCGGAAATACGCGACTAACTATTTGCCAGTGCATAGTATCGACATTAATTTCGCTGAAAACTATGCCGGTTGGCTTAGCTCAGTCACCGGCAATGTCTATCGCCTACCGACCTATGAAGAATGGTTAATGGCAGCAAAAGCCGACGGTGCAGCGGAGTCGCCAGACCGTAACTGTTTCTTAAAATACGGTGGTATTGAGAAAGGTACCGAGCTGCAAAAAACCACGAACGGTAAACCCAACTCTTATGGATTGGCCAGCACCGTAGGTAACGTGCAAGAATGGGCCTACGACAATAACTTACTGGTTGCTGCTGGCGGCTCGCGTCAAACACCTATGAACGACTGTCGTGTCACTACGGTTAACGCTCATTCAGGGCAAGCCGATGAATTTACCGGCTTCCGTTTAGTACGCGAGCTACAGCGCTAAACGCATTAGACTGGTTAATTCGAGAGATCGGATGTTGCGCACGAGCCAATATCCAACACTGGCTGAGTGGCTGATACAAGCCCTCAGCTCCATTCAACTTCTATTTAATACTTGCCCTTACGTTCGATAGGCTGGATTGCTCGCTTAATCCAGCAAATGAAATCACGTTACCGCCTTGTTTTACGGGCTCAGTTGAAGGAAGTTAATCATGGAAACCGCATTAAACTATTTATTTTCCGTCGAGGCATTCGCCCTCATATTCGTACTCGTACTGCTTAAAAGCAGCGTTAAATTAGTACCTCAGAACCGAGCTTGGGTTGTTGAACGTTTTGGTAAGTATCAGTCAACTAAAGTCGCAGGCCTGAATTTTATCTTGCCCTTTATTGATAATGTAGCTGCGGATCGCAGCTTGAAAGAACAAGCCGTCGATATTCCTAGCCAGTCGGCCATCACCAAAGACAACATCACCTTATCGGTTGATGGCGTTTTATATTTTCGTGTTCTTGATCCTTATAAGGCCTCATACGGTGTCGATGACTATGTCTTCGCTGTCACTCAGTTGGCGCAAACCACCATGCGTTCTGAGTTAGGAAAAATGGAACTGGATCGCACCTTTGAAGAACGTAATCTACTCAACATAGGCATTGTAGAAGCCATCAACGAAGCGGCAGAGCCTTGGGGTATTCAGGTATTACGTTATGAAATTAAAGATATTGTACCGCCACGTTCAGTGATGGATGCAATGGAAGCCCAGATGAAAGCCGAACGTGTTAAACGCGCACAAATTTTAGAATCAGAAGGTGATCGCCAATCAGCTATTAACGTGGCTGAAGGTAAGAAACAGGCACAGGTATTAGCCGCAGAAGCGGAAAAAACCGAGCAAATTCTACGAGCACAAGGTGCAGCAAGTGCTATTTTAGCCGTTGCAGAAGCGCAAGCAGAAGCCTTGAGAAAAGTCGGTGAAGCAGCGAATACCGATGAAGGGGTAAAAGCGATTCAATTTGATTTGGCCACTAAAGCCATTGCGGCAAGAGAAGCGATTGCCAAAGAATCGTCTGTTATTTTATTGCCTGACAACGGTACAGATCCAAGCGCCTTGGTTGCGACATCCATGGCGATTATTAATTCGTTAAATAAACACCAGAGTTAAGCTATGGATTTTATTCTGCAAAGCGACATCGCCAATGTATTACTCATACTTGGCATTGCCGTGTTAATTCTTGAATCGGTTGTTTTAGGCTTCTCGACCGTCGTCTTACTATTTTTAGGTCTGTCGCTATTGCTAACAGGCCTTGGTATGAAGATAGGTCTATTAGACGCCACCTATGTCGCGGCACTCTGGAGCAATACCTTAGTCACCAGCGTGCTCGCTTTTACCTTGTGGAAACCCTTGCGCCGCATGCAAAGCAAAGTCGAAGTGCAAAACATCGACAGCGACTTTGCCAAAGAGACCTTTGTAATAACCACCGATGTGGATATTCGCGGCGAGAGTACGCACCTCTACTCTGGCATCAAGTGGAAATTAAAAAGCCACCAGCCGATAAACGCTGGAACTATGGTGAAGGTAGTTAAAACTGACGTCGGCGTCATGTGGGTTGAAGCCCTATGACACCCTATTCAGCCCTATAGGCAGCGCCAACTAAACCACGTTAACTAACTTACCCTTCTCCCAACCTAAACGTCCTGTTCTGACTTTTTGCCGTTGAATACCCGGAACAGGACGTAGCAGAAAGATATCACCATTACGGCCCGTCATGGTTTGCGGCACGCCGCAGCCTTTCGCTAAACCCGCGTGCGCTTTCATGTGCACCTCTTCGCCATGTACTGGAATCGAGATTTCTGGTTGCACCCATTGGTATAAGGTTTCGAGTTCTTCTTGCGCAGGGTGCCCAGAGGCATGAATGGGTAGCTCAGCTTCGTCGGCGGTAATCACGTCAACGCCCATACTTTTCAGCTGCTCGATAATGCCGTTGATGGCGTCTTCATTGCCGGGAATAGCACGAGCACTGAAGATCACCCGATCACCGGCTTCTAATTCAAAATCAGGATGCGTACCCGCCGCCAATCGACGCAAGGCCGTATGAGGTTCGCCCTGACTGCCAGTTGCCACGGCAAGCACTTCGTGACGTGGTAAATAACCTAAATGCCCAGTATCAACAGAGCCGGCACTGAACGGCCAAACACCGGCGCGCTTAGCGCACTGATGCATATTAATCATCGAACGACCGTACAACCCCATATAACGCCCAGTATCGTCAGCCACGTGCGATAAAGTTAAAAGCCGGGCGATGTTGCTACCGAAACAAGTGACCACCACGCGTCCCTTGGCACTCTCGATATAATGGCGTAGGCCATCATAGAGATCGCCCTCAGACGCGGAATGACCCGAAGTGGTGGCATTAGTAGAGTCACACACCATGGCCACCACGCCCTCTTCCGCCAATTGCGTGAAGGTTTCTTTTTTATAGCCATGACCCACCACCGGATCAGGATCTAACTTCCAATCGCCGGTATGAAATACATTGCCCACAGGGGTGCGAATCATTAAACAATTAGGATCAGGAATCGAATGTGTCAGTGCTAAAAACTGAACATCAAAGGGGCCGATATGAACGCGCTCGCCGGTTTCCGGTACGATGATTTTTACCTGATGCAGCAAACCATGTTCCGCGAGTTTCTTTTTCAGTACTTCGGCGGTAAAGCGCGTGCAATAAATTGGGCACCGTAACTTGTGCCACAAATACGGCACCGCCCCGACGTGATCTTCGTGCGCGTGAGTAATCACTAAGCCAGCGAGCCGATCTTTGCGGGCTACAATAAATTCAGGATCAGGCATTTGCGTATCGGGTTCACCGGAGTGATGACGTGTACCATCGGCGCTGATACGCCCCGGCTTAGGAAAAGTGACACCGCAATCGACCATCAGCCAACTACCATCGTGGCCGTAAAGGTTCATATTCATCCCGATCTCGCCGGTGCCGCCAAGAGGCAGGAATACAAGATCAGATGCTGAAGGGGTCATCGAGTTATTTATCCTTATTTTTTGATGTCGCAGCCTTTATCGGGCGAACACGTTTCGCAGCGCTCCTTCCCTGTTAGCCAGCCAGAAATTTTGTAACGATTACGCGCAAACCAAAGGTAGGCAATATCGGCGAACCAACGAATCACAGGCCAGCGTAATGGTGCATATAAATACCCTCGCCCCACCAGCCCCCATGCTTTATGGGCGACATCTAAACCAAGAATAATGCGACCATCGGGTAATTCCGCATGCAGTATGTCACTCGCGGCTTGAGGATCAATGTGTGGATAGCGCTCAGCAAAGTCAGATTGCTGGATATCCACCATCTGCATTTTTTGCTGCTTGTCGGCCTTCATTAGCTGCGTCACCTCAGCAACACATAAAGGGCACTGGCCGTCGTAATACAGGGTTAGCTCTGTCATAGCCTGACACCTCTCGTCTTGTCGCCACATTACAAACTAACTTCATGATACAACAGCTTAATTGAGCATAGCCCGTAGATTAGTGCGAACTTACCGTTTCTTGTGAGTGAGAGCAGACTGTCACTGCCTAAGCGGCACTGGTACAATAACCGCCATTTTTCTATAGCAAGAGGCGAGACATCATGCCTGAGTATCGTTCCAAGACCTCGACCGCTGGCCGCAATATGGCTGGCGCACGTGCCTTATGGCGCGCCACTGGTATGAAAGACGATGATTTCCAAAAGCCAATCATCGCCGTGGCGAACTCATTTACTCAATTCGTACCCGGCCATGTTCATCTTAAAGACATGGGCCAACTGGTTGCGCGCGAGATCGAAAAGGCCGGTGGTGTTGCTAAAGAATTCAACACGATTGCCGTCGACGACGGTATCGCCATGGGCCACGACGGAATGCTGTACAGCTTGCCAAGCCGTGAACTGATTGCCGATTCGGTTGAATACATGGTGAACGCTCACTGTGCCGACGCCATTGTTTGTATTTCTAACTGCGACAAGATCACACCGGGAATGCTGTTGGCGTCTTTGCGCTTGAACATCCCTGTTATCTTCGTATCGGGCGGCCCGATGGAAGCCGGTAAAACTAAGCTATCTGAGCATAAGCTCGACTTAGTCGATGCCATGGTCATTGCGGCTGACGATTCAGCGTCTGACGAAAAAGTCGCCGAGTACGAGCGCAGCGCTTGCCCAACTTGTGGTTCTTGCTCCGGTATGTTCACCGCCAACTCGATGAACTGCTTAACCGAAGCTTTAGGTCTTGCTCTACCGGGTAACGGCTCTACCTTGGCAACGCACGCTGATCGCGAACAGTTGTTCTTAGAAGCGGGTCGTCGCATTGTTGAAAACGCCAAGCGTTACTACGAGCAAGACGATGAGTCGGTTTTACCGCGCTCTATCGCCAGCTTCAAAGCCTTCGAGAACGCCATGACGCTGGATATTGTGATGGGGGGTTCAACCAACACCATTCTTCACCTGCTAGCGGCTGCTCAAGAAGCTGAAATCGACTTCGATTTAAAAGACATCGACCGTCTATCACGCGTTGTACCCCAGCTATGTAAAGTCGCTCCGAACTCTCCGTTGTATCACATGGAAGACGTTCACCGTGCCGGTGGCATCATGGGTATCCTCGGTGAAATCGACCGCGCCGGTTTATTGCACAACGACCTGCCAACGGTTCATAGCGCAACGATGAAAGAAGCCCTCGATAAATGGGACATCATGCGCAACCCTAGCGAAGAAGTGATTAACTTCTTCAAAGCTGGACCTGCAGGTATTCCTACGCAAACCGCTTTTAGCCAAAGCACCCGTTATCCAACACTAGACGGCGACCGCGAAAACGGTTGTATCCGTAATTTAGAAAACGCTTATTCGAAAGAAGGTGGCTTGGCCGTACTGTACGGCAATATTGCTTTGGATGGCTGTGTCGTTAAAACCGCTGGTGTGGATGAATCTATCCACGTATTCCAAGGTCGCGTTAAAGTCTTCGAAAGCCAAGACGATGCCGTTAAAGGCATTTTGGCCGATGAAGTTGTGGCGGGTGACATCGTGATTATCCGCTACGAAGGTCCGAAAGGCGGCCCAGGTATGCAGGAAATGCTGTACCCAACCTCTTACCTAAAATCGAAAGGTTTAGGCAAGGCTTGTGCTTTGTTAACCGATGGTCGTTTCTCGGGTGGCACGTCTGGTTTATCGATTGGTCACTGCTCGCCAGAAGCAGCTTCTGGCGGTGCCATCGGCTTGCTACGTGAAGGTGATATCGTCAACATCGACATCCCGAATCGTTCAATCAACGTGGATTTATCGGCAGAAGAGCTGTCTCACCGCCGTCATGAGCAGGACAAACTAGGCTGGAAACCAGCTAAAGAACGTCCACGTAAAGTGACTACCGCACTGAAGGTTTATGCCAAATTCGCCACCAGCGCGGATAAAGGTGCCGTGCGTGATAAAGCGGCTTTGGATGATTAATTTTAGTTAATCGAATAGCTGTTAGATAAAACCCTGCTGCGGCAGGGTTTTTCGTTTTTGTTGTTTTATTTTATGCGGCTGACGCAGAAGCACGGAACGATGTGTTTTAAATCGAATAAGTTTGAAAAACACGTAAGAGCGAAACTTTTTCGCGAAAGCTTCTATAGCTAATACGATTTTTCCATTTGCACCGCTTTCGCGAAAAAGTTTCGCTCCTACAAAAAACACGCAAAACCAAGCTATAAAAACTCACGACTTGAACTTATTCACTGAACTTCCTAACCGCTCAACCACGCGAATCAAATCATCGCTCTGCTCCAGCGTGCGGCTTGAGCCTTTAAGCGTTTGACTGGAGACTTCGCCAATCGCGTGGATGTTTTTATTAATCCGTTCCACGACCTTATTCTGCTCGGTGGCGGCGGCGGCGATCATGCCATTCATTTCGCGGATATCTTCAACGCCACTGGCAATTTGTTGTAAGGCTTCACCTGCTCGTCCAGCATCAGTAACGCTTTGGTCGGCGCGCAACTTACTCGCGTCCATCACGCTCACGGCTTGTTCAGATACACTGACCAAGCGCTCGATAATCGAATTAATCTCTTTGGTCGATTCCTGCGTGCGCGTAGCAAGACTTCGCACTTCATCGGCAACAACGGCAAAACCTCGGCCCTGTTCACCTGCACGTGCGGCTTCAATCGCAGCATTGAGCGCCAGTAAATTCGTTTGCTCGGCAATTTCATTAATAGACTGCGATACCTTGCCAATATTCTGAGTATCGCTGGCGAGTTCTTTCACGACCCGAACGGCATCTTCAACGCCCTTGGCTAATTCGTTGATGCTCGCCGCCACTTCGACAACCACATCATTACCATACTCAGCGTTCTTTCTGGCTGAGGCAGCGACTTCTTCAGCATTGATCGCGCTCTGAGTTACTTTTTCAGCAGCACGCGCTAATTCATCAATAGCCTCGGCTAGCTCTCCCGACTCTTTCTGTTGTTCCGTCATGCCGTCACGGGTTTCGCGGGTTATGGTTGCTAACTCGCCTGACGACAAAGCCAATTCATCCATTGTTTGCGTTAAATCGCGAATCGTAGGCTGAAATCGCTCCAACATTTTATTGATCGCGGTTTCTACATTTAAAAATTCGTCGTTTCGTTCCAATTCAACCCGCACGCGTAAGTCCGAGCTCTCACCAATGTGAATCATGGTCTTTTCTAGTTTGGCTAATGGCTTGATAACCGTGCGATACATCAGCCAATAGATGCAGGCTAATCCTGCGATAACCACCAGCAAATTAACGACAAAGCTACGCCATACGTCCATTTCAATTTCAGCGTCTTTGTTAGCCATCGAATAAGTAATACGACCAGCACCCAGCACCGTTCCGGCTTCGACCTGATGGCATGACAAACAATCTGTGCCGTTACGATTTGGCACCGCAATATAAGGTTCAATGACGGTTAAGCGTCGTTCGCCGTCGATATTTTCCATAAACGCTAATGATTCACCCGCCAAAGCTCGGCGATCCATATCATCTAGTGGCTTCTCATTGTCAAATCCAGCCCCATAAAGTTGTTTTACTGCATCACCACGCAATACACGTACTTCGCGCACATTTTCAGCAGATTCAAACTTGCTACGCAGAGTGTCTCGACTCGCCATATTGCCGGTGAGCATGAGCATATTCATACCATCTAGGTAGTTATCCAACACTTGGTTCAGTTGTTGCTCCGTCGAATCCAACAAACGAGTTTTCTGCTGATGTGATGAATAAAGACTCACAACCGCGATCATCAAGGCAAAAATGATGATCATAGGTGTAAGAATCTTCCATTTGATTGAATTCATATTGTTCATAAAAGCACTCTGACTAGGACCCGTAAAATTAACGACAGAGTTTCTTAAGCCAACGTTCGCGACACGTTTAAGCACAACGAACGAGTTCAATGTGGATATTTGACTGAAGTTAGAATCTCTATAGATAAAAATAGACTACTTTGAAGAAAATTGAGGCTTAGCAAACAGCAATTTAATCTAATACTAGAGAAGTAGATAATATGAGACGGCTTCAAAGAAAGACGGAAACCGAGGTGAAGACATAAAAAAGCCCCGCTATCGCGAGGCTTTGATGGGGTAGCTGAAGGATCAGTCTAACCGCATCTCAATACCCGCTGCAGCCATATGTTGCTTGGCTTGTAGCACAGTATATTCGCCAAAATGGAAAATACTCGCCGCCAGAACTGCATCGGCACCGCCCTTTAAAACGCCTTCGGCAAGATGTTCTAAATTTCCCACACCGCCAGAGGCAATGACGGGGATATTAATAGCGTCTGAAATTGCCTTGGTAACACCAAGATCAAAACCGGTTTTTACACCGTCGCGATCCATACTGGTCAGCAAGATTTCACCGGCACCGAAATCGGCCATTTTAATTGCCCACTCAACGGCATTAATGCCCGTTGGTTTGCGGCCGCCATGGGTGAAGATCTCCCAACGATTGTCGGCAACTTGCTTGGCATCAATGGCAACAACAATGCACTGCGAACCAAACTTATCCGCGGCTGCACGCACAAAATCTGGGTTATAAACCGCTGCCGAGTTAATCGACACTTTATCCGCGCCTGCATTAAGCATATTGCGAATATCCACCAGCTCGCGAATACCACCGCCAACGGTTAGCGGGATAAACACTTGCTCGGCTATGGCTTCCACCATATGTACAGTAGTCGCACGTTCTTCATGGCTAGCAGTAATATCCAGAAAGGTAATTTCGTCAGCGCCCTGATCGTTATAACGCTTAGCGATTTCTACCGGATCGCCGGCATCGCGAATACCAACAAAGTTAACGCCTTTTACCACACGGCCTTTATCGACATCGAGACAAGGAATAATGCGTTTTGCCAGCCCCATGAATTAGGCTCCTGTTAATTCGTCAGACAAAGCCTGAGCTTCCGCAACATCGAGCATGCCGTCATAGATGGCACGGCCGGTAATCGCGCCCAAAATACCTTGGTTAGAGACTTTGGCTAGCTTGCGAATATCTTCGATATTGGTCACGCCACCTGAGGCAATAACGGGAATTCCACCTTCAACGGCTAGCTGCAACGTGGCTTCGACGTTAACACCTTGCATCATGCCATCACGTGCAATGTCGGTATAAACAATGGCACTCACACCGTCATTACGGAACTGCTTAGCTAAATCAACGGCTTTGATTTCAGAAATCTCAGCCCAACCATCAGTCGCAACAAAACCATCCTGTGCGTCTAAACCAACAATCACATGGCCCGGAAATGCTTGGCAGGCTTCTTTGACGAAGGCCGGCTCTTTCACCGCTTTAGTACCAATAATGACGTACTGAACACCGGCTTTAATGTAGTGCTCAATCGTTTCTAAAGAACGAATACCGCCACCGATTTGAATCGGTAAATTGGGGAATGCTTTGGCAATCGCAGTAACCGCATCACCATTAACTGGCGTACCCGCGAAGGCACCGTTTAAGTCAACAAGGTGCAGACGACGGCAACCCGCATCAACCCAACGTTTCGCCATAGAAACCGGATCGTCACCAAATACCGTTGAGTCGTCCATACGGCCCTGACGTAAACGTACACATTCGCCATCTTTTAAATCAATCGCAGGAATTACGAGCATTCTTTGAAACCTTAGTTCGTTCTGGAGGGACGAGACGTAATAATGAGATTACGCCTGACCATCCCAAGATAAAAAATTCTTTAATAACGCTAAGCCGGCGTTGTGGCTTTTTTCAGGGTGAAATTGCACCGCAAACACGTTGTCTTCTCCCATCGCTGCCGCAAAGTCGACGCCGTACTGACCGTGACCTTTTACTTGCCCAGCATTAACCGCATCCACATAGTACGAATGCACAAAATAAAAGCGGCTATTATCGGCGATACCAGTCCACAGCGGATGCACCACCTGCTGTACTTGGTTCCAGCCCATGTGCGGGACTTTTAAACGCTCACCATTTTCGACAAGGTTGTCACCAAAATAACGAACTTGGCCTGGAAACAAGCCCATGCAATCCACACCGCCGTTTTCTTCGCTGCGATCCATCATGGCTTGCAAGCCAACACAGATACCCAACAAAGGTTTGGTTTTACGAACTTCAGCTACGACTTGATCAATCCCTTGGGCGCGAATCTCTGCCATGCAGTCGCGAATCGCGCCAACGCCCGGCAGTACTACATGATCCGCTTTCATGATGACTTCAGGATCACCGGTAACAATGACTTGAGTGTCAGGAGATACGGTTTGCAGTGCACCATGAGCAGAATGCAAATTGCCCATGCCATAGTCGATGACCGCACAAATTTTACTGGCCATGCTTACCCCTTAAAGGCTGCCTTTGGTAGACGGCATCATACCGGCCATGCGTGGATCCAATTCAATCGCCATGCGCAAAGCGCGACCAAACGCTTTAAAGATGGTTTCTGCTTGGTGATGCGCATTGAACCCTTTTAAATTGTCGATATGCAAAGTCACATTGGCGTGATTCACGAAGCCTTGGAAAAACTCCCAAAATAGCTGAGTATCTAAACGGCCGATGCTTGCGCGGGTGAATTCGACTTTCATATCCAAGCCCGGACGGCCAGAGAAGTCGATAACCACGCGTGACAGAGCTTCGTCTAACGGCACATACGAGTGACCGTAACGAACAATGCCTTTTTTGTCGCCAATCGCTTTAGCAAATGCCTGACCTAAAGTAATGCCGATATCTTCCACACTGTGGTGATCGTCGATGTGGTTATCGCCCTTACAGGTAATATCCAAATCAATCAGGCCATGACGGGCGATTTGATCCATCATGTGCTCGAGAAACGGCACTCCAGTATCGAACTTTGACTTACCGGTTCCATCTAAATTGATGTTAACGGTGATTTGGGTTTCTAGCGTGTTACGCTCAACCGATGCGGTGCGTGCCATACTTTTGGTGCTCCGAACTCTCGCAAAACAGAAAGGAAAGCATTATAAAGCAAAGCGCCTGAGAAAGTAGGCCACCACCACTGTTTTCAGCCAATTTAGACCGAGAACCGTGTAACTCATATAGCAGGAGACCAACGTGCCGGTAAAACTGGAACATCTAACCGCCCCAACAGACGCTGACTGGAACGATTTAAATAAGATTCATCAGGATACAGCCATCTCTGGACTAACCTTGTCGGAAACCGATATGAAGGGCTGGCTAACGGCGGATCGTTGGATTGTCGCCGGTCGTTTTAACGACCGAGTGGTTGGCGCATTCTTGGCCGAGCGCAACCAAAACGAAGTACGCTTATCTCAGGCCGGCGTGAGGAGCATCACCCAGCGCCGCGGAGTAATGCATCAAATGATACATTTCATACAACGCTGGGCCGATCAAAATACGCTAACGTTAATCATAGGTTTAACGGATACAAACATGAATGATGCACTCAAAGAAGCACTCATTAAGCGTGGATTTGCATCCAAAGGCGATGCGCTAACGTACAATGCAGACTGATTGTGCAATATTGTTGCACCACAGAAACAAGTAATTTAGATTCAAAGGCTGTTACTCGCCCACAGGCAGGAACATACTGTTGGCACGATGCACCAGAGAACCACAGGACTGTGTATGCAAACTCTTTTTAGAAAATCTTTCTCCGTCATATTCGCTATCTTTGCCATGCTGCAAGCTGCCCATGCTTCCAGTGACGATGCGCTAGCAACGGTATCGAAAGCGACCGATAGTATTATTTCTGAGCTAACCAAGCTTGACCCTGAAGCTCGCACCCAAGATAAGGTTGAGAGCTTAGTGCTGGCGTACATTGTGCCTGCCATAGACGAGCAGAAAATTGCGATGGGCGTACTAGGCAAATACTGGCGCCAAGCGACTCCTGATCAGCGCACTCAGTTTATTGCTCGCTTCCGTGAACAACAAATTCGTACTTATACCGGCGCTTTCAAAGCGTTTAGCGGTGAAAAACTTGTCTTTGAGAAAGCGGTTCTTAGCCCTGATGGCGACAAAGCAATCGTAAAAGGCCAATTCCAGCAGAGCAACGGCAATCAAGTACCGGTCGATTTTCGGTTGTATTACAACAAAGACGATAGCAAATGGCTGATCTACGATGCTGTAATTTCCGGTCTAAGCATGGTTAAAACATACCGTACGCAACTGAGCGAACGCTTGCAGAATGTCAACATGGACGACTTATTGAAAGAGCTTGCTAATGAGCAAGCCGCCCCGCAACAAGCACAGCGCTAGTCTCTAGCGCTGCTGTCCTCTTCGCACAAAATTTTGTGACCAAAGCCCAGCAATATAGCTAAAAGACAACTACACTAACAAACCGTGTACTAACCGAATTTTAGTTAGAAATGAAATTCGCAGAGGCTAAGGACGCACCATCGAATAAGACGGGATGCGACAACAACACAAGACTGCCATACAGCCCTAAATACGGCGTAGCTTTCTATCGACTTAGCCTTACTGGAATTATTAAAAAGTAGTTGTAAGCAGGACTGGCTACGTATGATAAGAACTACTAACAATCTGCATGCGATAGTAACTAAAGGAAACCATTAACCGATGCGTCATTCCAATTGGGCGGGATATCCCCTACCACTTCAGGCGTACCGTTCTACGGACATCCGGCATAGCAATATGGTGAATGCGTGAAGTTTCTCCGCTCGCAATCCTTACGTCGCAAGTTAGTATTTATTTCATTGATAACTACTGGCTTAACGCTGGTACTATCGAATCTGGCATATATGTCGTTGGAATATTACCTTTCACGACAAGATACCGAAAAGAAACTTACAGTGCTCGGCGAAGTTATCGCTGACCGAGCAACTGCCGCTTTAACGTTCGGTGACACAGCGCTACTCGAAACAAACCTCAGCACTTTAAAAGCCGATACATCCATCTTGCGGGGGTGTATCTATGGCGAAGACCAAAAACTAGCAGCATCTTATATAGCAGTCGATCATCTAAAAGATACTTGTCCTGACAACGTCCCCCGTCTGAACCGTAACACCTACAATTTCAGCCAATACTTCACCATCAGTCGTGATAAAACTCCAATTGGTACACTGTTTATAGAAAGCAGCCGCAAAGACTTATTACAGCGCTTTAATCAGTTTTTGATTTTCTCAGGCATCATTATCTTAGCGGCGGTTGTATTAGCCCTATTCCTCGCCAATCAACTGAAAGACGTTATCGCTCGCCCTATGCGTGATCTGAGTAATACCTTGCGCCAAATCGTTAACGACAAGGATTACTCCATTCGCGCCGTGAAAGAAAACAATGATGAGTTAGGTGATTTAGTCGACTTATTTAACGGCATGCTGATCACCATCGAAGATGAAAACGTGTCATTGAAGGCATCTGAAGAGCGCTTTCGTAAATTAACAGCGCTTTCGCCAGTTGGGATATTTCAAGTCGATCCAAAACAAAAACTGCAGTACGTTAACCAGCGCTGGCGCGATATTCATGGCCTGACCAATGAACTGCCTGATCTGCAAGACTGGTTTGAAATGATCAATCCAAAAGATATTGTCATGGTACAAGAATCTTGGAATCGCATGGTCTTTGACCAAGAAAGTATCGCACTTGAAATTCGCTTAGTGCGCCGCGACAACGCCCACACTTGGATTCACTTACTTGCCAGTGCACTGCATGATCGTGATGGCGAGCTGTTGGGCTATTTAGGTGCTATCTCTGATATTTCAGAGTTAAAAGCCGCTCAAATCCAGATGGAAAATCTTGCTTTCTACGATCCGTTAACAGGGCTAGCGAACCGCCGTTTATTTAAAAATCGTCTAGAAAAAGCAGTGAAAAGTGTACTTCGCTCAGGCAAGTCAATGGCTCTTATGTTCCTCGACATGGACCAATTTAAGCGTATTAACGATACCTTAGGCCATGATGCTGGCGATATTCTTCTCAAAGCTGTTGCCACCCGCCTGAACAACACCGTACGCGAAAATGATACCGTTTCTCGTATTGGTGGAGACGAGTTCACTATATTACTAACGGACGTGCAACAGTCACAAGATGTACTCGTAGTTGCAGAGAAAATCCTTAAGGCGCTGTCTCGCCCGATTCGAATTAAAGGCCAAGACATTGTTACCAGTGTGAGTATTGGTATCACCATGACGCCGGAAGACTCGACCGACGTTAATACCTTGATGAAAAATGCCGACTTAGCTATGTATTGGGCTAAAGAAATGGGACGTAATAACTTCCAGTTTTTCTCGGAAGATATGAACCATTCAATTCTGGAGCACCTTGCTCTAGAAAAAGAATTGAAAGAGGCGATACAACGCAATCAATTTACTCTCGTGTTTCAACCCAAGGTAAGTTTATTTGACTACAGCACAACCGGCGTTGAAACCCTGATTCGCTGGGAGCATCCGGAAAAAGGGCTAATAACACCCGATCACTTTATCCCTGTCGCCGAAGAAACTGGTCAGATTATTGATATTGGTAATTGGGTGTTGGAACAAGCATGTCGACAGATTAGCTCATTGTTGCGCGAAGGAATCTTACCGCCCACCGCAAAAGTCGCCGTCAACCTATCGGCCAAACAGTTCACTGATCCGAACTTAGTTCAGCATATTCGTACGGTGTTAGAGATCACCAAAATTCCGCCACAATGCCTAGAGTTAGAAATCACTGAAAGCACACTGATGGAAGATGTGGAAACGGCTATCGCCATCATGCAGGAAATTAAGAGCACTGGCGTTGCCATCGCGATCGACGACTTCGGTACGGGCTATTCGTCGCTCTCATACATTAAACGATTCCCGATTGATGTTCTGAAAGTAGATCGCTCGTTTGTGATGGATATACCCGACGACAAAAACGACATGGCGATCACTGCCGCCGTTATCGCGATGGCGCATAAACTCAGCATGAATGTCGTTGCTGAAGGGGTAGAAACCCGTGAACAACTGCAGTTTTTACGACAAAACAATTGCGACGAAGGCCAAGGCTACTTGTTTAGTCGACCTCTATCTCTCGGCCAATTACACCGCTTTTTAATTGAAAACAAAGCGCGTCGCGAAAACGGAACCTACCACATCTGACACTCGTTACCTACGGCAAAAGTCCCTATACTGCGACCACCTTTGCCGTAGAACACGTCTCATATGTCCTCTAATTCTCTATTTAGCGATGCTGTACTGGCCTGGTATCACCAGCACGGACGTAAGCATTTACCCTGGCAGCAAAACATTACGCCCTATCGCGTATGGGTATCCGAAATCATGCTGCAGCAAACCCAAGTCAGCACGGTCATTCCTTATTTCGAACGCTTTATGCAAGGCTTCCCAGACGTCACTGCACTCGCGGCAGCAAGCCAAGATGACGTGTTACATCACTGGACGGGCCTCGGCTATTACGCGCGGGGACGCAACTTACACGCCTGCGCTCAAATCATCAGCGCAAAATATGACGGTGAATTTCCACAAAATGTAGATGCTCTAACAGAGCTACCAGGCATTGGGCGCTCAACGGCAGGGGCGATAGCATCTATCAGCATGGGCATACGAGCCCCCATACTCGACGGCAATGTAAAACGTGTCTTAACGCGTTTCTATGCAATTGAGGGCTGGCCAGGAACAACCACAGTACAAAATGCCCTTTGGCAAATCGCTGAGGATCTAACGCCTGTCCATAGCCACCGTGAATACACCCAAGCGATGATGGATTTGGGCGCAACGCTTTGCACGCGCAGTAAACCTGCATGCGGTATTTGCCCGCTACAACCTGATTGCGCTGGATTAAAAACAGGGAAGCCAACTCAGTTCCCGAACAGTAAGCCGAAAAAAGAAAAGCCTGAGAAGCATACAGTCTTACTGATGATCGAAGCACCTGACGGCACCCTGTTATTGCTTCAACGGCCGCAACAAGGAATCTGGGGCGGTCTCTGGAGCTTTCCAGAAGTAAAGCAACCCGATGACGCAATCGCATGGGTAAAAAGCCACCTAGGACTTGAATATAAGCAAGCAGAATTGCTGCCCTCCTTCAGACATACGTTCAGCCATTATCACCTGCACATCCAACCGCTACATATCCAGCTAGAACAGCTGGCCACTGCGGTAGGCGAACACAACGACCATTGGTACAATCCAGACAACCCAAGCGCACTTGGACTCGCCGCTCCGGTGAAAGAACTCCTCCAAGCTTTGCGCCGCTAACACCAAAGGAACAGCAATAATGACCCGCACCGTATTCTGTCAAAAGCACCAGAAAGAACTCGAAGGCCTAAGCGCTGCTCCATTCCCTGGCCCAAAAGGCGAAGCCATCTTTAATAACGTGTCAGCTCAAGCATGGGATGAATGGACTCAGCACCAAACTCGGCTCATCAACGAAAAGCACTTAAACATGATGGACCTAAAAGCACGTAAGTATCTAACCGAGCAGCGCGATAAGTTTTTGAGCGGTGATGACTTCGACAAAGCAGAAGGCTACGTTCCGGAGTAACCGCCTGAAAACAAAGATAAATAAAATTTTAGGAATGCTTGACAGCTTTTAGTTTGCGCGGTTTAATACGCGCCACTCAACGGACACAAACATTGTTTCCCGAGAAGCCCGGATAGCTCAGTCGGTAGAGCAGGGGATTGAAAATCCCCGTGTCGGTGGTTCGATTCCGCCTCCGGGCACCATTATTTATAAGTTATTGATTTCATTGAGATTTCCAATAATTTACCTCTGATAAATCCCCTCATTATTCTGTTATTGGTACACAATACTGGTACACAATGGGGGGCTTGAATGTCTCAAATGCCATCACCTTTTAAGCATCCTAAGACGAGCATCTACTACCTCAGGGTCAGAATACCAGTAGACTTGAAGAGTGCTTACGCTCCGACCTCTGAAGTAAAAAAGTCCTTAAAAACCAAAGACTTATCTCTTGCCAAAGCTCGCTTTGCTGTTGCCTATGCAAAACTTCAGGAAGAGTTCAGCATTAAGCGCCTAACCGGCACAGAAAAGACACCCAAAAGCGTCACTACAAACAAGATGACGCTAAGAGACATTGGCATACTTGCGGATAGATGGCTTCAAGATGAGCTGACAGAAACAAGAAGGTCTATGTCATTTGACCATCTTCACGCGGCTGACAGTGATAAGTATCTGTCTTACCATGAGGCGATTGTCATCCCTGCTTGGGAAAAAGACCAAGAGCATCTAACTGGCCTCATACGGGTATTAGGCGATAGTATCGACCGGACGTTAGAGAATAGTAATGTCGTACTGGATAGAGCTGACCCTCTCTATATAACACTCGTTAGAGTGGTGACTGAAAAGTCGGCTGAACTGGCCAGAATCACTTACGATAATGTAAGCGTCTTCGGAAACAACAACACACCACAACCATCAAGAAATAGACTATCGACAGAGATTGCCACAATATCCACGGCATTCGATAGATACAAAATGGCTCAAGTAGCCGCCAAAACAGACACCAATAAGATTCAAGACTATGAGCCTTCAGTGAACATGCTCATTGCGCTAATTGGTGACTTAGATGCGAGAGAGGTCAAGAAGCGGGACATTAGCGAGTATATGGACTTCCTCCACCAGCTACCGACCAGACCACCCAAAGCTATAAAGAGTCTTCCACCGCAAGAGCAAGCCCAGATAGCAAGAGAACAAGGATTAAGCACCCTTTCCCCTACAACCGTCAGCAATAAGGTCAAGCACCTCAGCGCCTTCTTTGCTTGGTGCGTAGAGCGTGAATACATTGCAGAGAATCCATGCACCTCTATCAAGAAGCCTAAGCGTAAGCCGAGTAACTCCATAGAGAACGATTACACCAAAGAAGAGCTAGAAGAGATATTCAAGCTGCCTATGTTCACTAATGGTGAAGAGCCACTACGTGCAGACTTTGGGGCTGCGTGGTTCTGGCTGCCTATCCTTGCTTACTACACCGGCGCTAGACCTAAAGAACTAGCTCAGCTTTACCGTAAAGACCTCATGCAATCAGAAGGCATTCACTTCATAGCTATACGTGATATTGAGTCAGACCAAACACTTAAGACACCAGCAGCACAGCGCAAAATTCCCATACACGACGACCTTATAAAGCTAGGATTTATTCGTTATATCGAATCCCTAAGCGCTACAAGTAGAGTCTTCCCTCACCTAAAGCCTGACAGTAGAGGGTCATACTCCTACCACCTATCAAGACGCTTTAGCGAAAGACTTAAGACGCTTAACGAGGCATTGCAGCGCAAGAAGCCGCTCTATGCCCTTCGCCATGCCTTTAAGACTTCCATGAGGGATGCAGGTGTATCAGAAGACGTACATGACAGCATCACAGGTCATTCAGGGCCTTCGGTTGGTCGTCAGTATGGTAAGACAAGTATTGAAGCGACTAAGAAGGCTATAGACTTGGTTCCATCTATCCCGAACATTGAGGCCATGCTGAGATACAGAAAGTCTCAGGGACTTTGCTGAGACGGTGTGCGTCTTTCCGGCCATTGGCCGAAAGGGCGCAGTCTTGTTCTTTGTAAGCGTCTGCTGGATTGACAATAGGCGCTTCATCTTCGTCATCTTCAGGAAAGAAGAAAGGGACTTCTTCGGTTTCTTCAGGTACGACATTTTCGCCAGTGGCCATTTTGTCGCTCTCTGTGTTGGACGCTTCGGTTTCTACTGGGTGCCAATTTTCGCTACTGGCGATTTCTGGCAGGCTGGACTCTTCGGTTTCTTCAGGTGTGATGTTTTCGCCAGTGGCGAAAAGGGCGCAGTCTTGTTCTTTATATGAGTCGATAACTCCACGTACAGAATTATCATTTATGTCTAGTTTTTCCGCTATCTTACGAAGTGATTCACCTTCCTTATGTAACGCTATGACTGCCTCTGCACGCTTACTACGTATCTCTTCCGCCTTACCGTTAGCGTAGCGGTGCGCTGTGCGTTTAGGGATTCCTAGTGACTTCAGCCAGTTGGCGACAGCTTTAGGTTCATAGCCAAAGTCGGGTGTACCATTTTCGCCACTGGCGCTTTTGTGACAGTCATTTACTTGAGAGTCTTCAGGTGTCCAGTTTTCGCCAGTGGCAGTTTATGGACACCTCAGATACTTACAGGGCTATGCTTTAAGCTGGCACTCCTATCCATGCTAGGCCTAGCCAATGCCCTTTTATTAGGTTGCTTTCCTTTCCATCGGCACTTACATACCAACGATAACTAAGTACATTCAAATCGACAGTAACGCCGCCTTGAGTCACTTCAAAGTCACCACTAAGGCTTAAGCAATCGTGAATAAGTAATGTCTGTTCTAACATAATGTATCCTATTGTTTCTGTAACTTCATCAGCGAAGCCCGCTAACAATTCCACATTTATCCTTTAAAATCAATAGGTTAAGCCACGCGCAAGAATACATTCAAAGATGATAATGATGACAGTCTTGTTCTTTATAGGGGGAGGTAACTTCCTGTATTGGCTACTTTCTTCAGGTACGACAAAAGTCCCACTGAGACTTTTGTCGCTCTCTGTGTTGGATGCTTCGTGTCCTTTCACTATGGCTATTACAGTCTTCCAAAGCTAAATACGCTAAAAATCTGTGAGCCTTTTATATGATTTCTATACAGCTCCAATCCCCCATACGCCCCCTAAGCGTCACCGAGGCAATGCTTCAAGCTTCCTAGGTCACTGCATACAATCCACTCAATCTAACGGCCAGCCTTCACCTAATGCCGTCCTCAAGTGTATTCATTAGGGTACACCCCACCGACTACAGTACATGAATACAGAAATTCGTGTTCAATAGGGTTGATTTAAAACTGAATACAGTTATTATTCAAAAAGTCTAGACCCTATTGAATACAAAAGGAGTACACATGGCCGACTTCGCTTACATCCGAGTATCAAGCACTGACCAAAGCACCGAACGCCAATTAGCGGATGTCAGTATCGCCTTTGAAAGGGTATTCACTGATAAGGTTAGCGGCAGCACTGTAAAGAGACCTCAGCTTGAAGCATTAAGGAGTCACGTCAGAGAAGGTGACACAATCCACGTACATTCCATTGACCGCCTAGCGCGTAACCTAAGAGACCTAAGGATGCTGGTAGATGAATGGAGAGGTAAAGGCGTTACTGTGCGCTTCCACAAGGAGAACCTGACTTTTAATGCTGGCAAGGCATCGACACCAATGGATGACTTACTCCTATCAATGCTTGGTGCTGTCTCAGAATTTGAGAGGTCAATGATTAGAGAGCGCCAAGCCGAAGGCATACGTAAGGCAAAGGAAGCAGGTAAATACAATGGAGGCAGCGCCAAACGCTTAGAGGATGATGTCAGACAGGCAGTATTAGCAGACTTGGGCGCTGGACTATCCTTCCGTAAGACTGCAACTAAGCACGATATCAGTGTCAGTTCCGTTCAAAGAATATCAAAGGAATCAATAGCTTAGACAAACTCAGAGAGCCTGTAAGCCGCCTTGCTAGTTGCCGCGAGCATTCACCCTACAGAGAAGAGAAAGAGTCACACGACAGCACTGAGAGCTTACAAAGGCGACTCAGTGCCCTATAGGCTGGCTTCGTAGATGATTTACTCTCTAATTGAACTGGTTATTTGATAACCCACACCATAGCTATGAAATACACCAAGAAAACACTGAGTATATGACTGGTATAAGAGCTAGGTAGATAGACTATGAGTAGTCTTAAGGTTGACCTAGCCCCTAACTCTTAATTGATATCCCACACCCTAGGGGAACTTAGTCCCCCCCCGAAGGTTAACTATATGTATTAGTAAGTAAGACTAAGAGTCTACTTAAGGTCAGACTAAAGGTTCTACCTAAGCTATTAAGCATATAAATCAAGATAGAAGACATAGCCTTACTTAAGGTCAGACTAAAAGCTCTACCTATGCTTATTGAATACAATCAATTGAATGAATATCTTGATGTCTGCTCAAGGTCAGGTGAGGTGAGGCTAAAGCAGTAGAACTGCCCAGTGAGATTCTATTAATTATTTCATAACCATAGAGGCTTGAAATTTATCTTTAAGCGTGCAAAACAGAAAGAGATAAACGTAGAACTACAAGACACTGCTGGAACTAAACAATCTTGATTTAAGTAAATGTAATCTCTCGTCAAAACCCAGCGCTTCTTTATGCCGCAGCCTTTTAAGTCTAACAACTTTTCCTCGAATACTTTCCCATGCGGCTACATTTTCCGCTGTGTATCCGTTGAGAGAAACTGAGACCTCTAAATTATGCAACAACGCTCTTATTTTCCGTCTCTCTTGCTTGTTTACCATTGGTGATTTTAGAGACGTATTTAACCCCGTAACTGATAATCGAGTCCCCTTTCGACACACACGACTTTTAGACCTTTTAGGCTTACAACTCTTGAGAGCAAGCATGTTGTAAATAGAGGCTCTAACAACTGCAATTTCGCTATTACTTATAATTGCGCGAGTCGAAACTATAATGTCGTCAGCAAATCGAGTGTACGTCAAATCTTTATCAAGCAGCTTTTGAACCAACAAATGCTCGCAGTCCCAAAATGCCAAATTAGCCAAGTAGCTGCTTGTTTTAGCCCCCTGAGGCACTTTCCCATTCAGGGTTGTCAGTGAAGTAAGTAATTTGGCGACTTCAGGAGAAAACTTGAAAAACTGCTGCCATACTCCACGCACAGTTGTGTCTGATAACGATGGATAGAAATCTTCAATATCATCTTGAATAAGAATTATTGCTTTCGAATGCTTAGCCGCATTGGATACTTGGTCTTTTTTAGGAAGCCCACCCTGTAAATAATCTGGATAAACAACCTTCTTGAGAATAAGCTTCGATATTTTGTCTTGGATTTTTTTCAGTGAAGGATGTGCATCATAGGTCATTCTTAATGAGCCATCTTTTTTCTTTTGCGGAACCTCTCGATACATTTTCTGAGCGGCATCACCAATACTTTTAAGAGAGTCAGGACTAACTCCCAGCAAGAGGGATAAGCTATTTATTGAGCCTATTGAAGCATGTAGATACAGCGGAGGTGTGGCTTTCAAGTCCTTTTGACATTCCTTTTAAACGCAAAAAAATTTAAGTTTAATAAAAAGTGGATTGTGTTGTTAGAGGTATTGCGAAAGGATTTCGATAAGACGTTGGAGATAAGAGGGGTCTATGATGTGAAATAGGAGCTTACCGAAGAAAAGCAACCATCCATATTCATCATATAACCCAATTATTCTCTCTAAGCGTCTTATTAACCAATCGACTAACCTTCTAACACGAACATCATCATCATCGCGCATTGATTCTCTGACATGCTTAAGCCAAGTCAGAAGTTTCTTTAAACACCGGTTCATTTGTATCTATCCTTTATCAGGCGGGATTGCCCCCGTCTTTGCAAATCAGGCCGATAAAGAATGTGATGATGTTCCAACAACCCACTGTTCTGCTTATGTTTAATAAGCATCCCCGTCACACAAACACTACCACTAGATAGTCCATCACAATCACAATGATAGGCAGTTGTGCAGTAGAGAAAGTCCAAGAGAACAGCTCAGACTGGCCATAGCTATGACCGATATACAGACCCTGATAGATACGATTGTTTAAAGAGCACCTAAGCGATACGCCTAGCTTACCTACTACGCTAAAGGCTGCGGACTTAAGTGTCAAGTGTGGGCGAACAGGCAACGATAGACATAAGCATTAAAGGAATCAGCCACATCCAACTTTACTAATAAGAATTCCTGCTGTTTTCGACGGCGAATTGTAAAGGCGATTAATTTTCTTATTTATAATCAATAAGTTAACTACCTGATAATAATAAGTGCAAAACCACTGGTTTGTATTTCGCTGCTTATTATCAATACGGTTTTCGCCAGTGGCGAATTCTGGCACTTATCAATTGAGCAGAACACTAGGCCCACCAGCTCAAACATTAGGCTTGTGTCTGAACACATTACTGGTACACAATGCTTCTTAACTTATACACACAGACGTAGTGAAAAGCCCGTAGATACTGGGCCTCAGAGGGTTGGTTGCGTGTCGGTGGTTCGATTCCGCCTCCGGGCACCATTATTTGAGAAGCCTACATAGAAATATGCGGGCTTTTTTTATGGCTGAAATTCATTCAAGAGAGCAGCCGATCGATAAAAATATTGCAAATAAAAAGGCGCTATAAATAGCGCCTTTTTATTTCAGGATAAATACTACAATGGATTATAGTGCTCCGTTACTCCTGCTTGCTCAGCTCTTTCCCACATTTGCAGGTAAGCTTCCGCAGAGTTCATGATAGTTTCGTAAATGCGCTCTGGCGCTTGTTCGCGAACATCTTCCAAATGATCTGCGACCATACCGTAGTGGGCGACACCATCCGTATTAAAGTCGAATACTCGATTACCCGAAATCTGCTTGTCAAAGGTTAAGCCAAATTCTGAAACAAATGGATATTCCAGTGGATTCATGTCGGCATCACTACGCGGACCCGGCTGACCACCAAGGCCACTCATATCGGTACCTAAACCCACACCTTGTAAATAAGGTGTTTGCTTAACGATATCTAAGTACTTGTCGATCCGACCGGTCAAATTATTCGCGTCTACGCTGTAAGGCGAAGAAAAACCTCCAGCTTCAATTAAACGACGAGTATTGTCGTGTACAGCACCACCTTTAGCGCTACGCATCCAACTATGAGAAGTAATAACACCGCTGTAGTTACGTGCTTCAACGATATCCATAACCGCTGCAGCCGTATCATTGCTCATATGATCCATTTCAATAAGCATGTTCATATCAATCATACGGTTTACTAAATAAACACCAAGCTCTGTTAATCCGTGTGAATTACAGTGTTCAATATGTTCATCGTATTCAGGATTTAAATGCAGAGTTTCGAGTAATTGTTTAATACCTTCAATTTGCCCGATAAGCGGAAATCCGGATTTAAAATACTGTCCTTGGGTATATTCATCACATTCTTTAGTTTCAAAGAATCGCCCTGACGACAACCACTGACCTAAGTTAATGAAACCGTCTTCTACTGCTGAGCCAGCCAATTGATTATCGAATTTATGGGTTGGATATAAGGTTCGCACACCTAAAGCATAGATCTCTTGTAACTGCGCTTCGATGGTTTCACGAGTACAATAATCATTTAATCCGCAATTAAATGTCTCTGATGCCTCAATACCCATAATGACGGCCATCTTTCCATCGGCAATAATCGCGCGAGCTTCAGCAGCCGTATTCGCTAAACGGAAAAAGCCTTTTCCTTCACCACCAGCCTGAGCATCAATATAACCCTGCATTTCGTGCAAACGCTGAGCTTGTAAACGCACGCTATCCATAACGTTACAACTATTGGCACTACTCCAACCTTCTGGGTTAATAGTACGCTGTGCCGCACACAACACTTCGTTCTCCACGAGGTTGCTTACCATGATGCGCAATCCCGATAAATACGCACGCTCAATCCACTTGTAGTAATAACCCATGTGGCTCATTTGCTTATGGTTTGGCCACCAAGGAAAATCCGGCCAGCCACGGGTGTCGTAACGCATGGTGATATCATCGAAGGTGTAAATATTACCAATGAGATCAAGGGCGCCATCTTTTCCGTGTACGCTTTCACTGTCTTTTAGTGCTTCTTCAACACCCCAACGGTGAAAAGGTTTGCCAGCCATAAAGCGACCACCCATAAATTCGTAGGAAGTAATGTGCGCATGAGCATCAACAAAACCACGAACAGGTTCATTTACATTTCCTTTTAATCCATCGACGTTGCCACTCACGTTTGTGGTAACTTCAGGAAATGCTGTGCAATTATTTTGCACGACTAAACGATAAGCTGTTTCTGAATTAAGACTCAGTAAATCTAGAAAGCTCTGAAAATACAGACTGCCTTTATTCGTCTTATGACCTAACTTCATGAACAAAGCGGTATTCTTAAAACTAAAATTATTATCGGAATCTTTTTCTATTTTCCATTCGGCGAATTCACCTGCGTAGGTTCCTGCGCTAACAGCTGCAGGTAAATGGCTAGCCAAATAACGGCCATCTTTATCTGTTAATAAAAAGCCATCTGGGCCAGTCGGCTTAATAAAGAACTGAGCGGCTTCGGCGACTGGAATATTTTCAAAATGATAAGACAGGCCATCATCGACAGTTCCGCCCTGATCGAAACGATTGAGATAGTTTCCAGTCGCAGGAGATTGAATAGAAAAACAGCCTTGTGCTAACGATGCAACATCACCGCTATAGCCAGACGCATGAGGCTGTGAGGGAACTTCCGGTGTCGACGACATACCGTAACTTAAGCTTGTGGTCGCTATACCCAAAACAGACAAAGCAAGTGTTTGCACCAATTTCATAGAGAGCATCCATTTTTATTATTTTAAGAAATGGTATGCAGCAAGGTGGATCGAAGCAAACTAAACAAAGCGCAAAAGGCACATCGGCTCAAATTGATCTAGATTAAGAGGAAGCATGGCCGCTAGAGCCAAAGTACTGAGTTACAAGGATAAACACTAAGAATTTAACGCGATATACAAGGAAGATTTAAGATCGTTTTTTTAAGTAATAGACGACGTTGTCAGAAACAACATTCTCACAGTTAACCGATCAACATAGCGGTTAACAATATGCAGCAGGAGGTAAATGCGGCCACCACGTGGATATGCACTAGCCCTGAGCCGTTAGTTTCGTTCTCTTCCATTGATCTATTACCTTACGATCGATTTAACTTCTGTACCAATAGTAAGGACCAGCTTCTTGGTTCTTTCCAGCTTTACAGTGTCGTTTTTTGTTAGCGCGTTTTGTTACATTCGGATACTAATGACAATAATCAAAAAGAACTGTGATCTAGGTGGCAATCTAGCAGTAAGCTGTAATAGAAAGTCAGCTAACACGGCCAGAAACGCACTAGAGAAGAGTAAAAAAGTCAGGCAATTATATTTGTGAAGATAGGCCTAGCCGCAAATGCGACTAAGCCATTACGGCATTAGCGATTAAAAAATTCGCTCACTAGAGAGATTTGTTCGTCATCCATCAATACTGGCGCATGGCCAACCCCGGGGATTACTGCCAACTCGGTTCCCTCCCTCATCAGCATGTCGTTCGCCGTCTCCGCCGTGAGCAAGTCAGACTCAGCGCCACGAATGACGAGTACTGGACATTCAACGGCAGTCCACACAGCGGTTAGATCGATGTCGCTATCCAGACCGGCAAAGGCCAAGGCGATTTGCGGATCATAGCGTAACTGCCACACACCACCACCGGTATCCTCTGCGCTGTAGCGCGCGAGGTGCTGCCATTGTGCATCCGTTAATGGGCCAAACGGCTGCGCAACGATTCTTAGGTAGTGCTCAATGCCAACGATATTATGGAACGTCGGCGCTTTACCAACGTACTCCCCCAAACGCTGCAGCGCAGCTAATGGAATCACAGGGCCAATATCGTTGAGTATGAGTCTGTTAATCGGAGAGTTTGGCAGAGCGGCAATCATCATGCCTATCAAGCCACCCATTGAGGTTCCAACCCAATAGCAGGTACTTTGCCCTGTCTCTTCTTCTAGGTACTCCAATAGCTGCATCATTTGACTGACGTACAAGGGATAACCGTAAAGCTGGCCGTCTTGTAAACGATCACTGTCTCCACGTCCGATAACATCGACGGTTATAACGCGATAATCTTCCGCTAATACTTTTGCCAGCATATCAAAGTCGTGTCGGTTACGAGTCAAACCGTGCACGCATATCACTAGCGGCGCTTCAGGCTTATCTGGATGTTGCCACATTTGCCATGCAATATTGCGATTGCCCTCGGGGGTATCGATTACCAGAGTTTCTGTGCGGGTCACTATGCTCATTGGACATCCTAGAGTTCCTTGGCGATGGCCAATACTGTTGCATAAGGCGCACTTTCGAGGCAACCATAGTTCGCTATTCCACGCGCTTTTAATCGTGTTAACCAAGGGCTCGTCATGCCGCACAAAAAACGTGTCTTAGCTTCCGCTTCCGAAGGTAGCTTAAACATTGTTTGATAGGCTTGCTCAAATTGCGATAGATAAGTGACTACTTGCGCTACATCATATTGCTGAGCATGCTTTACTGGTCGCGGCCAGGCCTGCCAACGCCCCATACACACAGAGCAATGACCGCAATCCTGTTTCATGCTGTGGTCATTAAAATATACAGCCAGTTGGCGACTGAGACATTGCTGGGATTGAAATACCGCAATCATATTATGCAGGCGCTGAATATCGCTTTCCTGATGCTCCAAAAAAGTACGATAGAGTTTTTCTGCAATTACTGACTGCTCTGCATGAGGCCAAGCTTGCACTTGGTACACTTCGGTCATTTGTTTAATTTCGAGTGTCAGCCAATCATTTTCGAAGCAATATTCGAGTGCTCGCACTGCACGCAAACGTGCATCAGGCCCAGCGGCTTGCTCTAGTGCAGGCACGTCCAAACTGTACCAAGTACGACCTTTTTTACTGCATTGAAAAATAGTCTGTAAAAACTGCTGCCGCTCCGCATCAAAATGCGCTAGTAGACTGCTCTCACTTTCTAAACGAAATCTATATTCGGCGTAGTAACTAAATAACGGCGTTAAATAGCCCGCCATTTCTAAATGCACTAACAGAGTCTTTAACGGCAGAGGGCGGATATCTGTTTGATTCGATAAAGGCAGCATCATGGTTTCCCACCGCCCTTGGCCCTCATGATTAATACCCACGGTATCCTGCTGAATAGTATCGAGTAGGCGCGTGATCGCCGCTAAGGTGGGCGTATCACCGTAGGTGTAGTTTTCAAGCACCGTTAGACCCGATAAATCGGCGAGCAACACACAATCAGCGGCGCGGCCATCACGCCCAGCTCGGCCAATTTCTTGACTGTAATTCTCAATTGATTTCGGCAAATCGTAATGCAGCACTTGGCGAATATTACTTTTATCAATGCCCATACCGAAGGCAATCGTAGCAACAATGCAAGGCGTCGTTCCTGTCATAAAACGTTGTTGAATCGCCTGACGATTTTCGCTTTGCATGCCCGCATGATAAGCCTCAACAGGAACAGATATGCGCTGTTTTAATGCTTGCGCTACTTCATCCGCCGTATTTTGCTGGGTAACATAAATAACACTGCCGAATGCTTCGCCTTTTTTTATACGGTGATTTAGCCACTCTGCACATTTATCAATTCGAGCTTCAATGGCCGTGGGTTGTACTAATAAGCGTAAATTTTTACGATAAAAACCAGTACTTACGACATCGCTAGGTGCGATTTCAAAATGCCGGCGCATATCGTGCACTACTTTTTCCGTAGCTGTGGCGGTAAGTAATAACGACTGCGGAATATTAAACTGACGACGCCACTCTGGTAGCTTTAAATAATCAGGGCGGAAATTGTGACCCCATTCAGAAATACAATGTGCCTCGTCAACCACCAGCAAAGATATCGCCACGTGACGAATAAATTCGCGAAAACGTTCATTTTTAAGA
Source organism: Thalassolituus oleivorans MIL-1 (assembly GCF_000355675.1). NCBI lineage: Bacteria > Pseudomonadati > Pseudomonadota > Gammaproteobacteria > Oceanospirillales > Oceanospirillaceae > Thalassolituus > Thalassolituus oleivorans. The sequence goes on along the minus strand of NC_020888.1, from coordinate 362,603 downwards.
CGTTCGACGGAAATAAATAGAATTTTAATCGCACCTTCGCGCACGCCTTGCTGCACACTTTGCAATTCTTCTCGCGATAATGTGGAATCCAAGCTCGCTGCGGCAACGCCTTTGCTTCGCAAAAAGCTCACTTGGTCTTGCATCAAGGCCAGTAGTGGCGAAACAATCAAAGTTAAATGTGGTAACAATAATGCAGGCAATTGATAGCACAATGATTTTCCCGAACCTGTGGGAAAAATTGCTGCGGCAGAGCGCCCCGCCAATATAGCTTCAACAACCGGTTGCTGCCCCTCTCGGAGCGAATTAAAACCAAAGGTATTCTGTAAAGCGGATAGCCAAGTCGGCTGAGAATGAGTTGTCATAGCGGCATCCTTGCGAGTAAGCAGTGGGAAGATAATGTCGGCTTGTGGATGCACTTGCAAGCCGACATAAGAAGATTAACCGTCGCTCTTTTGCTTTAAAACCAAAGGACTAATATTCATATTAACCAACGTATCTTGTGCTTTATTTAACTTAGAGCGGTTTTTAAATGGGCCAACAAATACTCGATACCAAGTTGAGCCGTTGACGGTACTGCCCTCTTGATAAGCCGTTAGGCCCTCTAATAGTAACTGAGCACGAAGGCGCTCGGCATCATTAGCAGAACGAAATGAACCTGCTTGCAGGCGATATTCATAATTAACATTGTCTTTAGGCGTTGAGCGATACGCTTCTACCTCTGGCACATCGACTGTTTGCTTCTCAAGTAGCTTATAAAAGTCGTAAGACGGTTTAACCGCTGCCGCATTGGCTGCATCCGAGCGTGCTTTTTCTACACCTTGCTCTAACGCCTTACGAGCATCGCCTTTTACCGCGTCTAATTCATTACCCGCTGGTACGGTGGATAAAAATACGATAAAACCGACAAAAGCCGCGGCAATGGCTGGGGTGGTAACCCAAACCCAACCTGGTACGCGACTAGAACCTTCCGCCATGATATTGCCCTATTGAGTAATGACTTTAATGTTGTATGTATTTATAACTATCACAACCGCATTACATTTCTTGCGGAGCACTCACACCGAGTAAGTCTAAACCATTAGCGATAACCTGACGCACACCCTCTGCCAATGTCAGGCGAGCATTACGCACATCCACCTCTTCCACTAAGGTTTTCTCAGAATTGTAATAAGTGTGGAATTCACCCGCTAAATCGCGCAAATAGTTGGCTATTTGGTGCGGTTCATTCGCATTAGCAGCGTTACGCACGACTTCTGGGTAACGGCCTAATTTTACGATTAAATCTTTTTCAGAATTCAGCGCCAAAGAACCCAATGCGGCCAAGCCAGTTGCTTGATCCCACGTCCAATTATTTTCTGCCAGTTTACGGAAAATAGAACACACACGCGCATGGGCATATTGGATGTAGTACACCGGATTATCAGACGACTGCGAACGCGCTAGATCAATATCAAACGTTAATTGACCATCAGCTTTACGCGCCGCTAAGAAATAACGCGTGGCATCACGACCTACTTCGTCAATCAAGTCTCGTAAGGTAACGTAGCTACCCGCACGCTTCGAAATTTTCACTTCCTCGCCGCCACGCATAACCGTCACCATCTGGTGCAATACGTAGTCGGGCCAGCCTTGCGGAATATCTGCGTTTAATGCCTGCAACCCAGCGCGTACACGAGTAATAGTACTATGGTGATCCGCACCTTGCTCATTCACGACACGGACAAAACCACGCTGCCATTTATCGAAATGATAGGCGACATCCGGAACAAAATAAGTATAGCCACCATCCGTTTTACGCATCACACGATCTTTATCATCGCCGAAGTCAGTAGTACGCAACCATAGGGCTCCGCCGTCTTCGTAGGTGTAACCGTTTTCAATTAACTTATTGACCGCCGCTTCGACCTTGCCTTCTGAGTACAAAGACGACTCTAGGAAGTACACATCAAAATCGACCGCGAAGGCCTTTAAATCCAAATCTTGTTCACGGCGTAAATACGCCACTGCGAAATGACGAATAGCCTCTAAATCATCGGCATTTTTTGCACCGGTAAAGCTCTGGTCTGCCGCTTCAACGGTATCGCCATTCATATAGCTCTTCGCTAGTTCGACGATGTATTCACCGCGATAACCATCTTCCGGCCAGCTTTCATGGTCTGGTGTAAAGCCCTTGCAACGAGCCTGCACAGAAAGCGCTAGATTATTAATTTGTGCGCCAGCATCGTTGTAATAAAATTCACGAGTAACGTCCCAGCCTGTGGCTTCAAACAAACGACACAAGCAATCGCCTACCGCTGCACCACGACCATGACCGATGTGTAATGGCCCAGTTGGGTTGGCAGAAACAAACTCAACCTGCACTTTGCGCCCATCGCCTTCGTTACTGCGCCCGTATTGCTCTTTTTGCTCAAGCACAGCGCGTAACAAGGTGTTGGTTGAAGCATCGCTTAGATAGAAGTTGATAAAGCCAGGGCCCGCAATTTCGACCTTTTTCACTAATTCACTAGCGGGTAAGGCTGCAACTAATGCTGTGGCAATGTCGCGCGGACTCTTGCGCGCAGGCTTAGCCAAAGTCAGCGCAAGGTTAGTGGCGAGATCGCCATGCGCCTTATCACGGGTGTTGTCTACCTGAATGCTAGCTTCCAGATCAGCAGGGAGCAGGTTTTGGGATTTCAGTGCCTCAATGGCAGCAGACAATAACTCGGCAATTTGCGGTTTCATAATGACAATCAGCGCCTGACGGGGTGAATTCGGGAGGGGGGCGATTATCGCAAAATTGGGGTAAATGGTGAAGCGCGGATCTCGTGTTTGAAGAAAGCGCCGAGTATCGAGGGGTTACGTCTCATACTGACAAGTACCTACCAGCTTACTAACAGAGTTATCCACAGAATTATTTTTCACATACGACATTATAGTCCGCGATGCCAAGCATTTTAATTTGTTATTTTTTCTAACAGCGCCTTGATCAGATCTAGATAATATGCGCCTCAGAGAGAATTAGAACGAGCGTTTAAATTTTGCTCGTTCTGAGGGAAAGCCCTTTAAAATCAGGGCAAAGAGCAGTTTTACCAAACTTATCCAAAGTCTTATCCACAGATATACTGGATAACTAAAGTGGCTGTATAAGTCGCTCATGCCATAAAACTAAATCGTGGTGAGAAAAGAGACGCCATACAAGCCTACGAAATTAGGCGTCTCGCCCCCCATTCTCGTGGTATCGCTAGCAATCACGCGCGCGACTCGATGGCGATGCAAATTACTCAGCACTTCGCGAATAGGGAATGTGTTCAGCGTCGGCCTATCACCATACAGCTCTCGATGTAATTCTGGTAATCGATACCAAGGAGCCGTCGGCTTTTCGTGATGAGCATTGTGATAACCGAAATTTAACACCAATAAATTGATCAAACGTGAGTTTCCCAAAGGATTGGAGTAGGTATTCTGCCGCTCATAGTCAGCATCTGGGCGTAAATGCCCTTTTTCATCAACGCCAACAACGACATCGTAAGTATGTTGATGCATATCCATTAATCGCAATACATGTATAAACAACACATACGCCAAACAATATCCCACCAATGCCTGCCAAGCAGTCCAAGCCAATATAGCGAAGAGAACGATCCGAATTGCCAACATAATAAGCACCCGCGTGCGCAGCGCTTTATAGGATTTAAAAATAAAGGGGCTGGCAATAACCAAACCATGCATAAGAATGTCAATTGCAGGAATATACAACCACTCGGCCATCTGAAAGACGCGCAACAATAAGGGATGGCGTAATAAAAAAGCACGATAATCAATGGCGATAACATCCGCTCGATCCACGTGGTGGCGCATATGCTTACTGCGTAAGTCGGCATACGGGGTATAACTCGCCCCCACCAAGAAACTGAGCACATTTCCTAAATACTCATTGGCGCGCCGATCCATGAAGAAAGCCTGATGGCTAAGATCATGTATCAAATAAGCAATTAAAATCATGGAGTGTGCGAGCAGCAAAATGCCAAATAACCAGCCAACCACTGAGTGGCCGTTAATCATCAAGGCAAAGCCGGAAAGATATGTGATGGTTATATAAACCAATAACAGAAGACTAGGAAGTAAAGCATCTGCGTAGCGCAGTTTCATCGATGGCAGAGTGAATCTTGGCATCGTCGTACTCCTTCGCCGCTAGCTGAGGAGCCTGATCTATGTCAGGACTGTGTTCTAAGCATAGCTTAAATTCTTTGCACTTAGGTACAGTCGCGGCACAATGGCGGGATGTTTTAGTGGACAATGTGACTTTTGAACTCTCATCGCGTATTAGCTCGTCTTGGCTGGCTGCGGCTCTCAATCGCTCTGGTATGGCTGTTATTCATCAGTTGGTTGAGCTTTTCTGGCTTTCAGATGCTAACCGGTGCATGGACCATGTTGGCAGCTTATTTACCGCTACTGGGGATTACTCTGTGGCAGATAGTACGAGGCTCAAGCGGTGAGCAAGCACTCGCTATACACCTAGCAATAGAAACTCAATTGCTCACCGGATTACTGTATTTTACCGGCGGTGCCACCAACCCTTTTATATCCTATTTTCTAGTGTTAATGATGGTTGCCGCTTATAGCTTGCCACTGCGTTTCGCTATCGCCTTCGCCATAGTAATAGTCGTGGATTACAGCGCACTCAGTCAGTGGTATCAACCACTGATGAACAGCACCACTCACGGTATAGGTAGCCATACTTTGTTCGATTGGCACTTAGCGGGGATGTGGCTAACGTTCGTTATTAGCACTCTTATCATGGTCATCTTCCTGCCCACATTGATGCGCGACCGCCAAAGCCAACAGCAGCAAATTCAACAACTGCGCGAACAACAACTTAAAAACGAACAACTGATTGGTATTGCCACACTAGCGGCAGGAACGGCGCATGAAATGGGCACACCACTAATGACATTGCACATGCTGTTAGAAGAGTTAACTCATACCCCAAATGAACCTCTCAATCCTAAAGACTTAAAGATGATGCAGGCTCAAGTCAGCACCTGTCGCCAATCGTTGCAGCAGCTTGCTTATTCGGGACGCCAAGCACAACACAGCGGACTTCACTCAGCCAGTGCTTGGCTAAAACTGTTATTGCACCGTTGGCGTCTGAGCCAGCCTAACGCGCTTTGGGAAGATTTGGGCTGCGACACGGATGCTGTCATTGCAGCTTCGCCGTTACTTGATCAAGCACTGCTCAATTTACTCAACAATGCGACAGAAGCCGGCAACCTACCGATACAACTACGAACCCATGTTCGTGATGGCTTCTGGTCGTTAGACATTGTTCAGCCTGATCCTCAGGCAGCGCAACACATCCAAGAGGATGCTTTATTCTCGACGATGAAGGATCAAGGTATGGGCTTGGGTCTCTATTTAAGCAATGCCAGCGTCGAGCAGTTTGGTGGAGAAATACATCTTCGCCCATTACGTACCGGTGGTAGTTTTTGTTTACTCCAACTCCCAGTGATACAGCATGAGGAACAATGAGCAATATGAATCCAAGTATGCTGGTAATAGATGATGATCCACATTTTGGCCAAGTGATGGTGCGCAGCCTAGAGCGCCAAAATTACTCTGCACAGTGGATTGCCAGCCCTGACGAGTTAGCACACATTGAACAGGCTCCCGATTTTATTTCCCTCGACCTAAGACTAGAGCATGTATCTGGGCTCGACATTATAGGCAAACTGCTTGAGCGCTGGCCCAGCACTCGTATCGTGATTCTCACCGGTTATGCCAGTATTCCCACGGCGGTGGAAGCCATTAAGCGCGGAGCGCACAATTACCTGCATAAACCAGCCACACTACAAGAACTCTTGCGAGCCTTTGACGACACTCCAGCTCTCGATACCGAGCAAGACGAAAGCGTGATGAGTGTTGATCGTATTGAGTGGGAACACATCCAAAGAATATTAAATGAATTTGAGGGGAATATATCAGCCACTGCTAGGGCGCTGAATATGCATAGAAGAACATTACAGAGGAAACTACAAAAGCACGCCCCTCGTAATTAATAAATATTACGAACTAAAATAGGAATCTTCATCGAAGGTACTTAACCAGCGAGGATGAAAAACCACCATTCCGGTAATAAACATGCCATTTACAACACCTTCGGGGAACATCATTAATGGCAAGTAACGACAGTAGTCATCCCAAATCTTACTCCACGCATAGGCTTCATACCAACCGAACCATGCGCTCAAAACCACGGCATGCAAAGCCTGAGTTAATGCAGCATTAATAAACCCGGCAACCAAAATATAGACAAATGGATTATGCTTTAAGCGCCGATAAACAATTTTAAAAAAATAATAAGAAAATAAAATCGGTAAAGCTGCACTCAATAAAAAGTTAATACCAACGTCGTGCCAATGTATAGATCCGCTAAAAACGAGCAATACTTCTACCAAGGCACTTGCAACGAAAGCCAGCCGCCACCCCATCATCAATGTAATCGCGGTATAACCCAGTATATGGAAATTCATTCCCGGCAAAATGCCAGCATTCATCGATGCAAAAGCAAATAGCACGACAATGCTGCCGAAGAACAGATGCTGGGCACCTCGATGTTTATAAAAAACCGTCCATGAATAATCGGATATTACTCGCCCAAGAATAATCGCAGCTACGATGGTATATAGCCAACCGCTTGCTGAAGAATCAACAATCGATAACATTAGTCAATCAGTTCGAGACAGTACATAAGCGCATCTTCACGCCCCGTCGCAGTAGGGTAATAGTTATTGCGACAACCCGACTGACAAAACTCCAACGACTCATAGAGAGCGATAGCAGGCATATTGCTTTCTCTTACTTCAAGAAAAAATCGCTCAGCTGCTCGCGTTTTAATATGCGTAATTAAAAACTCCATTAATGCTCTTCCATGCCCATTGCCTTGATAGTCGGGATCTACCGCAATCATTAATAACTCCGCTTCGCCAGCAATAACGGTAACAACAGCATAAGCACGAACGCTATTATCAAACTCCAAAACCCAAACGGTCTGAGGCTTATTTAAATACCGCAACATAATGCTTTCTGCCCAAGAATGTTCGTGCGCACGTCGTTCTATCAACATAAGCGCCACTAGATCATCTATTGTTGCTTCGCGCACCGACATTTAACAGCCTCTTAGTGAGCAGGAATTGTGCGTAACGCCTGCCACAATTGACGTTTGTCACTTGCGTTACTGAGCATATCGATAAATTGCGGATGATGATAATGCGATTGCACACCAATACGAGCCAACCACAGACGACTATCATCACCGAAAGTTAAGACATAGGAAACGCCTTGATCTGCAAAGAATCGCCATTGTGCATTAAGCGCTTGCAGAGCCACAGGCTCGCTTTGATCATCGTGTTTAGATTCAATAAAAGGCCAATTGAATTTCACCGGCACCGGCAATAAATCCATTGGTTGTTGCATGCCTTTTAACACTCGATGAGCAAAGCGACGAAGATGCTCTGGAGCCACACTCTGATCACAAATCCAAATGCCGCCACCGGACACTCGCAAAAAGTGCAGCTGGAAACGAGGAGGAATACCCGGCGAAGACGCTAAATTATCGACGCTAAGGTCTCGAACCTTGTCGTCAATTGCACCAACGCTCGACTTCACTTCAGGAGTAATGACTTTACTATCAGGGGCCGATGGTGAAGTAACACGGACAGGCTCGGCCGTTGAGGTTTTCGCTTTGACAGCAAAACCAGATAGTAGATCAGCAGCCGCTACAGGAGCATTGGCGCCGCGACTTGGTTGCTGCAGCCTACCCACATTAGCTTCTGGAGCTTGCGTGACATCTGAAAGCCAGCGCGGAGTAGCAGCATGAGGTAAAACAGCGCGGGGCATCCATTGAGTGATGCCCATAGCACTAAGATAATCTATGCGCTGCTGTTCAAGCATAACGACTAAACACCGTCGTTTTGCGGATGCTGACGAGAGCTGCCTGACTCGAGCAAGTTCAATGCGTGGATATACGCCTTTGCCGAAGCAACAATAATATCCGTATCAGCACCGCTGCCATTCACAATACGACCGCCCTTTTCCAAACGCACGGTTACTTCGCCTTGCGCGTCAGTACCTTGGGTAATTGCGTTAACCGAATACAACAGTAAATTAGCACCAGAACAAGCAACTGCTTCAATCGCTTTCAACGCCGCATCAACTGGGCCACCACCTTCCGATTTACTGCGATGTTCGACACCAGACTTAGCAACAACCAGTTCAGCTGCAGGAACTTCTCCAGTAGCTGAGTGCGATTCAAGTGAAACTAAACGGTAAACGTCTTCCACTGAATCTGTAATTGCTTCTGAGGCTAACGCCTGTAAATCTTCATCGAAGATCTCATGCTTTTTATCGGCAAGTTCTTTAAAACGAGCAAAAGCATCATTTAAAGCAGCATCGGTCGCAAATGTAACGCCGAGCTCTGTTAAACGACTACGGAATGCAGCACGACCTGAATGCTTACCCATAACCATTTTATTAGCACCCCAGCCTACGTCTTCAGCCTTCATAATCTCGTAAGTTTCGCGATGTTTTAGCACGCCGTCTTGATGAATACCTGATTCATGAGCAAATGCGTTTGCACCAACGATAGCTTTGTTTGGCTGTACCGGGAAACCTGTTATAGATGAAACCAAACGAGAGGTAGGCACAATTTGCGTGGCATCAATGCCTGTTGAGATATTAAACAAATCGGTACGGGTACGAGTTGCCATAACCAACTCTTCTAATGCCGCATTACCGGCACGTTCACCCAAACCGTTGATAGTACATTCAACCTGACGTGCGCCATTTGTCACAGCCGCCAACGAATTTGCCACAGCCAAACCTAAATCGTTATGGCAGTGAACCGAGAAGATTGCTTTATCTGCATTTGGGATTCGATCAAGTAAAGTACGGATAGTACGACCGAACTCATCAGGAATAGCATAACCAACCGTATCGGGAATATTGATGGTTTTAGCACCTGCATTAATTGCGGCTTCGATAATGCGACACAAAAAGTCGATATCAGAACGACCGGCATCTTCGCAAGAGAACTCGACATCATCCACGTAGTTACGAGCTTTCTTAATGGCATACACTGCTTGCTCAACAACCGCATCAGGCTCCATACGAAGCTTGTACTTCATATGAATAGGAGAGGTGGCGATGAAAGTATGTATACGAGCGCGTTCAGCTCGCTTAAGAGCTTCTGCAGCATGTTCTATATCGCGATCAACTGCACGTGCAAGGCTACAAATAGTACTTTCACGAACGGCATCTGCAACGGCTTGAATAGAAGCGAAATCACCGGGGCTGGCAGCAGCAAAACCCGCTTCGATAACATCGACGCGCATTCTTTCTAAAGCTTTACCAATACGAACTTTTTCGTCTTTAGTCATTGAGGCGCCAGGGCTTTGCTCCCCGTCACGCATAGTTGTATCAAAAATGACTAAACGATCTTGCTGGCTCATGAGGGTCTCCGCTGCCAATGAATCAGGCGCATAGTATACGCCTGATCACTGGTCACCGCAGCATGATAGATTAACGGATCGGAGTCGCCGTTAAGTTGGCTTGAATATCAGCATTCTGAATCACAATACCTTGAATCAAGGTTTGTGGAGTGCTGGTAGGCGTAGCCGCTAATGTAAGTCCATCAATATTCAGCTGTTTAAAATGAACACGACCGAATACTGCGAAGCCTAATGGACGTTCACCAGCTGCAGTTAATACTTCATTACCCAAATCATCTAAAACAACAGTTTCAGCAACGTCGATAGCTAAATCCACGTTAAAACCATAGTCATTTTGATTTGGATTGCCAGTACCATCATTTGTGCTGAAGTTGTTTAGGGCAAGAGTCGTACCGTTTGGTTGAGTCCAAGAGAAACTATTACCCTTGCCCGCATAGCGAGGATCTGTACCATCATCTTTCACAAAGATTGCTCGAACTTTAACTGTTAAACCTTGATCGCCGCGATCTTCGAAACGGCCACCGTCGGCACCACATGCCGCCGCTGTAGCACCTGAACCACCGATACAAACTTGGCCTGCACCACCGGATGCAACCGAAATAGTTGTTCCATCTTCAAGTCGTGATAACTCGAAGGTGCCTAAGGATTCACCATTAACCTTGTCACCAAACTTGATATCGCTAACCCGAATAGTGGACCATGCAAGACCTTTATTGATCGTTAATCCGTTGTCGGTAACGTCCAGAGTTGCATTGCGCATGTGGATGTCATAGGTAGTTCCAGTCAACCACACACCACGCCCCTCTTCATTTACTGTTAACGCAGCATTCGCTTCCGATATATACAGATCAGTATTTAGCGTAATACCTTGGCCACCAGTATTAATGTTACCAGCAGCAATCGTGAGGTTACCGTTCATTTTAAAGTCGTATGACGGGAAGATTTCTAGGGCCAGTAATAACTCTGTACCACCCATTAATGGAGCATCTAAGGCTTCCTCTTCACTGCGACCAACGGTTACACCAGCAAAACTGTACGAACCTTGTAAATCTTCAAAACCAATGCGTAGACCGTCGAAATTACCGTCATAGTTATCACTATATAAACCGGTCGCACCATACAAACCACCAGTTCCTGGATTTGCTGCGTAACTGGTCATATCCATGGTTACACGACCAATACCATAACTATTAAAACCATTGAAATAAACATAGTTACCGTTGTCATTCATGGCCAAATAAGTGTTCAGAGCCCCAGGCTTATTAAAATCACCCTGAGCATCTGTAGCAGTCACATATGGATCTGACACTATATTCCACGAGATATCTGCTGTAATACCATCATTACCAACAGCACCACCAGGGCGGAAATAGAGATAATTCAAACGATTATTAACGAGGTCATCCCTAAAATGGAATTCTCCTTTAAAACTCCCAAGAGTTTGAGATAAGCCGTTATCGTAATCTGCTTGGGTACCACCCAAAACCAAATCATTTAGGCTATAAGCAAAATCAAAATCGGCAAATCTTATCGCCATATAAGGGCTTTCAGCGTCACTTTCTAAATCAAGTGAGAATCCGCTAACTGTACTAAAGGTCCCAGTAAAATCTTTAGCAAGCATGATAAATCCATCATCGGTATACATAAACGCTGGGGTTTCGTTACCATCGATGCCATCATTATCATCATCGTTGATTAAGGTTAAACCTGGAATAAAGGTTATACCTTCACCAGTTTTACCGCCGGCCTTGATTTTGAATGTACCGTAAGCATCCAAATTAAAAGACACTGCACCAAATGTACTAGCCAACGGATCATCGAAACCAATAGGGTTATTTGCATCTAAGCTCATACCAACCGCACCGACGCTATAACCCAAATGCAGCCCGCGATTCGACTCAGTCCCCATATCAATAGTCATAGTGTCATTATCGAACATCAAATGTCCGTAATTTACAATCACCGAAAATGTATAGTCATCGAGAATCCAAGCAAGACCATCATCAGTAAAATTCAAACGATCAAAGTGCATTTGCACTTCAGAGCCCGATAAATCGTAAACGCCATCACCTGATCCTGCGATGTGAAACTTAGAGGTATAGTCGTAACGTCCCTCAATCCCCATAAAACTTTTGTTAGAACCGGACAGACCGATACTCCCAATAGACAACTCGCGAGAACCGGAAATACTATCAATTGTTAAACGTCCGTCCGCATCAATATCGATAACTGATGAAGAATCGAAATTCGCACCGTTTACACCCGTTAGTGAAAAATCATTCAACTGTAGAGCAACACCATCTTCTTCATAACTAATTTGGGAAGCTGCAATGCTTTCAGTACTAGTATTTAAAGTAATACCTGACTGACCGCTGACAGAAGACATTTCAGATTCATCTAGAGGCTGAAGCGCAGACACATTACTGACATTAATTGCCAAAGCCAGGGCGCTGATTGGGAATAGTATGTTTTTCATAATCAATTCACCGGGAAAAGTAGCAAGTTGCCTTTCAGCGTAATATCGCCATTCATTTGAATACCAAACAAATTTGTCTGCTGGAACGTATTACCATCAGCAAGGACAGTTCCATCCGGCTTCCATTCACCACTATTTGCGACAGCTAGAGTAAACTTGAAATTATTGAGCGATACGGTTTTCGGAAGACCTATTTCAACCACTTCTTTATTAAAAGCCTCAACCACTGGATTGCCTGAAGCATCACGAACATCGTAATTCAACGCTGTTTCTCGAAAACTCGTACGTAGTGTTAGCCCTTCAAATGCAAATCCACCAGACAAGTCATCTAATACATACCAACCGCCTTGGTCGAGCTGGGCAGCAATGCGTATACCGCACTCCTCCGGTTGTGATGCAGTACCACAATTGCGAACTTGTTTCTCACTACCAAATTCATCAAATTGACCAGAGGTAGCTCCCCATAAAGGACCACCGTCTTTGTTAAAAGCAAGCTCACCAGATAGATACACACCACCTTGGCCTGTTACTGATTCCATTTCAGCTTCTTCCATAGGAGCCAATTCAGCAAATACAGATACTGAAGATATTAGACCAAGTAAGGCTGTTATTTTTCTTATTGTCATTAGATATACCCCTTTATGGCACACACAATTGGCTGCGCCAATTACAGGTCGTGACTCGTCACTTTAAGATAAGTCGCACGTAAACCGTCAACAGTTAGACTACCAAGACTGTTAGCAGCCGCTGTAGCATTTCCTAGCTGGATATTACCGACATACAAATAGCTTTTCTGTGCATTGTCGTAAAAATCCTCATAGTTGGTACTATCAACTCCAGATAGCTCTAATTGAAAATTACCATCTGCAGTCACACTGAATTTAAGTGGTTGAACTTCGCCATAACCCAACGACAAACTTAAATAGAAGTTATCCATAAACAAAGTCGCTGAATCCTGAAGAGCTTGTGTACTACAGGCAGAACCGCAAGTACCAATATTGAGTTCCTTGGCATACAAATTAAGTCTCAATTCAGCATTTAACTCATTATCACGCGACCACAGCTTCACGTATGAGCCATCTAAAGTAACTCCCTTCATGTCGATATCCATGAAATCTTCGCGGTAAGCGCCTTTATCTTCGTCATACACGGTAAACTTGAACTTGGAGCCAATATCTAAACCCGCTCGACGGCTATAACCCGCGCTTAATTGGACCGCGACATTGTTGACATCCTCGCGATCACCCTCACGGATTGCTACTAAACCGTTAGCACAAGAGTTACTAGCTTCTACATCGCCACATAAACTACGGTAAGATTCATAATCGCGAAGCCTCTTAATTAAGCTATTACCATTAGAATCAAGCGTTTCTTGATAGCGACGGGCAAGCTCTCGCTCAGCTACGTTATAATCGTCAACTTCCGCAAGATAATCATCAACGCGGTCGTTATAAGTTCCTTTGGTTCCTGTAGTGCATTCAGAGGTACCAAACAACCCGCAATTTTCGTATTTTTGCCCTAAAACAACACCTTCACCGGAAGCGGTCCAAGCTGCTTCCATAGTGTCATATGCTGGAGCAATCTCAGCTTGCTGTGTTGCGACAACCTCTTGCTGGGGAACAATCTGTGAAGCGATGTCGCTATTAATACCACTTTCCAAACTCACCATTTGACCGTTGTAAAACCCTTCTAATGTGTTTTTCTCTGACGTTAAACGACTAACAATTGATTCAATCGCTGTCACAGCATCGTTGGCATTTGTACATCCAGCCTGACCGTAAACACACTCCTGATACCGAGCCCATTTAGCATACTTATCTGTGTTTTCTAAAGCGTATGTATACTCACCAGATCTTAGTTGTAGCAATGCAATATCATCGCCAATACTAGCAAAAGCACTGCCAGGCAGCGTTTCCAGCACCAAAGGATGAGCCAAGCTTCCTATTTGTCCTGGCGTCTCGACAGTACCATTTTGACTGCCTTCACCCATAACATAAAACTCTGTCCAATCAACGGTAACATCACGACCATCTGTGATACCGCCGTCGGGACTAGAGCTTTTAATGCCAGTTACAGTAGTAACCGCATCATCAACGTTAAATACAAAATCCTCTAATACGATACCTAGGCCTTCACCCGTCGCATTTGATAATACAGAGTCATCTAGAGCAACCAAATCTGCATTTGCAAAAAAGGGGGCTATAGCTAAAAAGGTGCATAGTATTTTTTTATTCATTTTTAGCATCCTTTTGTCCGGCCAATACATGTAGCAACACGCGGTTCACCGGTCAAAGCATTGTATAAATCTAAATAAAGAGGATAACGTTGCTGGCCATTAGAGTCGGCGTACTTGGCAATATTCAAGAATGCCCCCTTCTCTGTATAAACTCGAGAAGCACCGGCGATCCCCGACAAATCCTCCCAAGGCACAGACTCAAGCTGGAGAGATATAAAAGCTCCAGATGCAGATCCATTCTCAAAATCTTTAGTCGGGTCACCAACGTATACACTTTGGTAGTTCGTTGTACGGAAACACGCGGTCACACCAATAACAGCGCAATCCTCCGAAGTTGTTAAAGTTGGAATTAAACTCGCGATCAGACCAGAATCGTCAGATTCGAAATTGGTGCCTGTTGGCACACCAATCCATGATGCGCGCTTTAAGTAAGGAGCACCATTAAGCGTATCCTCACCAGTAGCCCCATCGAGCAACTTCACCTCAGCATAAATTTCGGTGTTAGCCGCCAATGACAACTCAATACATTGTAACCAAGTTGCAGTCCCACCATCACCGCAAGCTGCATCATAGGCAATAGACCCAGGCCCACGAATTTCTCCCTCTAAATTACCAGTCAGAGAAATCAAATCACCTGAAAGGTCACCTTGAGCCTGACCAAAGCCAATACGAACACCAGCAATACGACGAATACTAGAATTCGCCGGATCTGTTTTATAGGCCAACTCGATGTATGGATCTTTAATTTTAAATGGAACTATTTCAGCATTTTCTGGATCATTGTAATTATCAACTCGTCCCAAAGCGAAATTCTGAATAATAATATCGGCATCGTGCACAGCGACGCTTCCATCGGCGTTGAATACAATATTTCGATTATCATCAACTATCGGAGCAGTACCGTCAGCACCGTAACTACGATCAAACTCTCCGATACGTAACTCATCCGCATTCGAGAGAGTCTCAATATCGAGACCTAAATTCACCCGAGTAAACTCATAATTACCTAAAGTAGCATCTGAGTATGAAGATGCATCAACCGTGATGAATGCCTGACCTGTATAGTGGTTAAGCTCATCATCAGGAATAGCCTCTAGCGCAACTGACGACAAACTAGCCGTCATAGCACTTAATGCGAGTATTGATCTGTATGCTTTATTGACCACTTGGAGACCTCGTAAATCGTTAGAGGACAAGTCACACCTTAACCAACATTTAGTTTAGTCGGACAGGGCTTGGAATATGGTGACAACTTGTTTTTATTATTAAATTCTTGTTACCGATAGGATATGCGCTACAGAATTTGCTTCAACCTCTATTAGCGGTACGGGCGTACTCTTTACAGCAAGACTACATTACCCCAACAGCTAACTTGGCTAAAATCTGGTGCTTCGGACATAAATCGCCACGAATTCCTATCAATTTCAAACACTTTACCACATGTGTCTGTTAGCAACCACAGCCACTACATCTAGTTGCTGTAAAGATTCAAGCCACTATATCCAGTATAAACTCGCGAAAACTGCAAAAGAGTGTCAACACATCAGACTTTCAATTAGCACACTCTAAAACTCAGCAGCTATGTACCGATACCCGGACTGCAACGCCACCAAAGAATGAAGGGTTATAACTATTTCTAGACTGATTCAACAAATAGTATTCGGTAAATCGCAGCCAAGAAAAAACCCCCAACCGATACCGGAAGGGGGTTTTAGAATAAGAGCTTGACGATGACCTACTCTCGCATGGGGAGGCCCCACACTACCATCGGCGATACTGCGTTTCACTTCTGAGTTCGGAATGGATTCAGGTGGTTCCACAGCTCTATTGTCGTCAAGCAAACTGGTATTTTTAAGACTGTCTCACCTCCGGCGTAATCGCTCTGGAGTGCAGACTTAAAAAAATTAGGTCGGATACATGAGCTCTTCAATGAAGAGTATCGAGATTCTCGTTCTTGCTTGTCTTTCTTGCGCAGACTTAAGGCTGCTTGTCTTAATTCGTCAACAACCACTCTTCCGAGTTTGGGTGTTATATGGTCAAGCCTCACGGGCAATTAGTATCAGTTAGCTCAACGCCTCACAACGCTTACACACCTGACCTATCAACCTTGTAGTCTTCAAGGGCCCTACAGGACTCTCAAGGAGTCAGTGAGATCTCATCTTGAAGGGGGCTTCCCGCTTAGATGCTTTCAGCGGTTATCCTGTCCGAACGTAGCTACCCGGCAATGCCACGGGCGTGACAACCGGAACACCAGAGGTTCGTCCACTCCGGTCCTCTCGTACTAGGAGCAGCTCTTCTCAAATCTCAAACGCCCACGGCAGATAGGGACCGAACTGTCTCACGACGTTCTAAACCCAGCTCGCGTACCACTTTAAATGGCGAACAGCCATACCCTTGGGACCGGCTTCAGCCCCAGGATGTGATGAGCCGACATCGAGGTGCCAAACACCGCCGTCGATGTGAACTCTTGGGCGGTATCAGCCTGTTATCCCCGGAGTACCTTTTATCCGTTGAGCGATGGCCCTTCCATACAGAACCACCGGATCACTATGACCTACTTTCGTACCTGCTCGACGTGTCTGTCTCGCAGTTAAGCCGGCTTATGCCATTGCACTAACCTCTTGATGTCCGACCAAGATTAGCCGACCTTCGTGCTCCTCCGTTACTCTTTGGGAGGAGACCGCCCCAGTCAAACTACCCACCACACAGTGTCCTCGATCCAGATAATGGACCAGAGTTAGAACCCCAAATTGACCAGGCTGGTATTTCAAGATTGGCTCCACAAGGACTGGCGTCCTCGCTTCAAAGCCTCCCAGCTATCCTACACAAGACAATTCAAAGTTCACTGTGAAGCTATAGTAAAGGTTCACGGGGTCTTTCCGTCTAGCCGCGGGTATACGGCATCTTAACCGCAATTTCAATTTCACTGAGTCTCGGGTGGAGACAGTGTGGCCATCGTTACGCCATTCGTGCAGGTCGGAACTTACCCGACAAGGAATTTCGCTACCTTAGGACCGTTATAGTTACGGCCGCCGTTTACCGGGGCTTCGATCAAGAGCTTCTCCGAAGATAACCCCATCAATTAACCTTCCGGCACCGGGCAGGCGTCACACCCTATACGTCCACTTTCGTGTTTGCAGAGTGCTGTGTTTTTAATAAACAGTCGCAGCCACCTGGTATCTTCGACCGGCCAGAGCTTACGGAGCAAGTCCTTCACCCTAACCGGCGCACCTTCTCCCGAAGTTACGGTGCCATTTTGCCTAGTTCCTTCACCCGAGTTCTCTCAAGCGCCTTGGTATTCTCTACCTACCCACCTGTGTCGGTTTGGGGTACGGTCTCTTTATAACTGAAGCTTAGAGGCTTTTCCTGGAAGCATGGCATCGACCACTTCGGACTCCGTAGAGTC